>NZ_JCACIN010000004.1:0-92116 GCF_059504425.1 Drouetiella sp.
TTTTTTTTTTTTTTTTTTTTTTTTTTTTTTTTTTTTTTTTTTTTTTTTTTTTATAATTTTTTTTTTTTTTTTTTTTTAAATTTTTTTTTTTTTTTTTTAATTTTTTTTTTTTTTTTTGGGGGGCGCCCCCCCCCCCCCACAAAACCCTAAATTGCGATCTACTGAGAGTCCGCATCAAGATGCATGAATGTAAAGGTACCTTGGAGTGAATTGACGGATACGGATACACTGTCGTCCCTAGATGGCTGCGACTCCTGCCCAGCCTCCTGTCTAGTCTCATAGCCACCTGCGGGCAAATGAGTCAAAAATTGCTTCACCTCTTGGTGAGCTAGCATCTCAGGCGACAGAGGTTCGAGCGTTTGTGCTGTCTGGCAGAGGAAGAAAACAAAAGATAGGCTGCCCAAGCGAATGCGATCGCCATCTTTTAAGAGAGTCGATCGCCAGACTCGTTCGCCGTTGATGAATGAGCCGTTCCTGCTGCCCAAATCCGCTAGGAAGAAACCTTTGTCGGCGATGTAGTGAATTGCCGCGTGGCAGCGAGACAGGCGACCCTCCTGAACCGCAACGCTGGCTTTGTGCGGGTCACGCCCCAGTATCCAAACCTGTTGGGGCTGGAACAGCATCTGAGTTTTGCCCTGCAAGAGGTTCGTTGTTAAATGAACTGTGTTGTCTAAAACGACACCCTGTACGTAGGGAAGGGTCACACCTGCCAAGGATTTGCTGCCCGAATTTTCGAGATTCAAGATCTCATCTAGCAAACCGCGATGCTGTTCATAAAGCTTGAGAAACACTTGGTAAAGGCTCAGGCGATGCTGTAGTTCCTCAGTTGCGCAGGTGTCAATTGAAGCGGCGGCATAGGAAATTAATTGATCGGCGCTGAGCATAGGTAGCCTGCTAGATTTCTAACCAGATCTTCTTAAATAAAGCTTAAGAGCTACACTCCTATAAAAATAACCGCATGATTACGGAGAATTTTCAAAACGTCACTTTGGGTTACTCAACAGCAACAAAGAGCAATATTTTCCATCACATAATTTTACTAAGGATCAAAAATTGGCGTTGCTAATCCCTGGGATTAGCAATACCCAAAAATTAATTAGCCTGTAATAGTTTTTTGGGGGTGTCGTGCGGAGCGCGACACTTCCAAAAAACTATGGGGCTTTATTGTGTACGCGATCCTAAGCAAGATGAGATTGAGTGATCTGGATATGGTCGGGCTGGTTCTTGATGCGATCGATCCAAGCTCGAATTCCTGGATACGGCTCTAGACTAAAGCCGCCCTCTTCAGCCACATGGGTGTAGGCGAATAGCGCAATATCGGCAATGGTGTAGTAGTCACCCACCAGAAAAAGATGATCCGCCAACCGTTTCTCCATCACGTCCAGCGCCGCATAGCCTAATTCACGCTTTTTCTCTAGCACCTCTCGATACTCATCTGTTTTTTGCAGATAGGACATAATAAAGCGCGAGGTGGCAATGTTGGGTTCGTGGCTATACTGCTCAAAAAAGAGCCACTGCATGACATAGGCGCGATTGAGCCGATCGCTTGGCAAAAATGCGGTTGATTCGCTCAGGTAAATCAAAATCGCGTTTGATTCTGCCAGATAAACTCCTGGCTCTAGTTCCAATACCGGAATCCGCCCGTTAGGATTGATTGCCAGAAATTCGGGTGTACGCGTTTCTCCCTTAATAATGTTTTTCTCGATGTATTCATAGGGAATACCAAGCTGCGTCAGTAACAGCCGCACCTTGTAACCGTTACCAGAAGGGCGATAGTCATAGAGTTTATACATAAGTGACTTAACGCTCTCTACCTAGTGGGTAGTCAAGTAATAGTTGGCGGGGAGATGAGTAGATGGGTGGATGAGGATTGCCATCTCCCCATCTACACGTCTAATAATTGGCAGATTACTAGATTGGCAGATTGCTAGATTGGCAGATCGCTAGGGCTTGTATTCCTGCATTTCCTCGACTCCTAATTCCGATCGCCAGACAGCCAGAGGCTTATCCCAGCCCTCTTCCCACTTTTGTGCCAAGAAAGGCTTAGCTTTTGTGCCAATCCGGTAGCCTACGGCGATGCGATCGAGGAGGCGATCGAGTTCGGTTGGGGTTTTTAGGGTTTTCAGCAAACCACCTGCGATGAGGATGATCGCCAAAGGCATGTGGGTTTGCGCCAGACTAAACGCCTGTAAGCCGATCTCGCCCGTCGCATCGGTACTCATGCCCGTCACGGTGTGCCAGATGTCGTGACTTTGCCGTAAGCGCAGCAAGATGTAGCTGAGGTCATCTTCTACTGCGATTTTGCGATAAAACTCTGGGTCAAAATTTTGAGCCTTCATTGCTGAGGCGTAGGCATAGCCCAAAGATTCTGGAGGGCACTCTAGGAGTTTATCCAGGTCGGGCGTGGGTGCCAGATACCGTTCTTTAACAACCTCAGCCACTCCGGGCTTAGATTTAATGTATTCGACTGCCAACTTGCTGGCTTCGGTGTGGCGCATTCCTTCCACGATGTCGAAAACAGATTCGGTCTGGCTGGGGTCGCGGATGATCGAGACCATGCCTTTGACGGCTTTCAAGAACTCTAGGTTGATGGATGGCAGGGTGACTAGCAGCATGAAAGGTTCGTTGGGTGGAGAGAGGAGGAGATAGAGGGAGGAATTAGCCTATTTCTTTTTCTTCTTGCCGTCGCTTTTCTTCTTGGCATCAGGCTTTTCGACTGTAGCTGAGGCATCAGCATCCAATGCGCCGTTGATTAGCCCATTTAACCCGTAAACCTGCCGACTGCCCACAAACGGTACCAATGCCACCTCGCGCTCGTCTCCTGGCTCAAACCGGACGGCGGTGCCTGCGGGGATATCGAGCCGTAGCCCTCTTGCCTGAGCGCGATCGAATCGCAGTGCGGGGTTGACTTCAAAAAAGTGAAAATGGGAGCCAACTTGGATAGGGCGATCGCCCGTGTTAGCAACCGTTAGCTGGGTGGTGGGTCGTCCGGCGTTAAGTTCAATTTCGCCAGGTTCTACAAAGAGTTCTCCAGGAATCATAGCCACTGCTCACAAGATTGGATTTGGACAGATCATGCTTGGATTTGGACAGATCATGCAATGAATTATGTCTAGATTATCTACGCCCTTGCGAGAAATAGTTCATTTTTGGGGAGGCGATCGCGCTCTTTGTCTGTGAAGCTATGCTGTAAATATCCGTAGCGGGTCGATCGTCACCGATGAATATCTTGACAACTTATATCCAAGCCGCCATGCATCAGGCTACCTATGAATTGCTGGAAGACAGGACATTTTATGGGGAAATCCTGCCCTGCCCTGGCGTGATGACTAATGCGCAAACTCTAGAGGACTGTCGTGAGCTGCTTCAGGATGCGCTAGAAGGTTGGATACTTTTGGGATTGAAGCTGGGGCATGAGATGCCTACAATTGACGGAATTAGCCTTGGCATTCAGCAGGAGGAAGCTGCCTAATGCCGCCAATCGGTTCCATCAGCCACAGAGACTTGATTCGTTACCTCAAGCTATGCGGTTTTTCAGGACCTTACTCTGGTGGCAAGCATCTCAACATGGTCAAAGGTAGCCTGAAGATTACAATTCCAAACCCGCATTCGGGTGGGATCAGCAAACCATTTTTGTTGAAGATCCTGAAGCAAGCAGATATTAGTAGAGAAGACTGGGAATCTCTCTAATTTTGACTAAGTCAAATTTGGCTACTTTCTCAAAGCTACGTTAAAAATAATACGGTTTTGCAGTTTCTCTTCACCTAGAGGAATCTAGAAGATCCGTGCAAGAATTGGCTCAGACGATCGAGGCGATGAGCAGCAGTGGTTTGGGCACCAGGGAAGCAGTTGCAGAAGGGCAGGTATACGATCGAGGATGTGCTGAGGGTCGGACAGTTAGGTGTGACCTATCTGGCTAAAACTCCGCAAGGTGAGGCGATCGTCATTAAAACGCCGAATGATGAGGCGATGCATCAATTAGACTGCGATCGGTTGCAGCAGGTATTTGTACAGGAAGCTTTCAAGTTGGCTCAGTGCCGTCATCCCCACATTGTCAAAGCTGAGCAGCCTTTTTTGGAGGATAGCATCTGGTGTATTCCGATGGAGTACATTGCTGGAACGACGCTGGATAAGCGCGATCGCCCCATTCTGCCGGAAGCAGAAGCGCTTGAGTATGTTCGGCAAATTGGCTCAGCGCTGGAAGTCGTGCATCAGAACGGGTTGCTGCATCGGGACGTTACGCCTAGAAATATCCTGATGCGAATTCGCAACGGTAAATCTGAGGCGGTCTTGATTGATTTTGGCTTGGCGCGAGACTTTGAGCTGGATCTGACGCAGACACGCACTGAGGAAATTTCGCCTGGATTTACGCCTCTGGAGCTGTATTCTCGGAGTGGCGATCGGGGAGCCTATACGGATGTCTATTCTTTGGGCGCAACGCTGTATGTTTTGCTGACAGGAGAAACGCCTCCAAGTGCCGCGGATCGCCAGAATCCCGGCAAGAGGCTAGTTTTTCCAAAGAGTATGAGTGGGCAGACTAGACAGGCGATCGATTGGGCGATGAAGTTGAAAGGTGGCGATCGTCCTCAATCTGTAAGCGAGTGGTTGAAGGCATTGCCTCAGCCAGAAGCGGCTGTATCGCAGCAAGCCACAACTTTGACGAGCAGCCCAGAACCCAAACGAAAATTGGAAACTTGGCAACTAATTTTTGCAGGAATTGCTGCCATTGGCGCACTCTTGGCAGGGCTTCAAGGCATTGCGGCACTGATGGAAGCGACAAAGCCTGACTCAACGCCTACCCCGACTCAAACACAAACGCCTTGAAGTTCCGTAACGCAGTGTGCAACTCTCTTAATCAAAGTCCCCCTTTTTAAGGGGGATTTAGGGGGATCTACCCATTGCAACACTGAAAACCGATCCCCCCAACCCCCTTAAAAAGGGGGCTTTAGGACATTCTGTACGTTGCTTTATTTCCTTCACTCACCTGCTAGCTTATGCCTTGGACAAATGGACATTCACTACAAAATGGCAAATACATCATTAGCGATGTGTTGGGTCAAGGTGGGTTTGGGATTACATACAAAGCGCTACATACTCGGCTGAAGGCAGATGTGGTTATTAAAACGCCGAATGAGTATCTGAGGCACGATCCAGACTACGACAAATACGTCGATCGCTTTATTCGAGAGGGGCAAATGCTGGAAAGGCTGTCCCAAGATCCGCATCCGCACATTGTCAGAGTTCGGGATCTGTTTGAGGAGGGCGATATTCCCTGTATGGTGATGGATTATGTGTCGGGAGAAAATCTGTTTCAACGGGTGAAGCGGACAGGCGCAATTCCAGAGGCTGAGATTGTGCCCTGCATTCGTCAAATTGGGGAAGCGCTTAGCATCATGCATCGAGCGGGTCTGGTTCACCGCGATGCTCACCCTGGGAATATCATGCTGCGGAGTGATGGTAGAGCGATATTGATTGACTTTGGCATTGCCAAGGAACTGGTTCCCTCTACGCAAAGCACAACCGGAACTGCTGGAAATAAGGGATTTGCCCCTTACGAGCAACTGATGAAGGGGAGCCGAGAGACCAGTGTTGATGTCTACTGCCTTGCCGCCACTCTGTACTATGCCGCTACGGGTGAACGCCCCGCCATCTCGACAGCTCGTAAATACAACAATGCTTCTCTGGTTCCGCCTAATCGGGTGAATGCAAGACTCAGCGATGAGTTGAATCGAGCAATTCTGCGAGGGATGGCGCTGGAAGCCAAAGACCGACCTCAATCAATGCAGGCGTGGCTACAGTTCTTGGAAAAGCCTAAAGCCCAAACGCCTACTCGTAGTATTTCTCAACCTCCTTATGTACAGCCTGAGCCAAGAGTAGAGAAACCCCCTATCGTTTTAGAACACCCCAAGACTCCAGATATTTCCTATCAACTTCCTCCAATTTCTTTTAGACAAGCTGATTTGAGAGCGCAGAGAATCTCCATTCCTTGGGGCTGGCTGTTAGGAGTTCTCACTATATGTGGCTTTATGGGTTTTTTCTTGTACACAGATTTCGTACTGTACACAGATTTCACGCCGGCTATAGCTGTGGCTATGGCTGTAGCTGTAGCTGTGGCTGGGGTTCTGGCCTTGGCTGTGACTTTAGCTGGGACTGAGACTGTGGCTGGGACTATGGCTGTGGCTATGGCTGTAGTTTTAGCTTTGGTTTTGACTGTGGCTGGGTTGCTATTTTTGGTTGTGATTTCAGCTGGGGCTTTGGCTGGGGCTTTGGCTGGGGAAGGACTTCTAAAATATTGCAATAGATTTCAGATATTTCTGATTTTGGCTGGAACTTCTGTTTTGGGCTTGGGACTAGGGTACCTAGTTGGAATTGTGGTTCGCTCAGGCGGAAAGTTATCAACGTTGGGGATGCTTTGAATAAGCCAGGATGAGGATAAATAGAGTCCTGTACTGACGGCAGTAAGTTCGATCGCTACCCCAGCAATTCCCGTCCTAACGACCACAAAGCCTGTGATCACAACCACAAGGTTTGTAGCAGCCACAGCAAGGTCTGTAGTGACGACAGCAAGTTTGGTCGTTACGATCGCTCCCCCAGTCTCCACAACCCCTCAAGCAGAGCGATCGCCCTCTAATCCTCGCCCTTTATCCTCAAAGCTGGGGATTTCCACTTTTAACCACGGAACTTCGAGCTTAGAACCCGTACTTCCGAGAACAGAAGGGCGATCGCTTCACTTTCCGCAGAAATCGCCGTGAAGAGAAGGGCGATCGTGTAAACCTGTATCAAAAACCACTTGCGAAAAGCCTCGTTCTCCAGTACTCTCATATCTCAGTACAAAAAAAGAGCCGTACACCAAGAGATCCGCAACTAAAGCGTCACCTGAAGCTGCGCTAACAGCGACAGGCGACTAACCCTCAAAACTGCGTAACCAGTTCGGAGGGCTAGAGGGCAGTTTATCACTCCGCTAGCCACCCTGACTTCGCCATGCCCAAAAAGCTTGGCAAAAAAGCAGCAGGGTGGCTTTGGTTTTGGGCATCTTCTCAGCTCAGTTCCTTAACCTACATAGTGGAGTGAAACAACCGTCATGACCTATAGTCCTGTCTCAATTCAGCCGATCAACCCCGATCCGCGCATTCTCACCACCCTCGTTATCGGCACCGAAGACAACGTCAGAGCGCATATTCTGCGACAGCACACGCTTGGCATTGCCGAGGCAGGGGCATGGAGCCGACCCATTCCTGTTCCCACCTGCCCCGATAAGGTCATGTGCGTTCTCAACCGCATCATGATGTAACTTCCCTCAAATACAAGCGCCCAGATCCCCGGATTCTTCAAGCATCCGGGGATCTAAATCTCGCTCCTCGCTCTGCTATCCCTCAAGACAGGTGGAACTGTATCTTTCGGGGAGAAATGCCGATCGCCTAAAATTTCGTCACTCATCATCACAGCAATGAACCTCTATGTCTCCCAACACTCTTGAGCAGATCTACAACTTCGTCCCCATTACGGACAATATTGCTACAGCAGGTCAGCCCACCGAAGCTCAGTTTGCAGAGATTCAAGCGGCTGGATATCAGGTAATTGTTAACTTAGCGCTGCCCACCTCCACCAACGCGATCGCCCATGAGCAAGCGATCGTAGAATCTCAAGGCATCCAATATGTCCATATTCCAGTGATTTGGGAGAACCCGACGCTAGAAGATCTCGATCGCTTCTTTCAGACCCTGAAAGAGAACAGCGATCGGAAGGTATTTGTTCATTGCGCGATGAATATGCGCGTCTCTGCTTTCATCTACCTCTATCGCGTCACTCAGCAGCAGGTTGATCCCGAAACTGCGAAAGCAGAGATGGATAAAATCTGGACACCGAATGAAACCTGGCAGAAATTTATCGAGGAAGCTATCCAGCATTACCTGCCAGCATAGCCAGCAGCCCTTGCCACCCAAAAAACACAGCCATTCCTACCCCGATCGTCAGCAGCAGATCCTTGCGCCAGAATCCAACGGCGATTGCAGCCATCGCGCCCACTAATCGCGCATTCATGTAACTCAACAAGATTTGATTTCCCTCTGGCATCAGCACCGCTGGGACGACGATCGCCGTCAACACCGCAGGCGGCACGTAGCCTAAGATCTTTAGGAACTGAGGTGACAGCTTGATGCGTCCGCTCATTGCTAGCACCGGATAGCGAATCAGGAAGGTAACGATCGCCATGCCGCCAATTAAAAGAAACTCGTTCATATGCTTTACCTAGTCTTTCGTTCTGTCATCATCCCTGCCGTGATCCCTGCGATCGCTGCCACCATCAACCCCAGCTGATGGGGTAATCCATGTGCCAATAGCGCGGTGATTCCAGATACGATGATCGTCACCACCATCGGATAGTTTTTGGCATAGGGAATCACCATGCCGATGAACGTCACGGACATTGCAAAATCGAGTCCCCAACTCGCTGCATTGGGTATCCAGCGACCGATCGTCAGACCAATTAAGGTGCAAATGACCCAATTCACATACATGAACAGAGCTGCGCCTAGATGATACCAATGTTTGTTCGGGGAAATATCTCGCTGATCATATCGGACGATCGCCACCGCAAACCCTTCATCCGTCAGCCAAAACCCCAGCACCAGTTTCCAGAACTGCGACAGCTTTTGCAGGTGCGGCACCAGACTCACCGCATAGAGCAAATGCCGCAAATTCACCACGATCGTTGTCAAGATAATCAGCGGTGCAGCCGTCCCAGAAGCAAGTAGACCGATCGCAATAAATTGGGATGAACCCGCAAACACAAAGATCGACATGGCAAGTGTGCCCGCAAAAGACAGGCTCCCGGCCGCCAGCGTCCCGAAAATAATCCCGAACGGCACTGCACCCACAACCAGCGGAAAAATGGCTCTGGCTCCGGCAAGCAATTCCGATCGCGGCGAAGCGTTTGAAATAGGGTGAGATACATCCATGGCGCAGTCACAAAACAGTGTTGCTCTCAAGCATAAAGAAGCTCAAGCCATCCGTCTTGTACAATTTTTCACCCCTACTCAGCCGACTCTTTGCCCTCGACAACCGATCGCATATTGCCCTGGCGTAACACCCACTAAACGCTTGAAGTGACGGTTTAAATGACTCTGATCGGTAAAGCCCGTATCATAGGCAACCTGAGCGATCGCCCTTCCACTAGACAGCATCAGCTTGGCTTGCTGGACTCGATGCTGCACTAGGTAAGCATGGGGCGGCAATCCCGTTTCTCGCTGAAAAACCCGCAGCAAGCGCAATGGCTTGAGATCAGCAATTTGAGCCAGATGATCGAGGGAAATGGATTCTGCAAAGCAGGCATGGAGATAATCTTGCACCCGCAAAACCGCCCCACGCTCTGGACTGATGGGCAGGACTATAGGACGATGCTGCGCGTAGCGCAAAATAAGCTGAGTCAGCGTCCAGAGAAACCGAGATTCTCGCTCTAGCTGAGAGCTTGTCGCTTCCAGCGCCATATGGAGTCGGCGCAACTGTCCTGCTAGCTCATCATCTAGAATCACGGGATTAGGAAAATAAGGAATCATTGCCGAGCTTTCTTGAAGCTCAGCGATCGCCCTCTGCAAAAGCCCCACATCTGGATAGAGCATTCGATACTGCCAGCCTTCATCGGCTCCCGCATGTCCGGTATGTACTTCCCCCGGATGCACAATCACAATGCTGTCCGCGATCGCCCGATGGGTTGCTCCTTGATAGGTAAACTCTTCCACTCCGGCATCAATCACGCCGATTGCATAGCCTTCATGGGTGTGGCGCGAAAAAGAATGGGTAACGTAGGTTGCCCGCAGCATCTCCGTGTTGTTAAGTGCCGGATCACGCCAGAATTTTACCTGTTCTCTAAGCTGCCCCTGTTCCAGAAATTCAGTCTGCGATCGCGTTTTCATTGTGCTTAATTTCAGTGGTGCATGGCTACATCTACTCGATCGCATTCAAACTCGGCATCCAAGGAATATCAGTCACACCCGGAGCATAGCCGAGTTGATGTAACAGCGCTGTCAACTGTCCGCGATGGTGGGTCTGATGGTTAAACATATGGGTTACCAGTGTCCAAGCAGGGAGTTCACGAGTTTTGCCATCAACACCACTGGTATAGCAGAAGGGTTGGCTTAGCCACTCATCAGAAAGCTGTCTTGACCATTCAATGATTTGGCGATCGCTCATCTCCCTTTGCTGCCACAACTCATCAAAATCTGCGTAGAGCAAATCGCCAATCTTTGCCGCAAAAGGTTGACCCATGAATCGACCCATCCAGACGCGATCGCCAAACAGCAAATGGTTTAATGTGCCATGGATAGATTGAAAGAACGCGCCCACATCTTTTTGTCGCAGTTCATCCGGAATATCTGCACAGATTGCATAGAGCTTCTGATTCATCCAGTGATTGTAATCTGCCATCAGCTCATAGTAGTTTTGGCACTTTTGTTCGATCATTTTTCTGCGTTAAAGCTAAACTACAGAACTCTCTAAACTGTGGAACTTCTAAACTGTGGAACTGTAGTGGGCTTGCACTTGGGTGATTAGATTGCGATCGCCAATCATCATCCATTCTGCTGCATAAAGATTCTGAATGCTGCGATAGTAAATCACTAAACAATTCACACCCGCCAACACTTGAATCAGCTCAAACTTTAGGTCTGGATAAGCCTTGAGTCCTTTGCCAAAGTAGTCCCTGAGAACAGCTTTTCCCTGAATTTTACCGTCAGCATTGCCTAGCAATTTAACGATCAGTGGCGAAGAGAATTCAATCTCTTCAGCATAGTGACTCAGAATCTCGTCCAGGTTGTGAGAATTCCAGGCTTCTATCCACTGCTGAGCAATTTCTTTAGCCGCCCTTTCATCCAGCATTAGCTCACCTCATCAGAATTATTGATAGTACCGCTGATCAATCCAGGTGCGCAATTCCCGTTCAGAGGAGAGAGTGGTAGATTGCCTACTCACCGGATCATAGACACGGAAATACCAGTTACCCTGGCGATCGCGCTTGCGGTAAATTTGAGGTTCCGATCGACCCGCTAAAGCATTAATGATACGTTCCCATAGCCCATTCAATCTCTGAGATTTTGGCAATCTGCGCCGTAGTTTTGAGGCGCTAACAATCTGAGAATAGGTCTGCTCAGGCTTAAATAAAATGATCTGCGAATCGAGAGGGCTATTGGATTCTGAAAACGAGTCTGATTCTGAAGAGAAGTTGTGGGGATTCATAGGACGCTCACCTTTTGAAGTTCAATTTGAAGTGCGATTGATTTGAAGTGCGATTGAGATTTAAACCGACTGATTCCAACTAATTTAAGAGCCATACTCTGAATGATCAAATCGCTTGTCTCATAGCAGGTATGAACAGCATTCATGAATATCTTCTTGACCTACTTTGAATTTTCTTACACCTGACGAGTACAGAACAGAGGCAGTCAAGTTAAATTGTTATGAGTACAGTTTATTTTTTATCAACTGTTATGGTTGTCATTCAGCTGAACTGTACTGCTCCACCCCCGACCCATCTCACTCAAATTCAGTCATGGGTAGTCCCAAGAGGTAATGATTTTTGTAGGGTGGGCAGAGCTTGCACTACAAAAAATCATTACCTGAATATCGCCTAGTCATTCCTAGAAAAGTTGCCATGAAAGTGAAACTGATCGATCAGTCTCAAACCGCCAGCCTCTACGAACAGGTCGCCGATCGCATCTGTGCGCTCATTCGAGAAGGGACGCTGCAACCAGGCGATCGCCTCCCCTCTGTGCGCCGTTTGCATCAGCAGCTATCGGTCAGCATTTCTACTGTTCTGGAAGCCTATCGTCTGCTAGAAGACCGAGGGCTAGTGTGCGTCCGTCCTCAGTCGGGCTATTACGTCAAGCAAAATCTGTTAGTTGCCCCAGAAGAACCCGACCAATCCAAACCGCCGAAAAAAGCCAGCTCAGTAGATAATTCAATGGCGTTTCAAATGCTTCGCCATGTTCATCATGAGCACAGCGTTAATCTCGCCGGAGCCGTTCCCAGTATGGAAATGCTGCCGCTAGAGACCCTCAATCGCTTGATGGGGCAAGCCTTACGCAATCAGTCTGTGATTGCTCACAGTTATGATGTGCCGCCGGGGTGTCAGTCTTTGCGGCACGAAGTCGCGCGCCGATTGATGGATGCGGGCTGCTCGATTACCCCCGATGAAATTGTCACCACCAATGGCACTTTTGAGGCGGTCTATCTCTCGCTCAAAGCCGTGACTCGACCAGGGGATACCGTGGCGATCGAGTCTCCCACCTATTATGGCTTGCTAGAGGCTCTAGAGGTTTTGCACCTCAAGGCGCTAGAGCTACCCACCCATCCGCGAGAAGGGTTATCTCTGCTGCACCTGGAAACCGCACTGCAAAAGCATCAGATTGCCGCCTGTGCCCTAGTGTCCAACTTTAGCAATCCTCTGGGAAGCTGCATGAGCGATGCCAAGAAAAAAGAGCTAGTCGAACTGATGACTCGCTATGACACCCCCTTGATCGAAGACGATATCTATGGCGACTTGTACTTTGAGGGCACCCGTCCTAAGGCATTGAAGGCATTCGATCGCCAGGGAATTGTTCTCTATTGCGCCTCCTACAGCAAAACCCTCTCTCCTGGATTGCGCGTCGGCTGGTCGGTGGCAGGGCGCTATCAAGCCAAAGTAGAGCAGCTCAAGTGGGTCATTAATCAAACGACAGCCATTGCTCCCCAGCTAACGATCGCCGCCTTTCTCAGCAACGGCGGCTACGATCGGCACCTGCGCTTTTTGCGTCGCAACTACCAGGCCCAGATGGCGCAGATGACGCAGGCAATCTGCGAATACTTTCCGACTGAAACTCGCGTCACCCGACCCAGCGGTGGTCATGTTCTCTGGGTCGAGTTGCCTCAGCCCTTTGATGCGATCGCTCTCTACCACCAGGCATTAGAACAAAACGTCAGCATTGCTCCAGGCGCAATCTTTTCCCCATCTGGCAGCTACGGCAACTGTCTCCGCCTTAACTCAGGTCTGCCCTGGTCAGAAAAAATTGAGCAAGCGATGCAGACGATTGGCAGTTTAGCCAAGCGGCAGTTTAGCCAAGCGGCAGTTTAGCCAAGCAGCAGTTTAGCCAAGCGGCAGTTTAGCCAAGCGGCAGTTTAGCCAAGCGGCAGTTTCAGACCCAACCACTACTCTGGTTCAAACAAATCCAGCGGCAAATGCCCATACATTTCGTTGAGTCCGGATGCCGCCGACTGGCAAGACACCAAAACGCCGCGATGATGACCGCTGTAGGACTCGGCATAGCAGGAGCCTTGCGGGTTGAACTTAATGTAGGCTGAACCTTCGATCGCCCGCAAATCCAAATTAGGCGAATATCCTAACGCGGCAGCATAAGCCCGAAGCGCCCGACAACCCTCAGCCAAAGTATCGGCACAAACGCCCAGGATTTGATAATCTGAGTGGCTGGAAACGATCGCCACAGCTTCTCGCAGTCGTTCTCTTAGCAGCTGGCTACTCGTCTGCTCTTCAACAGCCTGCTGCTCTCCTACACCCTCAAATTGCTTCAACAGCTTGTGGGCTGCTTCTACTGCAAACTCAGATAAATGGGGATCAGACATCAAATTATCCATTCTTCGAATTTAAATATAGCAATCCTAAATGAGTTGTGAGAGGTGGGGCGGGCGTAACCTGCCCCACCTCTTAACAACCCGGCCATAAGTGATTTGAGACTGCTATAGATTAGAACAAAAGTCTACATTTCTCAAAAGATAGATATATTTCTACGTATATCTCTCAGCTAACAAATCGCCAATTCAGTAGATTAACGTATAGCAATTTGAGCCTTCGTAGCTGCAATTTTTATACTTGTGTTGAACCATCAAAATGACATTTTATGCTTTGGCGATCGTCAACAGGAGATGCTTATGGATTGATCCCCGTATATTTTATGTAGGTTATCCGCAAAATCTGCAAAATAATTAAACATACTAAATAAGGGCTAATTTGATATGTCTGAACATTAACAGAAGTCTAAAGATAATATAAACAATAGTTTTGCTTGAAAAGTCACTGCAATTCATTGTCAGCATGAGTTTGAAGCCCTTTATTTCAAAAAAATGCTCGAAATGGCAAGATGAGAATAGAAGAGAAGACAATTCATCCCACTTCTCCTCTTATGAGACCTGACGATCGCTCTATTTCTTCTTGTCGAAACTGCCGCTTCTATCGATCGGAAGGGCGGCGAGGGGGTCAGTGTAACAAGCTTAATGTGCCAGTTCAGGGCAGTTGGGATGCTTGCCGTTTGTCTGCACACCCGTTTGCAGCAAATTGGAGAGGGCTGGAAGAGCTAATGAGTCTTCCGTCATCGGTTGACCTACAAGAGGTAACGCTGAGCAGCATTCAGGCTAATGCAGCTTTACGATCGACTCGATTGCCCGTAGCAAACCTGTGAGAAATGAGGCGTTGCTGAACTTAGAGACAGATGTTTGTGTAAGAAGGACACTCCGCATCCCTCTTACACAAACTCATCCCCGATTCAGCAATGCCAAATAGGTTATCTCTGCGATCGATCGCAAAGATAACCTATTGGTTTGCGCTAGCAGTAAATGTTTTTTCTTGCACATCGCCAAGGTTACCCATAGGTGCTGCTGTGCCGCCGTTCGCCAGAACTGAAACAGCGCCCGCATTTCCAGCCACTACGGTAATTTCCTTCTTTGCCGACCAGCTTCGTTGAGTGCCTTCTGCCAACATGCCTTCAAATTGAACCTCGCCGTCCACCAAGACCTGTACCCAAGATTTGCCGATGAGCTTCATCTCTACCTTGACCGGTGCATTGGGGTCAGTTGGCGACGAAAGCGCAGCGGGGGAAGGGGAAGCGATCGCCTGTACACTTGGCTCAACGGCTGGCTTTTCGGGCGATTGAGCAGAAATCTGGGAGGGTGATACAGGGGATACAACAGGTGATATAGAGGATACTGGACTGGGTGGCTGAGACAGCGCAGCCGGAGAGGTGGAAACGGCGGGATCTGGCGACTGACCAGGATTAGAGAGGGCATAGGCGACATATCCGATCGCCCCTAGCCCCAGAGCCGCATAGAGGGCATAAGCAGCCTTCGATCGCCAGAAGCCGCCAGCCGGATCGGAGAACTCTCTAGAGGAGCGCAGTGAATACTTTGATTCTTCTAAAACCTCTGTCACCGGGGCAGCATAGGCAACGGCACTCAACTCACCTCTGGATTTCAAGTCATTATCGATCAAAGGCGAATGAACCGGAAACGTGCGAGAAATACCGATGCCGTCTAGTCCCAGCACATCTGCATAGCGACGGATAAACCCTTGCACAAAGACAGGTTCCGGTAGAACCTGAGACTGTCCTAACTCGATCGCTCGTAGCAACGGCAGCCGAATACAAGTTTTAGTGGCAATCTCTTCCAAGGACTTAGACTGCTCTTGCCGAACTTGGCGGAGATATGTTCCGATTTCCTTCAGTTGATCTAGCTGAGCCGAGTCCAATTTTTCCACCCTAGTTTCCCCAAACTGTCCGTAAGCTAAATCTAAAACCGTCAATCTAAAGCCGTCAATCTAAAGCCCTAAAGCTAAAAGCCGTAAATCTAAAACGCCTATGTGTGATTCTAAATGAAAAGCACAGCCAATCTATTTTTCTTCCAAGAAACCTTTATGGCTTCTCAGCATTTTCTCTGAGGCAGTCTCTCCCTCTGATAGGATCAGAGTGTGACGTGGATCATCATTGCAAGAATCTCTTCGCGCTGGGTTGCAATGGTTTAGTCCGCATCTACTATCCATTATTTCCCCGCTTAAGAGGTTGCATGTCTTTATTCGACTGGTTTGCCAATCGACGGAAAGTAGGTCCCGTCAGCCAAGAAAAGCACGATCGCGAGATTGCCGACGGCTTGTGGAGCAAGTGTCCCTCGTGTAGCGCCATGACCTACACCAAAGATTTACGGGCAAATCAAATGGTGTGTCTCGAATGCGGACACCATATGCGGGTGTACAGCGATGAGCGGATTCGGCAGTTGATCGATCCGGGTACCTGGAAGCCTCTGGCTCTGGAACTGTATCCGACCGATCCCCTTAAGTTCCGCGATCGCAAAGCCTATAGCGATCGTCTCCGAGAAACTCAAGATAAAACAGGGCTGATCGATGCTGTCCAGGTAGGGCTGGGTCAAATGGACGGGTTTTCGGTAGGGCTGGGAGCCATGGACTTCCGATTTATGGGCGGCAGCATGGGTTCGGTGGTGGGCGAAAAGCTGACGCGGATGATTGAGGCAGCAACCGAGCGACGATCGCCCGTAATCATTGTCTGTGCTTCGGGTGGGGCGCGAATGCAGGAGGGGATGCTGAGTCTGATGCAGATGGCAAAAATTTCGGCGGCGTTAGAGCGTCACCGGGAGGCGCGTCTGCTCTATGTGCCCGTCCTGACTCACCCAACGACGGGGGGCGTAACGGCAAGCTTTGCCATGCTGGGCGACATTATTTTGGCGGAACCCAAGGCGACGATCGGGTTTGCAGGCAGGCGGGTAGTCGAACAAACCCTACGGGAGAAACTGCCGGACGACTTTCAGACCTCTGAGTATTTGCTGACCCACGGCTTTGTGGATGCGATCGTGCCTCGGACGCAGCTCAAGAAGACGCTAGTGCAGCTGATTGGACTCCATCAGCCTGCTCCCCTGTCATCTCGTACCTCTCACTTTATGCACATCCCCGACATGGTGGCTTTCAAGGCGATCAGTCCAGACTGATTCATCAGCCTTTTCCGGGAGATATAGCAACCGCCAAGGCGGTTAGGACGGGGACATTGAGGGTGGTGTGCAAAGCGCGCCACCCTCAATGTCCTAAGCAAACTGGCAACAGCGATATTCCGAGAGATGCTCCGGGAGATAAGGCGGTATTCCTGGTTTTAAGCCAATCTTTTGGCGAGGATTGGCGAAATCTTGTCCAGTCTGAACGGGCGATCGCTCAACGGCTTTGCCCATCTCCCTATATCAGCGCCTAAAGTTCGGATTTAACGCCCGGATTTTCCCTGGTTTCTTCTGCCTAAACCTCTGAAACTGAGGTCATGAATCGGCGTTGCTAATTTTAGGAATGATTTTTTGTAAGAGCGACGCTCTCACAAAAAAATCATCCTCCGATTGAGCAGTGCCCATGAATCAGGCAATGAAACGAGGTGAACTGATGCGTGTAGCTCCGACAACGACTCAATGGTTTGCTGAACTGGCTCAAGGTGAGGTGGATCAGCCGATCGCCTCCTCTCAACCTGGACGAATTCGATTTCAGCGCAGCTTCTGGAAAGCAGAACTGGCAGATTCTAGCTGCCGATCGGTCAAGTCGGGTGAATCGGTGCGGGTGGTGGGCAGGCTGGGGATCACGTTGCTGGTGGTGCCGATCGAATCTGCTGTGCCCTCACAGAGAGAGAAGGTTGTCCAAGTTGATTGGACGCAAAAGATTGGCTCTGCCTTTGCGGTCGTGGCTGAGTTGGCGATCGCGCTCAGGTAAAGACATTAATGATGAATCCTTGGATTTATCAGTTTTGGTCTGGTGGGGCGATCAGGGAGAAGGCGCGATCGAGCAGTTCACTCGGCTTGATCATCTTCTCCAGTTCATCCGGTTCGTATCGCCCCTCTGCGACTTCTAAGGAGGCAGCATCGATCGCCTCTGGATAAGCTTCTTCTAGGGCAAGGCGTAATTCATCTGTACTCAGATAATAGCCGCCTGCCTTGCGGCGTTTATTCTTTTGTTGAATGGCTCTTGCGGCATTGCGAATTGAGATGTCCCACGATCGCGTGGTGCGATTTTCAGCCTGTTGTTTGATGAGGTGAAGCAGCAGAATTTTGGCATAGCTACTGACGTTATTGATCTTGTCATCTCTGCTCATTTCTTCCAGTTCTTCAACCAGCGCTAATGCCCCTGGAATATCGCCCTTAATTAATAGCGCTTTGAGGCTAAATAGTTCTTCCATTTCATTCTTCTCGAACTTCAGACTCACTTTGCTCTGAGCGAACTAGAGGCTCCCCTGACCAACTCCCGATCGCATCCTCGAAAAAATCAGGTTGCCAATTTTTCTTGCGATCGAGCTGTGAATCTAAGAGTTGACATTCTTCGTCGGTCAAAGATCCAATAATTTGAACCAAGGAGTTAACGAGTTGAGTATTCATCTTTTTTAGTCCTCTGTAGAGCTTTCCATCGATCGCTTCACCCGCTCCACCTGTTTCGGTGCTTCCATTTCGGTAAAAATCCGAATTGCTTTTTGAAATACTTTACAGGTCACATCAGCTTCGTTCATTATTTGATAAGTTAAACCAAGCTGATAACAAGCTTCACCAAGCTCACATTTTGCTCCTATTTTTTCAGCTAAATCAACTGCAGCATGATGAATCTTAATCGCTTTGTCTAAATCTTTCTGATCTCGCAAAACTTCAGACAAACCGTTTAAGGCTCTAGCCTTTAACTGATTGAACTGATTTTTTTCAGATAGTATAATTGTCTTCATAAGTACATCAAGCGCTTTCTGATTGTCTCTCAAGTTCTTATAACTTAAACCTAGAAATAGGGAGCCAACTGTCGTGAGCCATCCACTATTATCTCTCGCCGCATAATGATCTAAAGTTTGGTGAATTTTCTCAAGTGTTTCTTGCGGATAGCCCAATTGAGAATTCAAGAAAGCTAAGCATGAAGGAGCAGCAAAAGTGTTTATTGTTAGATCATCATTAAATAATATATATTCTTCCAGCAAATGCCTTGCTTCATGTAGCTCCCAGAGATCAACTCTACATAGGCTGATATTGTATAGAGCTAGTCTTTCAAGTTTCTTAAGCCTCTTAGACTCTTCTTTTATATCTTGATCAGTTCCAGTAAAAGCTGAATTAAGGCATTCAGTCGCTATTTTTTGCGACTTGATGTGAAATCTGATAGATTCATTTATTTCTCCAATTGCCCAATGCTGATCACCTAAAAGATTGTAGAGTCTACTCAAAGCATATCCAGGCTTAATTTCTCCTATTATTCGATTTATAGCAGGGATCATTTGTTGTGACATTCCCAACCTATAAAAAATAGAACCAAGATGTGGCTTATAATCCTCCATCTCATGCTGCTCAAACCTTTTGGTTAAAATCACATTACCAGCATCTTCAAAACTGTTGATCTCGCAATAGTGATGATAGGCTTCAAATGCTTTTTGAGCGTCTTCTATAGATTTAACAGTTTTAATAATGTTTGTCCAAAATTCTGCCACATTTTGATTTGTTGTTTTCCATTCTTCACATTCTCTCAACCGCCCGATCGCCTCACTCCGAATCACCGGATGCAGCCAAAACTCTTTATCCTCAAACTCTACTAACGATCGCTCTTTCAAAGCTTTCACTACTCGACTCTGCCTGTTCTCTGGCACATCCCATAGCAGACAAAATAGACCTTCGATCGGCACAGTGGGCACATCCTGATAGCGATAGCAACCCATGCGGCAAAGCAACTTATAGGCATCAGGATCGACCTGTTGAAGGCGATCGAATTGCTGAGTTACTAGGTCTTCTAAATCGCGTTCAATCAACAGGTCATTCTGGTTTTCCTGCCAGTAAGCCTCGATGTTTTCAGCATAGTCTTGCTTAATCACGCTGCTGAGAATTTCCATTGCTTTAGCATTGCCGCCATAGGCATGATGCAGAGCCGTCAGCGCCGGGGTTGTTGCCAACTGCCGCAACTGAAAGAACTTTTCCCAGGCAGCAACCTCTAGACTGCGTAAGGGATAGTGCTGTACCGCCACACTCGGCTCATGCAATCGTTCGCGACTGGTGATTAGCGTCACCGATTGCACCGATGGATCGGCTAAAACTCGCAGCAGTTCCACATAGCGGCGGTGCGGCTCAATAAACTTTCCCGCAGAATCCAGGGCAGGCTCCAGGTTGTCGATCAAGATGCCGATTTGTTCCGCTTGCAGCCTGCGCTTCAGCCGATCGATCGATACCAAAAACTCGCGTCCTGGCTCCTCCCCCAACTGCCGCAGCTTCTCTTCAATCAGGCTCTCGATCGAAGCAATGTCTTTTGTTTCTTTGGCGATCGGGAACTCCAAAAACGCATCAAACTTCTGCTGAAGATATTTCCGCGCCAGGGTGGTCTTACCCACGCCGCCCCTCGCCTGAATCACAATCACCTTCTCGCCTCGATTGATTAAGGTGGTGAGGTCAGCGATCGCCCCTTCTCGTCCCACAAAGTTGAGATCGGCAGTGGTTTGAGGAAACGGGCAGTGATCGCTCTCCTCCAGGCTAAGACCAAACGCTCTGAAAAGCTGCTCCAATTTGCTCAGGTCTGCCTTCTCTCTGCGCCCCAAAATCTTGGCGATCGTTCCGTCGTCCATCTTTGCTTCTAGGGCAATCCGCTCCTGCGTTCGCTTATTCCCCGGCAAAATTTCCCAGGCTTGCAGGGCGACATCCAGCCTATTCCAGCCCGCCTCCGTCAGAATTCGACCCCGCTCTCGTTTCGCTTTCTTCTCAGCCATACTAAGCCTCTAACTCCGGGTTGAGTCCGCTTGACCGATGTTAGGGAGAATAACAGGTTTTTCCTGATTTTAGATAGCTGGAGTGTGGTTGGGAGTCGGATATGCGATCGCCACAGCGCTTTCCATATCAACCGTTTGGCAATCTATCTTATTCAGCTTATCTTCGCTGTAAACATCCGCCTTTTCCCTGGAGTCTGAGGGCAGAAATCTCGACACTAAGATCAACCGTTCAATCTCAGCGGTCTAATCTCAGCCCTGTCAGGAGGTCAAAAGATGTTAAACGAGATCCGGGTTCCACAAGCTTCAATTCGATCGATCGGCTCAAGCGCAGAAGCTATGGCATCTAGTCAGCCCTCCAGTCAGTTTTGTCTGCCTTCTAACTCAAGCCTTCCCTCCTGCATCTATGCCCATGAAATCGTTTCGCTAATTTTGGCAGCAGCAGTCTTGATCCGAGCCGTTCGGGGATCTAGCAGCCGTTAACAGCTCAAACGATGCTCACAAATATGATGAAAACATCACAGGTGCCTGCATATTTTTTGAGCGGCGTTCCGACAAGTTATTACGCCCCCAAATGCCCTATGGCGGCGATCACTTGAGGAATAAATCATGACTTACTGTACTGAGTTCGCCACTGACCCGATCGCCCCTCAGCAGCTCCATGGGTTTCAGGCAAATAGAGGTCTGGAAGCGATCGCCCATCCAGCTCATGCCCTCCTCCGAACGGTTATTGAAAGTTGGGTCGATGGCATCCTGATCTTGACTGAGCAGGGACAATGGGTTGAAGCCAATGAATCTGCCCGTCACATTTGCGGACGATTGATCAAAGCCCAGGCGCTTCAGCCCTCCCCTTACTCTTCCAGCCGGAGTCAGACCCCCCGAAGTGCGGTGCCCCAGAAAATTTGGGAAATTTGCCAGGAGTTGATCCAGAGTCAGCAAGCTTTTCCACGCCAGCCTGTGATTGTTGAATCAGAAATTGATCTTGAAGGTTCAGTGCTGCGGGTGCGGGTGCGCTGGTTTGGGGTGGAGGCAACCGATCGCCCTTACCTGATGGTGATTCTTGAAGATCGGCATCAGACCAATTTGCAGCGGGCGATCGTAGAAGTGGATCAGTTCCGGCTTTCTCCCCGCGAAGCAGAAGTCTGGTTACTCTATCGCACTGGGCACAGCTATAAGAAAATCGCTCAAGAGCTATACATCTGTTTTGACACCGTTAAGAAACACTTGCGGAGCATTCGTACCAAGCAGCAGTGCGCAAAACTTATCTAAAAAAATTGTGTTTCTCCATAAAATTGAGAGATGCATCATGATCTGCATTCATAACCTGTGCTAACCCAATTTATCGATGAGCGCCTCTAGATTCGCAGTTTTATATCCTTCTATTTTGGTGAGTCTAGCAAGCTTGATCGCATCGCCGCTCCCCATTTTGGCGGCAACTCCGATTGCTACTGTTTTTCCCAGTGATGTTTCTCCCAGTGATATTTCTCCTGGCGGCGCTTCTCTAGCTGACGTTTTTTTGGATGACGTGGCTCAGCTCAAGTTAGGTAAACCTAGCGAAATTAGCCAAGTTTTCCCTATTGATCCGCCTGAATTTCCTCCCACCACTAATCCTGCCCGATTAAACGAACCTGCACCCATCCCCCCTTTGCCTGATCAGGTTTTACCGCCGCTGCCGCCTCCCGAAGATTTATTGCCCCCGCAAACTCCAGCTCCCGCAGAGGTGCCTGAAGCAGTGCCGGGAGAGGTGCCCAATACTGTCTTGATCAAGCGCTTTCGGGTGGAGGGAAGCACCGTTTTTTCAGCTGAAGAGCTGGCACAAGCCACGGCTCCCTTTGAAGGACGCAATCTCTCGTTTGCGGAACTGCTGCAAGTGCGATCGGTGATCACGCAGCTCTATGTAGATCAGGGCTACGTCACTTCAGGGGCATTTATTCCGCCCCAAACGATGGAAGGTGGGGTGATCACCATTCAGGTGGTTGAAGGCAGCCTTGAGGATATTAACGTTAGCGGCACTCGAAGGCTACGTCCCGACTATATTCGGAGCCGACTGGCGATCGCTGCCTCTACGCCTCTCAACACCAACCGCCTCTTGGAAGGGCTGCGTCTGCTACAGCTTAATCCGCTAGTGCAGACGATCGCCGCAGACTTGCAGGCAGGCACGCGCCCTGGAACCAGCTTGCTACAAGTTCAGGTACAAGAGGCAGACACTTTTAGTGGAGACATATCGCTGAATAACGGGCGATCGCCGAGTGTGGGCAGCTTTCGGCGGGGTGTGCAGCTCACGGAGGCAAACCTGCTGGGCTTGGGGGATAGCTTAAGCGTTGGCTACAGCAATACTGACGGCAGTAACCAATTCAACGGCAGCTACACGCTACCCCTCAATCCCCGCAACGGTACGCTACAGTTTTCGTCTGGCGCTACAAACAGCCGTGTGATTGAACCGCCATTCACCCCATTGGATATTATTGCCAACTCTCGCTACTACGAAATTACGCTGCGACAGCCGCTTTATCAAACTTCTACTGAAGAATTAGCTCTGGGGCTAACGGCATCTCGTCAGGAAAGTAAAGCTGAATTTTCACCTGGTGATGATTCGGAGCTACCTTTTCCATCGCAGGGAGCCGATGAAGAGGGACGGACGCGAATTTCTGCCCTAAGATTTTTTCAGGAATGGACAAAGCGGAGCAGTAGCTATGTCTTGGCAGGGCGATCGCAATTTAGCCTAGGGCTAGATTTGCTGGATTCTACGGTCAGTGATAGTGCTCCAGACAGCCGCTTTTTTGCATGGCGAGGACAGGGGCAGTGGGTGCGTCTGCTGGCACCCGATACGCTGCTGCTCGTGAGAGCCGATGCTCAAATTGCCACATCTCTGGTGCCTCTAGAGCAGTTTAGCCTAGGCGGACAGGACACCCTCCGAGGCTATCGCCAGGATTTCTTGTTGAGTGATAACGGCGTGCTGTTTTCAACCGAAGTTCGGATTCCGGTGCTGCGCGTGCCTCAAGTGCAGGGCGTGCTGCAAATTGTGCCCTTTCTCGATGTTGGTACAGGCTGGAACAGCGATTCGCCTGATCCCAATCCCAGTACGCTGGTGGGGGCAGGGTTGGGTCTGCTGTGGCGACAAAGTGACTACCTCACCGCTCGTCTAGATTGGGGAATTCCGCTGGTGGCAGTCGATCGCCGAGAGCGAACCTGGCAAGAGAGCGGCGTCTATTTTTCGATCGTGATCACGCCCTTTTAGAAGAATTTTAGGGATCAAATTTGGGAGTATCCGATGCAGCAGGAGCGGAAGTTGAAAAGAGTGAGAGGGCGCGATCGCTTTATCTTGGCGTTTCTAACGGCTTTGTGCATTTGTGGGCTAGTGGGTGGTATCAGGGTGGAGGCATCGGGTCAGGTAAAGGACTCTACGCTTCAGGACTCTGCACTTCAGGACTCTGCGCTTCAGGACTCCATCACAGCCCAAGATCCACTCGATGGCGCCAGAATTCTCTATGACGACGGACAATTCCAGCAGGCAATCTTACTTTTGCAGACAGTCTTGCAGGAGACGGGAGAACCTGCGGCTCAAAATCCTCTGCGACGGGTGACGGCACTCAGCAATCTTTCGCTCTGCTATCAACAGCTTGGGCTATGGGATGAGGCAACTCAGGCGATCGCCCAAAGCCTGACGCTGCTAGAAAGCCTTGCCGCTAGCCCCGATCGACAGCTTGCCCTCGCGCAGGCTCTCAATATTCAGGGACAGCTCCAGCTTGCCACCGGACAATCTGAACAGGCACTTGCCACTTGGCAACAGGCAACCACAGCCTATGGGCAGGTTGATAGCATCAGCGGCGAACTGCAAAGCCGCATCAATCAAGCGCAGGCACTACAGGCTTTAGGACTTTACCGACGGGCGATCGCCACGCTAACCGAGGTTAGTCAAGCGCTGCAAAATCAGCCAGACTCGCTGATGAAAGCCGCTGCACTCCGCAGCTTGGGCGATGCCTTGCTGGTGGCGGGTAGCCTGGAGCAGTCGCAGGAATCGCTTCAGCAGAGCCTACAGATTGCCCAACAGCTTCAGGAACCTGGGGCGATCGCTGCAACTCAGCTCAGCTTGGGCAACCTCACCCGCGCCGAGGCGATCGCTCAACTGACGCTCAAGAACATGACCGTAGCGGATGCCAATGCCCTCCTTCAGGCTGCCTCTCAAGCGTCAATTAATTCTGCCGAAGCTCGGAGACAACAGCAACAGCGATCGTTTGCCAACGCTTTTTATCAGCAAACTCAGCAGGCGATCGACTTCTATCAACAGGCGGCGGTAGGCGAGACTCAGATTCAGGCGCAGCTCAATCAGCTCAATCTGTTAATCGAAACCCGGCGCTATGAGCAAGCTCAGGTGCTCTATCCTCAAATTCAAGCTCAGTTAGAGGGAGTTCCCCCTAGCCGCAGCAGCATTTATAGCCGCATCGATTTAGCGCAGGGCATCACTAGATTGAGTCAAGATCGGGGTTTGGTTTCTGGCTCTCGATCGGTTGCTCAGTCTGAAATGCAGAATGCTGCTCAGCTCTTGGCGATCGCTAATCAGCAGGCTGCCCAGCTCAAAGACACACGCGCCCAATCTTACGCCTTGGGCACCTTGGGCGGACTGTATGAAAAAACGCAGCAGTGGCAGCAGGCACAATCGCTGACTCAGCAGGCTTTAACGCTATCCAATAACGCCGCCGATATTGCCTACCGTTGGCAGTGGCAGCTAGGGCGATTGCTTAAGGCACAGGGCGATCGCAAGGGCGCAATTTTGGCGTATAGCGAGGCAGTCACGACCCTGAAGACGTTGCGCAAAGATCTGGTTGCCGTCAATCGCGACGTGCAGTTTTCCTTTCGGGAGAGCGTCGAACCTGTCTACCGAGAGCTAGTGGACTTACTGCTCACAGATCAGGATATTTCCCAAAGCAGCGCCGAAAAGCTGGTGCAGGCACGGGACGTCATTGAGGGTTTGCAAATTGCCGAGCTGGACAACTTTTTCCGGGAAGCTTGTCTGGACACCGCCTTTCAGCTCGATCGCGTCATTGACCAGACGAACCTCTCGGCGGCAATTTTCTACACGATCGTATTGCCCGATCGCCTAGAGGTCATTCTAAAACTGCCGCAGCAGGCTCTACGCTACCACACGGTGCCAGTCACTCAGGCAGAAGTCGAAACCACAGCCGATTCACTGCTTGTTGAACTCAAAAAACCCCTGACTTCGGAAACGCTCCAATCGCTATCTCAAAAGATTTACGGCTGGCTGATTCGTCCGGAAGAGGCGGTTTTGGCGAGTGAAAAAATTGAAACCTTGGTGTTCGTTCTAGATGGCTCTCTCCGCAGCATTCCTATGGCGGCACTCTACGACGGACAGTATTACCTGATCGAAAATTACAGCGTGGCGATCGCCCCCGGATTGCAGCTCCCTGATCCTAAACCTCTGGACAGCCGCAAACTCAAGGCGCTAGTTGCCGGATTGAGCGAAGCCCGCGAAAACTTTCCGGCTCTGGGCTTTGTCCAGGATGAGATCAAAGGTATCCAGTCAGACGTGCCCAATAGTCAAGTGCTGCTCAACCAAAGTTTTACAACAGACAACTTTCGTAAGCAGCTCGATTCTGCCGATTTCTCGATCGTCCACATCGCCACCCACGGGCAGTTTAGCTCTAATATCAAAGACACCTTCATTCTGGCGTGGGATGACCCGATCAACGTCACTGAATTGGGCAGTTTACTTCAGGCTAGAGATACTTCTAATCCCAACCCAATTGAGCTGTTGGTGCTAAGCGCTTGCCGGACTGCCGTGGGCGATCGCAGAGCCACCCTAGGTTTAGCCGGAGTCGCCGTCCGAGCCGGGGCACGCAGCACGATCGCCTCACTCTGGAATGTAGACGATGATTCGGGAGCTGCTCTGATGGGGCAGTTTTATAAGGAGTTAGGTAAAAATTCTGTTTCCAAAGCCGAGGCTCTGAGAAGGGCGCAGCGATCGCTCCTCGCCAATCCGCAGTATCGAGATCCTCGGTTCTGGTCGCCCTATGTGCTGCTAGGGAACTGGCTTTAGGTCTGTTCTAAGAAGTGGGTGAAACTATCACCCACTCTTATCTTATTTACTACACCCGGTCAGCTGCTCGCTGAGCTGCATCTACTGCATCATTTGTCTTGTCTTTGGCGAAATCTGCGGCATCTTCTGCGTTGCGCTTAACTGAGCGAACCGCCTCTTTTCCGGTTTGCCCAACGTTTTGCTTAGCGCCCTGAGCGGCATCCTGAAGGCGATCGCCCGCTTTGTCTAAATTGTTTTGCAGATTATTAAATCCTGCCTTGGCATCGCGGGTTGCCTGATCTTTTGCCTGATTGATTACCTTGCCAGCATCTTTAGCGGGGTTGGGCACACCTGACTTCACTTCATCTGCAAGTTCGCCAGGAGTTTGCACCTGATTAACATTTCGCTTAGCGCGATCGACTACTGCACGGGTTTTGGCTTTCAGCGTTTTAGAGTCTTGCGTGTCGTCGTATTCGTTAGAGCTATTTAAGCCGTCTGAAGGCTGGTAAGTCTTATCGTTAGTGGGCTGAGCAACGCGCTCATTATAAGAGCCTGTGCCAACTGAAGTCGGCGAGCTGGGATTACAGGCAACTGTGGTGAGCAGCAAAAGCCCTGCTAGAGCCATTACAGAGATTTGTCTCAGTTGAAATCGGCTAAAAAAGGACGAAACTTTAGAAATTAGATTAGAAATCGTGGCTTTCACAGATAGGTCTCCTTAAAACTCATTTTTGCCTTTTTGACAGGCATAGTTTGCCTTTTTGATAGGCATACTTTGAGAGTAGTTGGAGAGCGATCGCTCCTTCGTCTAACCAGAGAGAGATTTTGCTGCACATCTGGCGCTACTGAATCAAAGTACATATCTCAGCAAACACCAAGCCCTCTTGCCCCACATTCTTCAAGGCTCAGTCCGATCGCGAACTGGAATTTTGTGGCGCGCGCCACAAAACCCTAGAAGCTGGATTCCAAAGGCGCGGAGCGCCTTTGGAATCCAGCTTCTAGGAAAAATAGGAAGACTTTGCGATCGGCTGAAGCTTTGAGTCTAGGATTCTTCCAAAATTTAGAGGTTGGGAGCAATTTAGGCTGGCGAGAATGCTAGCAATGAGAGTATGGAAAACTTAGTAGGGTTGAAAAATCCCTCTCAGCTCACCTGCACGATTTTTCTTCGTGTGAAGGTCAACATACAATGTTCCGCTGGAGAGCGCCTGCACCTGCTCACTGGTTAAAGTGTATTCTCCAGAAAACCGACCGCTCAGCTCATCGGCATTAGGACTCACTTCTAAAGCGTACTGGAATGGGCCATTCGCAGTCGGTTCACCCTGATGGATATGAATGCCAGAAGTGATGTTTGGGTTAGGCGGATTTAACGGATCGGTGGCATAGTCACGCAGGGCGCTGGACAGGTTGCTAAAGTCTCCTCGAACAATCAGCCGATTGCCTACAAGGACAGCGCCAGAAGCCCCAAAGGCACTGGTGGATGGCGTAGCGGGTACCACGACACCGTTTTTGGTCATTACGGCAACGTAGCGTGTGATGGAGCTACTGGGCAGACCCTGAGCGATAGCCGCAGAGTTAGCCTCACGCAGATTGTCTACCAGCTGTTGATTGACTAGGCGAACCTGTGGGGTTGACTGCAATGCCTCAGTAGCTACCGACACAGACTGGGTTGGGACGGTCGCAGCGCTGAAGGATGACATTGAGGCAACGACAACCATCAGCAAGCAGGTGATTGTACCCAAGAGAAAATTCGATAGAGTTCGATGAGTCTTTTTCATAAGGTCATCCGGTGTAAACGGTGAATGTTCATCAGGTAGTACGGATTTATAGGAGATATGGATGCACTGAGATTGAATGAATAGGCTTCAGGAGAGCAAATCTATAAATTTGAAATTTGCTATTTATTCACGCGATGTGCAGCTCATTGACCCTCATCCTAACCCTTTATCCTGAAGGAGAAGAGCTTTCAGACATTTCCGATCTCCTCTCCTGCTGGGAGAGGGCAAGGGCTGTCTTTACGGTGTTTCAGGAAAGCTGCACATTGCGTAGATTCGCTATTCAATACTCCATCCCAAGCGAGTTGGCTGCTGATAAATTTGTTTCAAAGTGTTGATATCTCGATGAGAGATTGGCGGCGAATTGCGAACTTGAGAAAAATATAGAACGTCCGTCTGCACTGGGCTATGCCCCCAAATGCCCAGCGCATGACCCAACTCATGACGAGCTGTAGCTTCCGTGTAAGCAGCCGTTTGGTTAGCGCTCAGATACACCGTAAACCGATGGGACAGTAGGGCTGAGGCGTTCTCCGAATTGCTAGAATCTCTGGGGCTAGAATCTCTAGATCGATCAACAAACACCTGATACCGAGTCTCTGCCGATCGGACGCGGGGCAATACATTTGCTGCATGAACAGACCGTAGAGGCGGCGCACGGCGCTGAACTTGAATATCTGCGTCTGAAGAGGAAACTATTTCCAGCGGCAGGTAAATGTTCCAGTCCTGAACGGCTTTTGTTACTGCTGTTACCCAAGCCTGAGCGCGATCGCGTTCATACCCAGTCGCTGCTTGAGGAACAGGCTCAACATAGACTTTCACCGGAAAATTTGACCACACTAAGTATCCAAAGTCCGTAGGCTGCACTGCTGTGAAGTAGTCCTCTAGACTGTCTGGTTGCCACTGAGCCAGGGTTGGCGGTAAGGGGTGTGCTTGCAAAGGCGGCAAGATTTCTGGCAAGGAATCTGAGGTAGCAGCAGGCGGAGCAACCTGAGAGAGTGCAGGGGCGATCGTCGCTAGATAACTTCCTAACCAGATTCCACAAGCTATGAGAAATCCCATGAAAATGAGCGAAGGATGCTGCATCCTTCGCCTTCCCTTTCGCTTCATGCTGTTCTGCTTCAACGATGGCAAATCGCTAGGCAGGTGGCACAGGCGGCGTTTCTAGCCAGCCAGCACTCAAAACAACTGTCAATCCCATGAATAGAATTGTCAAAGTCCAGGCAACTCGGTTAAGGGTTAATTCCGCGCTTTTGGTGCTGGTAAAGAGCTGCGCCTGTCCACCCAGACCTCCCAGACCATCTCCCTTGGGGCTATGCAGTAGCACCATGATGATCAAGCCAACCGCAGAAAATCCCCAAAGAACATGGACAGCATTCAATAATGTCATAGTGACTCGATCTCTAATATCTTCTGTCTATTCTACAGGGTGACTCAAGCTTATAGAGAGACTCGAATGGGTGTGCGGTTTGCCTTAGTCTCAATGTCTGCCGAGAGAATCATCGATCGCCCGGTCATTTCTGGCGGCTGTGGTAAGCCCAAAATCTCCAGAATCGTGGGGGCAATGTCTGATAGGCGACCGTCCTGACGTAGTGCCACCTCAGTGCCATGTCCGGGAATTCTGCGTTTCTCGCCTTCCACTAAGATAAACGGCACCGGGTTGGTGGTGTGCGCTGTCCAGGGGTTGCCCTGCTCATCCCACATCACTTCCGCATTGCCATGATCAGCAATGATGATGGTCGTGCCGCCCATTTTGCTGACGCTTGCCAGCAGCCGACCCAGACAGGTATCTACCGCCTGAACCGCCTGAACTGCGGCATCTAGCTTGCCCGTATGCCCCACCATGTCAGGGTTAGCATAGTTGATCACGACTAGAGAATAGATACCCTTCTCGATCGCCTTTACGACACCATCTGTCACTTTAACCGCCGACATTGCTGGAGCGCGATCGTAGGTGGCAACCATAGGGCTAGGCACCATCTCTCGATCTTCGCCCTCAAAAGGATCTTCGCGTCCACCGTTAAAGAAATAGGTGACGTGAGCGTATTTCTCGGTTTCAGCCGTGCGGAGCTGCTTCAGCCCGTGGGCAGCCACGACTTCGCCTAAAATGTTGTCCAGATTGTTGGGCGGAAAAGCCACCAAAACCGGGAAGTGCGGATCGTACTGAGTGAAGGTGGCAAAAGCTAGAGGCGCAATCAGGGTGCGATCGAAGCTATCAAAGCTGGGATCGACGAAGGCTTGGGTTAGCTGACGGGCGCGATCGGGACGAAAGTTGAAGAAGATGACCCCATCTCCTGACTCCACGGCTCCCGGCGCGATTCGAGTCGGCAGCACAAACTCATCATTGATGTCAGCATCGTAGGAAGCCTGCAAAACTTCTGTAGCCGATCGCCCATCTCCCGTACCATTAGTCGTCATCAGCTCATAGACTGGCTGTTCTCGCTCCCAGCGGTTGTCTCGATCCATGGCGTAATAGCGACCGCTCAGCGTCACAATTCGACCCACGCCAAACTTTTCGATGTACTGCTCGACTAGCCCAATTTCTTTGATGCCGTCCTTAGGGCGAGTATCTCGTCCGTCGGTAATGGCGTGGATGCAAACCTCTGGAATCCCCTGCTCTTTCGCCAGCTCTAGCAAGCCCGAAAGATGGGAGAGGTGGGAGTGGACGCCGCCCTCAGAGCATAGCCCGACCAGATGCAGCTTGCCCTTGTGCTGGCGCACTGCCTCACAAACCTGGAGCAGCGCGGAGTTGCTCAAAATGGTACCGTCTTCGACCGCATCGCTGATTCGAACTAGCTCTTGAGGCACGATGCGCCCTGACCCGATATTGAGATGCCCTACCTCAGAGTTCCCCATCTGACCGTCAGGTAGCCCTACGCTTTTGCCAGAAGCTTGAATAAGCGTGTGAGGATAGGCAGCCCAGAGGCTATTCATCACCGGGAGGCTAGCGTTGGCGATCGCATTGCCATCTTGACTATCTCGATAGCCCCAACCATCCAAAATCACTAGCACCACTGGGGAGATTAAAGTCTGTGCCATGTGAACAGCCCCTTAATTTATCAATTTCTCAGCAATGATACCATTCAGTTTTTCAACACCCTACTATTCAAACAGGAAGTATTCATACCCTTTTAGATTGATGAGGGGGCAGATGATTTTCGGAAGCCGCGCTCCGCGCGGCTTCCGAAAATCATCTGCCCTATTTGAGTCTTAAATGGGTATCAGATATAGACAGGAACTAGAGGTAGATAGCTGGCTAGACGAAAACTCTTTGGCGCAGTTAGCCAAGCGTTCAACCCAGCGTTAATTTATTCGACCTTTGCCTTTGTTTTCTGCTTTTGCTTTTCTTTCTGCTTATCTCTTTTAGCAGTCACTTTCTCAGCTTTTTCTGCTTCGATTAGTTCCAGCTTTGCCCGCTCTTTCTCCTCGGCAATTTTTTCCAGGTAATAATCGTAGTCGCCTCGGTAGAGCCGCAGTTCGCCATCTCGAATCTCTACGATCTTATTAGCGACCTGAGAAATAAAGTAGCGATCGTGCGACACCAAAATTGCCGTACCGTCAAAGTTAGTTAGCGCTTCCTCCAGCATTTCTTTCGCCGGAATATCCAGGTGATTGGTCGGCTCATCTAGAATCATCAGATTCACGGGAGCTAGCAGCATTTTTGCCAGAGCCAGTCGCGCCTTTTCACCTCCGCTAAGGGAAGATACTTTTTTGCGAACGGTATCAGAGCTAAACAAAAATCGCCCTAGTAACGTACGAACTTCCTCATTCTTCCAGTCAGGAACTTCGTCGTGAATCGTCTCCATCACAGTCTTATTCAAATCGAGCGCTTCCGCCTGATTCTGCTCAAAGTATCCAGGAATGACGTTGTGATCGCCCAAAGTAATGCTGCCCTCAGCAGGCTTTTCGACTCCCATCATGAGCTTCAGCAACGTGGATTTGCCTGAACCGTTAGGCCCCAGGAAGGCAATGCGATCGCCCCGTTCGATCAGCAAGTCTGCGCCTAAGAACAGCAGCTTTTCACCGTAGAAGTGGGTCAAATCTTTGATGATTACCACGTCGCGTCCGCTACGAGGTGCAGGCGGAAAGCGGAAATGCAGCGTCCGAACGCTGCCGGTAGGAGCCTCAATGCGCTCAATTTTGTCGAGCTGCTTCTCACGGCTTTTTGCCTGAGTGCTACGGGTGGCGCTGGCTCGGAAGCGATCGACAAAGGTTTGCTGCTTCTCGATTTCTTTTTGCTGCCGCTCAAAAGCGCTAAGTTGCGCCATTTGCGCCTCGGCTTTTTGCTCCAGATAGGCGGTATAGTTGCCCAGATAAGTGGAAGAAACTCCCCGCTCGGTTTCCACGATTTGCGTACAGAGGCGATCAAGGAACTCCCGGTCATGGGAGACAATCACCATCGGCGTATCGATGCCCCGCAGATAGTTCTCCAGCCATTCGATTGTTTCCAAATCCAAATGGTTGGTCGGCTCGTCCAGCAGCAGCAGATCGGGCGATTGCAGCAGGATTTTTCCTAAACCCATTCGCATTTGCCAGCCGCCGCTAAAGGAGCTAACCAGGCGATCGCCAGCATCCGCCTCAAATCCCATTTCGGGCAAAATCTTCTCAATCCGCGACTCTAAGCCATAGCCGTCCAGCGCCTCATACTGCCGCTGAAAGCGATCGAGCTTATGGATCAGGCTATCCAGCTCTTCCATAGAAGCGGTCTGCATCTCATGCTGCACGGCTTCCAGCGCATGATGCACCTGATTGGCTTCTTCAAAAGCGCGCCAAAACTCGTCTCGAACCGTGCGCTCTAGATCGACATCAAACTCTTGATTGAGGAAAGCAATATGCAGACTGTTGGGTCGGATAATTTCGCCAGAGGTTGGCTCCATTTCACCCGCAATAATCTTGAGCTGCGTGGATTTCCCGGCTCCGTTCACGCCGACTAAGCCAATGCGATCGCCAGGTTTAACTTCCCAGCTCACGTCCTTAAGCACTTCGCCCGTTGGATAAATTTTGCTGATGTGTTCTAGCCGCAGCATCAAAATTCTCCTTGAGAGTTGAGAGCGATCATGGGAAGGATAAAAAAATTAACATCCAGACCAACTTTAACAAAGTTTTAACAGGACTGGAATTAATGTCGAAAATATTGGAGCAAGCCAAATGCCTTTAGAATCGATGGGTGCTCCATGCCTGATTCAGGCAACCAAAAATTGCTTGTCCTCACTTAATTACATAGCGCCCTACCTATGACGATCGGTGTTTGGATACTAGGCGATCAGCTTTCGGCTAACCAGGCGGCTCTTAGAAGCGTCACTGCTCAGAACGCGCCTGTGATTCTGATCGAGTCCATGCAGCACGTTCAGGCGCGCTCCTATCATCGGCAAAAAATAGTGCTGGTCTGGTCGGCAATGCGGCATTTTGCTGAAGAACTGCGGCAGTCAGGCTGGACAGTAGAGTATGCGATCGCCCCCGATTTTGACTCGGCGCTACAAGACTGGATTAAAACCCAGGGCATTACAGAGCTACGAGTAATGCAGCCCAGCGATCGCCCGTTTGCCCAGCTGATTCGATCGCTCAATTTGCCCTGCAAAATCACCTTGGTGCCGAACAACCAGTTTCTCTGGACGGCTGAGGAATTTCAAACTTGGGCAAAGGGTCGCAAGAGCCTGGTAATGGAATATTTCTATCGAGAAGGGCGGCAGCGAGATCAGGTTTTGATGGAGGGCAAGCATCCTGTGGGCGGCACCTGGAATTTTGATAAAGATAACCGCAAGCCCCCAAAAGGCAAGCTCAACACGCCAGAGCCGCTGTGGTTTGAGCCAGATGCGATCACGCAAGAGGTGATTGATTTCGTCAAGTCAGGCGATTTCTCAGACTATGGAGAGGTGGAGCCGTTTCGGTGGGGAGTAGGGCGATCGCAGGCTCTACAGGTTTTGCAACACTTCGTTGAGACGCGGCTCCCCGCGTTTGGCCCCTACCAAGACGCGATGGTAACGGGCGAAGAAACCCTGTGGCACGCCATGCTGTCGCCCTATCTAAACTTAGGCTTGCTGCATCCGCTGGAGGTGATTCGGGCAGCTGAGGCGGCTTATCATCAGCAACAGCTCGATCTCAGCAGCGTCGAGGGCTTCATTCGGCAGGTCTTGGGCTGGCGAGAATATATGCATGGTCTCTATCACTATGTCGATGAAGACTATCCGCAGCGCAACCATTTCAACCACACGCAGCCTTTGCCAGAGTTTTTCTGGAATGCTGACACCGACATGAACTGTCTACACCAGACCTTAAAACAGACAGAAAAAATAGCCTATGCTCACCACATTCAGCGGCTGATGATTTTGAGCAACTTTGCGCTGATCGCCGGACTGTCGCCCCAAGAAGTCGAGAATTGGTTTCATGCGGCATTCATTGATGCCTACGACTGGGTGATGCAAACCAACGTCATTGGCATGGGTCAGTTTGCCGATGGCGGCATTCTTGCCTCCAAACCCTACGCCGCCTCTGCTAACTACATTAATAAGATGAGCGATTACTGCAAAGGCTGCTGCTACAAGCCCACCGATCGCACGGGTGAAAAAGCCTGCCCCTTCAACTTTTTCTACTGGGATTTTCTCGATCGCCACCGTTCTAGCCTGCAATCTCAAGGTCGCATGAGCTTCATCCTCAAAAACCTGGACAAAATGCCGGACTGGGAATTGGCAGAGATCAGGGAGCGATCGCGCCAGTGGCATGAGCAAAGTCGATGAGCCTGATTTTACTATTGCTCCATTTATTCATCCGCTCAGCTTAGGACATTTGGTGTGGAGCGCTTCCCGCCCCACCCTAAATGTCCCCATCCTAACCGCCTTGGCAGTTGCTATATTTTGTAGCCCATGCTCAGCTTACCGATCCTGAAGTCGCAGCCCAAACCCTTGTAGGAAAGCTGATTCGCTTTGTAATGGTGCAGAAGATTCCCTATTGGAGCGCGATCGCCTAGTGGATGGTTTGCTAAATTTACTCATCCACACAACCTGTTTATCCTGGTAGCCAAACCTTAGCTTTGCTCAAAGTTTGGGAACTATTAAAATTATTGCCTGCGTTGTACGGTCTCGTACACCAAATTGAGAATCTTTATGAAATCTAAAGCGATCGCTCGTTGGCTGGGAAAGCGCCTCAACCAAGCTTTAGGGCAGCCTGATGTAGACAGCTTGAGAGGAGAAATCAAGCGAGAACGTGAGACGATTCAGCGAACGCGAGAGCAACATGCCGCCCTTGCCAATGTGATTGGCAAAATTCGCGCCTCCCTCGATCTCGACAGCCTCTTCGCTACCACCACTCAAGAAACCTGCCAACTGCTGCATGTGGAGCGCGTTGCCGTGTATCGCTTCCATACAGATTACAGCGGAGAATTTGTCAGCAGTTTTGGCTTTGCTCAACACAATTGGGATCAGATTGCGCCGTTTGGCAGAAAACTGGTGTGGGAAGACACCTATCTGCAAGAAACCAAAGGCGGTCGCTACCGTGCGAATGAAACATTTGCCGTGGCGGACATCTATGAAGCCGGACATTCTCGGTGTCACATCGATATCCTGGAGCAATTTAAAATTCGGGCGTATGCGATCGCTCCCATCTTCAATGGACTGAAACTTTGGGGGCTTCTGGCTGCCTACCAGCATTCTGCACCGCGTCAATGGGAAGCAACAGAAGTTGAGTTTCTGGCTCAAGTTGCTAGCCATCTGGGTGTAGCAATGCAGCACTCGGAATTATTTAGGCAGCTACAAACCCAATCCCTTGCCCTGAAGGAATCTTTAGCGCGGCAGCAGGCACTGGCAGAAGTAGTGACGAAGATCCGTTCCGAACTGGATATGTCATCAATCTTTCACACAACTTGTCGAGAACTGCGGCAGCTATTGAACGTGGAGCGTGTCGCCGTGTATCAGTTCAACCTGGATTGGAGCGGTGAGTTTATTAGCCATTTTGGGGCGGCTGACGATCAGTGGGAACAAACCGCACCGTTTGGCAAAAAACTCGTGTGGGAAGACACACACCTTCAAGAAACTCAGGGGGGGCGCTATCGCCGCAATGAAAGTTTTGCGGTAGCTGATGTAGAACAAGCCGGACATTCTCAATGCCACCTCGATATTCTCAGGCAATTTAAGATTCGATCCTATGCCTTGGTTCCGATTTTTGTGGGACGGAAATTGTGGGGATTGCTGGGTGCGTATCAGCATTCTGCACCGCGTCAGTGGGAAGCGATCGAAGTGCAATTCATGGCGCAAGCCGCCACTCAACTGGGGGTTGCAGTGCAGCAAACCGCCCTACTCGATGAATCGAAACAGCGAACTCAAGCCTTAAATAATTCGATCGCCCGCCAACGAGCACTCACAGAAATCGTCAGCCGCATTCGTTCCTCTTTAGATGTAAATTTAATTTTGCAAACGACCTGTCAGGAAGCCCGCCACCTGCTAGAAGTGGAACGAGTTGCGGTCTATCAATTTAACGAAGACTGGAGCGGTGAGTTTGTTGCGCAGTTTGGTACGGTGGTGCCGGGGTGGAAGCATATTGCCCCCTTTGGCAAAGATTTAGTCTGGGAAGATACTCATCTTCAGGAAACTCAGGGCGGACGCTATCGCCGGAACGAAACGTTCGCGGTCGCAGATGTTTCCCAAAGCGGGCATTCTCGGTGTCACATGGCAATTCTGGAAGAGTATCAGATTTGCGCCTACGCGATCGCCCCCATTTTTGTGGGACGGCGGCTGTGGGGCTTACTCGCTGCCTATCAACACTCGGCTCCCCGCGCCTGGGCAACGGTCGATGTCGAATTTTTAGCTCAAATTGGCGCACAGCTTGGGGTAGCCATTCACAGCGCCGAGCTTTTGTCTGCTACCCAGCGAGCCGAGGAGTTGCAAAAAGCGGCGGAGCAGCGCCAAATTCTCTTTGAGGTGGTTGCCAAAATCCGCGATTCGCTGGACTTAGATACCATTTTTAACAACATATCAACTAGGGTGCGCCGATCGCTCAAAGCCGATCGAGTAGGCATCTATCGCTTTGAACCAGAGTTAGGCGTTGATTATGGCGAGTTTGTTGTAGAAGATGTGGTCGCTGGATTTCCCTCGGCGCTCAACGCTAAAATTCACGATCACTGCTTTGGTGAAAATTATGTTGATGAATATATCAAAGGGCGCATTCACACGCTCACAGATTTAGATCAAGCCGAAATTCAAGCCTGTTATCGAGCGACACTGGAACAGTTCGGCATTCGAGCACTGCTTGTTGCTCCCATTGTCAAAGGTAATCAACTTTGGGGACTGCTCTGTGTCCACCAATGTACTCAACCGCGTGAATGGGAAGAAATTGAAGTGCAATTTGTGAAGCAAGTTGCTGATCAACTCAGCATTGCGTTGCAACAATCCGATCTGTTAGCTCAGACCAAAACTCAGGCAGATCAACTGGCGATCGCACTGCAAGATTTACAAAACACCCAACTTCAAATCGTCCAGGCGGAGAAATTGGCGAGCTTAGGACAGTTAGTTGCTGGGGTAGCTCATGAAATTAACAACCCAATTAATTTCATTCATGGCAATCTCACCCATGCCGAAGAATACACGAATGAACTTCTGAAACTGATCAAACTCTACCAGCAGCACTGCCCACCTGTACCAGAAATTGAAGAGGCACTACAAAAAGCCGACCTTGAGTTTCTAGTCGAAGATTTGAAGAAAGTAGTAAGCTCGATGCAAAATGGCACAGATCGCATTCAAGAAATTGTTTTGTCACTCCGCAACTTTTCTCGTTTGGATGAAGCAGCGTTCAAACTGGTGAACATTCATGAAGGCATTGATAGCACACTGATGATTCTGTCCCATCGGCTTAAGCCCTCTCCAACCCATCCCGGCATTCAAATTGAAAAAGACTATGATTCATTGCCACTGGTAGAATGTTACCCCGGTCAACTCAATCAGGTATTTATGAACTTAATTGCCAATGCGATCGATGCCTTAGAAGAGCATGATCAGCAGCGGTCAACGGCAGAAAGCAAGGCAAAGCCTGGGATCATTCGGATCTGGACTGAGCTGAGTATCTCAGAGTGGATTGTTATTCATATTGCTGATAATGGCGTTGGCATTCCAGAGGCGCTGCAACAGCGTTTGTTCGACCCGTTTTTTACTACAAAAAGTGTGGGAAAAGGGACAGGACTTGGATTGTCTATCAGCTATCAAATTATTACTGAGAAACACAACGGTAAGCTTGCTTGCTACTCAGAGCCTGGTCAAGGGGCAGAATTTGTCATCGAACTGCCAATTCATCAAACAACAGTCCGGTCTTAGCTTAAAGCGAGTTATAGCTATGGCCAGTTTGATTAGGACATTTTTGGTGGGGCGCAAAGCGCCCCACCAAAAATGTCCCCGTCCCAACCGCCTTGGCGGTTGCTATAAAACGAGATTTGAGGCTCCTAAACCAACTCAACGGCATCCAGCGCAAAGTCAATGCCTCTGTAGTTAATGCCTCTGTCATACAGCTTGGTTGAGCGGCTGACCTACAAAAATAAGCTGAGCTAAAAGTTAAATTTACCGGAGCTTCACAAAGCAGGCTGTAAATATGAATGGTAGCAACCGTTTACATTTGCGATGAGCCACTTTATGACAACCTACACTGTTGGAAGCCTTTTCACTGCTGTGATCTTGATCAGTGCGTTCCTCAAAGATTCCTCAACTGCCAATACAGACAGACGCTCCTGGGCGATCGTCTTCTTGGGAGCTTCATTATGGTTTGCGGTCTTACCCTTCATTATCCGCAAGAAGCTTCTAGGAATGAAGCAGACCGAACTGGCAACAATTGCCCACTGACTCACCAAAAATATAGGTAGGAAAGAGCTGGGCAGCACAGACATCAGCAGAAAATGCCAAGGAAATAGAGCAAACCTGGAAAGGGCGATCGTTAAGAAACGATGACGCTTTTCAAAAAAATCTGGCGTTTCTCTAGGTTCAGGCAAACAATGGGCGCTGGCAAGCCGCAAGCCTTGAAAGACCGTTGAGAAGACAGTGCCATTCTGCCGGGTGCATCGGTTCAGAGACGATCCTATCTCCACAATTCCCCATCGGCTTATGCGCCTTTCGAGATAAAATTAGGTGTATTAACCTATTAGAAATTTAGATTAGGCGATACGCGCATGATGAGCTACTCGGTAGAACCCCAAGGTGTTAGTGTTAGCAGCTTTGACCTAGACGAACTGAATCAGCGGTTTGACACTGCCCATCCCAGCGAAATTCTCGCCTGGAGCGTCGAAAATATTCCCACGGGTCTGGTGCAAACCAGCGCCTTCAACATTGATGACTTAGTGATTACTGACATTCTCTACCGTCAGCATCCCTCGCCTCAGCCCGTGCCCGTCATCTTTTTGGACACGCTGTATCACTTTCCACAAACGTTAGAGCTAGTGGCAAAAGCCAAAGACCTCTACCACCTCAATCTCAAAACTTACAAAATGCCCGATGTCAATACCCGTGAGGAGTTCACTGCTCGCTACGGCGAGGCTCTCTGGGATACTGACATTCAGCAGTTTCACCATGTCACCAAAATTGAGCCGCTGCATCGCGGGCTAGATGAGTTAAATACGATCGCCTGGATTACAGGTCGTCGCCGTGACCAAGCCGTTACCCGCGCTAATATGCCCGTCTTTGAGCTAGACAATCAGCAGCGCCTCAAAATCAATCCCCTTGCTGCCTGGACTCGCAAAGACTCTTGGGCATATGCCGCCGAACACAAGGTGATCTACAATCCTTTGCACGATCAGGGTTATCCCAGCATTGGCGATGAACCCATCACGACTCCCATCGGCGAAGGTGAAGATGAGCGGGCAGGTCGCTGGCGGGGCACAGGCAAAACCGAGTGCGGTATCCATTAGCTCCCGTGGGCAGACGCAACTTTCCTCATCCCTCACCCTTTTGGATAGCGTTACGTAATTGAGTTAGGACGAATTATTTTTTGAGAGCCGCGCAGAGCAAAGCTCTCAAAAAATAATTCATTAGATCTGAGCGCGTGGCGCTACGTAGCACCTGCCAAGGTGGTAAATGGACATAGCTAAGGTGGGGCAATTGGGGGCGTTGCAGATTTTAGCCTACAGGCTTATCTAGGATGGGCAAGAAAATAGTCAGCACCTCGCCTTGGTGAGGGCTTTGCTTCACAATCATCTTGCCGCCCAATGCCTGGAACAGGTTTTTTGTTACCGCCATGCTGAGGCTAAGATTGCCTGTCTCAGGCTGAAACATCAACAATTGCCCCAAAGACTTCAGCGCTGGACTAAAGCCAAACTTAGCTTTGCCCTGGATCTCGGCTGTATTGACCTGCGGATGAGATTCTAGCTGAAGCTTGATTTGATGCCCTGCCTGACTCACCTGCATTTGAATGTGGCTACCGGGGGGCAGACTATGGGTAAAGCGATCGACCAATCCTGTCAACACCTGATCCAGCATGGTGGGATCGGTAACAACCATCGGCAGCTTTTGGGGCCACTCTACTTCTAACGTGTGGCTGTGCTGCTGTGCTTGCTGCTGCCACCGGGGCACTGTCTGTTGCAGCACTTGGGCTAGCGAGATGGGAGCCAAGGATGCTAAAGATTTTTTGCCCTGATCCGTCTCTAGCTCAACAGCCCGAAAGATCAGACTAAACCGATCGATCTGCTCCGTACATTCTCGATCGATGACCTCTAGCCGCTTGAGCACATCTGGATTGAGGTCTTTACGGCGCAAGAGCAATCGAGTCAGTGTTCGAATGGTGGTCAGGGGTGTGCGCACCTCATGGGCGATCGCCTGCAATAGCTCTGTATCAGAACCTGAATCAGCGGGCGATCGTTTTTCAGGCTGTACTCCCTGAGGTTTTCCAGGTTGGCGCACTGCCTGAGAGAAAGCAGGGATGTTGGGCAGTGCTGCTTGCCCGATCGACTGCGCTACTCCTTGCAAAGACTGGCTGACGGTCTGCGATCGCTCCTCTAAATCAGAGGGATGGGGCAAAGCGTCTAGCATGAGGCGACTGAACTGCGAAACAATGCGAAAGTCTGGTGCTTTAGGCACGAACTGTTCTACTAAGCTATCCAGAGCCGGGAGAGCATAGGGAGCCACCATTCTTAGACGAGCCTGGAGCGATCGCCAAGCCTGTTGCACAACGTTGGGATCAAACGAAAATAGAAAGGCGGGTTCGCCTTGGGGCGTTTCTCCCAGCACTAGCACCACGCCAAAGGTCGCCGTCAGCGCCAGACAAAACTGCTCAGCAGCTAGCGGATCGCTAGAGAGCAGGGGCAGGGTTGGAATGGGCACATTGGTGACGGCAGTTCCGTGGGGGGAGGGCAAAAGCTGAAGCGGCATTTCACCGGGCGTGCCAATGGTAAAAGTCCAGGCAGAAAAGTTAGCCAGCAGTTCGGGCTGATCCAAAATGGGAAACGGCCCCGACAGAACAATTCCCTGCGTAGAGGGTGCGCTCGGCTGAGCTAATCGAGCAGATTTAGCTCGTTTCATGGATCTAATCAGTCGGGTAGGTTTCGCTGCTCTAGCACCCGCCGATCGCATTTCTGCTGCTAAGGGATTGACTTCCAAGGTCTGCTGTAGGAGACGCTTTAGAGCGGCGATCGCACCACTCCACTCTCGTTCGGCTCGCAACTGTTGCTGGGCTGGCGATCGAAAATTTCGATGGGCGGCTCTAGAGTCTTGCTCTCGTGGATCAATGTCTACATCAACACTATCTGCATCAATATTTTCCAGTCTTACGCCTTCTAGCCCAGAATGATTCCCTGGGATGATCTCACCCAAGGCAATAATTTCACTCAGCGTTGGCAAATACCATTTATACACAGCCTTTACCTACAGAAACCCATCTAAATTGCGCCGATTTCGCAAGCGCTGGCTCACGAATACTTCCCTATAACGACAATACTCGGAGAAACTCAAGGAAGACAGCCTTAAAACCGTACCAAGGGAGTCGCAATCTCCCACCGCGCATTTTGGGTTTTAGATTCACCCCAATCTGGAATCCTAATCTGCAAGAGATTTAATGGCTTTGGAACACAATAGAATTGCCCATGAGCGTCATCATTTGTCCTGGAATACATTCAGTAGAACTCACAAATCAGTTTTTGGCAGGATTTGGACAAACCTTTTGCGAAGCTCTGGTGTTTCCTGCCCATCAATTGCCCGCCTACTCTGCACTGCATATTTTAGAGTTTATTCAAGAGTCGGAAGAAAAGCGGCTGAATGAACCCCAAAAGGCAGCTCCGCTATTTTTTATTGCCTTTAGTGCGGGGGTGGTGGGAGCGATCGGTGCAGCAAGGCTTTGGCATCGCGCAGGTGGACGAGTCGGTGCAGTAATTGCGATCGATGGCTGGGGGGTGCCGCTATACGGAGGCTTTCCCATCCACCGCATCAGCCACGACTTTTTCACCCACTGGACTTCAGCAGGGCTGGGAGCAGGTCAAGACGGCTTTTATGCCGACCCGGCGGTAGGACATTTAGACCTGTGGCGATCGCCTCAAACCGTCTCTGGGCAATGGGTTAGGCACCTAGAGGGCGATCGCATCGCTATCACTGCCTCAAAATTTATTCTTGCTTTATTACACAGCTCAACCTTAAATTCTGGGGGAGCCGGAGTTCAAAGTCCCCCAGAACTAGGAGACTCAGGGGGCAGAGGCGTAAGTCCTATTTGAGCTAGACTTTCATCGCTAAAGCTTTACATAAAGTCCGGCTTTCCATAAAGATTGAATAATCCGCCAGTAGGATACCCTGAATAAGCGTGACTTATTCCCTAATTAGAATTGCCGCCGCCCTATTTGAGCGCTATGAAAATATTGGGGGAATCATTTTCGAATTGATCGCTTAACGTCATCTCTTGAGGTCAGCATGAACAAACGCCCCGGCGCTGAAACAAACGGAAAAGGAGATGCCAACGGTAATGGCAACGGTAACGGCAACGGCAAAAGATCGTATTTGCAAGTTGAGCCAGTGCGCCGAGCGCCAGGGCGGATTACCATACGCCGCTCATCGCCTTACCTACCCGCTTTTCTAGTGGTCAGCATCTTAGCTTTGACGGGCGTGATTTTGGCGATCGCATCTCAGGACGAACTCATTCCCATTCCCCAAGCTTCTCCGGTGCCTCAAGCTGAAGCCTTCCGGCTAGCGGTCAACCAGGCTGAGAATGCGGCTGAAGTCACGCAGTCGGCTGTCTCTAAGGCTGAGTGGGAGGCAGTTGCTACCTGGTGGCAAGAGGCAGTGGATTTGATGAAACGGGTGCCCTCCTCTAGCCCTCACTATGCGATCGCCCAGTCTAGAGTGCCAGACTATCAGCGCAACTGGAGCTATGCCCAGCGAAAAGCCTCGGAGGCATCAGACTCTCTTGTCTCTAGAGCTTTGTGGTCGAAAGGTCTACGCAGAGCGGACGTGACGAGGATTCAGGGCAAACCTACTCAGATAGAGCGCTACGATTCATTGTGTAAGGAAACGCTGTATTTTGGTCGCAGTACCGTAGAGCTGAGTAATGGCATTGTGGTGCGCTATGACGACAACGATCGCAACTTGAGAGCCATTGCGAGTAAAAGCCCGATTATTACCGTTGTCGGCGATGCAGCCTGGACGCTGGATTCTCCCAAGGAAGAGGTGTTTAAAATTCAAGGTACGCCTTCTCGGATTATTCGCTATGACGCTTCCCAGAAGGATGTTCTGTATTACGGCAATAGCCTGGTTTATCTAACCAACGATCGCGTTGCTGGGTACGATAATTTAGATCGCAATCTTAGAGTTACGGTTGCGCCTAACGGTACGCCCGATGCCTCAGTCAATGCCTGGACGATCGATTCTCCGAGAGACGATATTTTCAAAGTGCAGGGTACGCCAACTCAGGTGGCACTCGATAACACTTCCTGCACTGAAACGCTGCAATACAACAACAGCGTCGTTGAGCTACGCAATGGCTTTGTTTCTGGATATAACGACACTAGCGGTAATTTGAAGGTCAAGGTGAACTAGCCTAATTTATTCTGATTTATGGCTGGCGGCAGCCAGTAATGCTTGGGGTAGGGGCTTAGCATTGATAAGCCCCTACAGTAGATCAGTTGTACAGGTTATTTAATCCACGATCCTACGGAAATTTTTGGTGGGGCGCGAAGCGCCCCACCAAAAATTTCCCCGTCCTAACCGCCTTGGCGGTTACTATATCTGCTCCGTTGAGAGCTTTAGATCCGTTTGGACTTTAAAACAGGGTAAGCAAAGCTCAGATGCCCCATTCTGGAGAGGCGTTTGAGGATAAACTGAACTTTGGCGACCCACTGTGAGTTCATCTGAATGAGTTCAGCCCACCATGAAGTTTCGCACTTTTATCATTTCTCTAGCGGTAGTTGTCTTCATGCTGCTGCTGACGGCAGGTGCGGGTGCTGCCTGGATTTTTGCCAACAGCCCTGTCACTAGGCTGCAATCGGCGATCGCTACAGAAAGTTTTATCCATAGCGACAAGAACAGCGCTAGTCCTGAAACCGCTATCTTTATTTCTCGGCAGTCTCCGTTTGTCGCCTCGCTACGAGTTAATCCCGATCGCCTGCTAGCCGCAAAACTGCTCACGACTCCCGCCCATCGGCAAAGCATTCAGGAGAATTTCTATCAGCTCCAGCAAGCTTTTTTGCCTGACGCTCAACTGAACTACTCGCGAGATATTCAGCCTTGGCTAGGGGATGAAATCACGCTGGCGATCACCATGGCGGATTTTGACCGAGATAGCGCTAACGGCTCTCAGCTTGGTTATCTAGTTGCTATGACGACTACCGATCCAGCCCTTGCCCAGCGCAAGTTACAAGCCTTTTGGCAACGTCACAGCCGCGCTAGAGATCGGATCTCTGAGCCTTACGCAGGGGTCGAGATTGTGTATCGAGACTCGCCCAAACGGAGCAGGAAAAAAGGGGACGAGACAGGTTTTTCGGATGCACTAACGCTAGCGACAGCCGTAGTGGGCGATCGCTTCGTGCTGTTGGCAAACTCGCCTAAGGTATTGCGGGATGCGATCAACAATGTTCAGGCAGCAGAGCTGAATTTAGAGAACAACGATGCCTATCAGCAGGCGCTAGGTAAATTGCCTCCAAGAGCGATCGGTTTAGCCTGGGTCAACTTGCCTCAGCTCTTGGCTAAAGCGAAGATGGTTAAAGCGGAGGTGGCTGGGGTAAAGAACGGCACCGAGGACAAGGCTGCGTCCAGCCTTTTAGCAACATGGAGCTTAGAATCACAGGGCTTAAAATCACAGAGCTTAAAATCACAGAGCTTAGAATCACAGGGCTTCGTCGCTGATGTGCAGCTTTTACCTGCGGTGGGTCAGTCTTTTTTGCTCGACCAAGCCACTCAGACGGCTCCGGTCGGTGTGCTGCGGTTTGTCCCGGCAGACAGCGCCTTTGTTGTAAGTGGAGCTGATTTGCAGCGTCAGCTAGAAAGCCCATGGATAAACGGCTTCAGCAATATTTCTGGCAATGCTTATCCAGGTGTGCAGCGATCGCTAGCCTCTTTATCAAAACGCCAAATCTCGCTGCCAGAAGATGCGGCTAGCTGGATTACTGGAGAGTATGCTCTGGCAATGCTGCCCCACGGCAACAGCGTCCCCGACTGGGTATTCGTTACAGAACGATCGCCAGAAGCCTTGGCAGGACTGGAGAAACTGGACGCGATCGCCCAGAGCCACAATGCGACCCTCAGTTCTTTTACGCTAGAAACCCCTGCGGGTAATCAAGAAATTTCTGCCTGGACAAAATTCTCGCCTCGACCACTCAAGCCTTCCCAATCCGAAATCCCTACACTGTCCTTGGAAGCGAAAGTTCAAGGCATTCGCACCACGATGGGAGACTATGAGATTTTCGCCACCTCTCTGGAAGCAATAAATCTAGCGCTTCAGTCCCCTGAGCGATCGCTGCTCAACAAAGCAGATTTTCGAGGCGCGATCGCTGCTTTGAAGAAGAATAGTCAGGGCTACTTATATCTGAATCAATCCACACTTCGGGACTTAATTGCCCAGTCCCTAGGTCAAGAAGCTGGAAATCCTTCCTTAAATCGCCTCCTCGATCGTTTGCAGTTTGCAACCTTTAGCAGCTACGGACAGAGTGAATCAATGGCGACCGGGGCAATTTCATTGCAGATTGTGGAACCTTGAAGGGCGAAGATTAGCGATCGCCACTGGATGCAGGCTTGGCAGTAAACGATTGCTTAACAGCCTCTGGTTCTGCGGAAAAATCGGCTTGTTGGATTAGAAAAGCCTCAATTTTGTCGATCGAGAATGGGGGGTTAACCGCAATTTTAGCGACCACTGGAACAGAGCCAAAGAGTGCGAAGGTGCCACTAGCAGACACTGCAAGAATACCGACCGCCAACAACTTTGCCTTAATTTGTTGAAGACTCATTGGGTGCAATCTCTCCTTGTTTTGCGCTCGTTTGCGCTTTACCTGGACAAGTGTATCTCTTTTAGTATTTTTTTGTGAAGTTATCATAAATTTTACTTCTTAAGGACTATTGTTCAGATAACTTAGCCCAACCCAATTGGGCTATCTCTGCTGTAGATACGGAAGTCATGACCCTATTGGTTTACGGATCACGTTAGGGTAGAAAAGAGTTTTGCCCTGTTCTCATCAAGGTATCCGATGGATTTCTTGGACATCTCGGTTTTGACCCGTACGTTTATTGCAGTATTTGTCTTGGCCGACGCTCTGGGCAATGCCCCAGTTGTGCTGGCGCTCACCAAAGGAATGGATATCAATGAGCGCAATCGTATTGTCGATCGCGCCACCCTCATTGCTACAGCGGTTCTGCTTGTCTTTTCTTACATTGGGCAGACTATTCTGGACTATCTGGAAATCAGCATCGCTTCATTACAAATTGCCGGGGGGCTGCTGCTGCTGCTGATTGCCTTAGATATGCTGCGGGGCGAGCTGGATGAACCGATTACTGAGCAGGGACGGGATATTGCAATCACGCCTCTGGCTTTGCCGCTGTTGGCAGGACCCGGCACCCTCACCACGGTGATGCTGCTGGTGTCTAAGTCTCCCGATGCCCATCTCAGTGTGGCGATCGGCATTGTCGGAGCCATGATTGTCACCTGGTTTATCTTTCGGCAGGCGAACCGCGTCGCAGACTTTATTGGGCAAGAAGGGGCGCAAATTGCTACAAAACTGCTGGGCTTTTTGCTGGCGGCTTTAGCAGTAGAGATTAGCAGCGCTGGAATTAAAACGCTGTTTTTGACCTAGCCCGGTTTGAAAGTGGCAGAAGCCGTTTGTAACCTAGAATAGTTATTGCTTCGTTACTCACTTGTGATGCTAAAAAAACTGTCATGCTAAGAGCTGGAATTGTGGGACTGCCGAACGTAGGCAAATCGACCCTGTTTAATGCCGTTGTTTCCAATGCCAAAGCCCAGGCAGCCAATTTTCCCTTTTGTACGATCGAGCCAAATGTGGGCATCGTCGCAGTCCCCGACGAACGGCTGGCGACTCTGGTCAAAATCTCTGGCTCGGCAGATACAGTTCCAGCGAGAGTCGAGTTTGTGGATATTGCTGGATTGGTGAAGGGTGCCAGCCAAGGAGAAGGCTTAGGCAACCAGTTTCTCGCCAATATTCGGGAAGTCGATGCGATCGTTCATGTTGTGCGCTGCTTTGAGGATGATGACATTATTCACGTCTCTGGCTCGATTGATCCGGTGCGCGATATCGAGATTATTAACTTGGAGTTAGTGCTGGCTGACCTATCGCAGGTAGAGAAGCGGATTGAGCGGACGCGCAAGCAGGTTCGCACGAGCAAAGAAGCTCAGGTAGAGCTAACGGCATTGGAACAAATTGCGGCAGTCCTCAACCTGGGGCAGCCCTCTCGTCAAGTGACGCTGAACGAAGAGGAGGAGCTGTTGCTGAAGCCGTTGGGGCTGATGACCCGCAAGCCCGTGATCTACGCGGCAAATGTCTCTGAGAACGATCTAGCGACGGGCAATGAGTGGGTCGAGCAAGTGAGAGCGATCGCCCTTCAGGACAACGCCCAGGTGGTGGTAGTATCTGCTCAAGTTGAGGCAGAATTAGTCGAGTTGCCCCCCGAAGATCAGGCAGATTTTCTCTCGTCGTTGGGTGTCGAGGAAGGGGGGCTAAAATCTCTGATTCGAGCCACCTATGAGCTTTTGGGGCTAAGAACCTACTTCACCACAGGCCCAAAGGAAACGCGCGCTTGGACAATTCGATCGGGAATGCTAGCTCCCCAAGCGGCGGGGGTAATCCACACAGATTTTGAACGCGGCTTCATTCGCGCTGAAACGGTCGCCTATAAGGATCTGGTGGCTACAGGCTCAATGAGTGCTGCCAAAGAGAAAGGTCTGGTGCGCAGTGAGGGTAAGGAATATGTGGTGCAGGAGGGAGATGTGCTGCTGTTCCGGTTTAACGTCTAGTTCGGGATCTTCTCTCGCCACTCCAGCATTTACCGCTCTAGGCTTTTTAGGAGCATGTCTGGGCAAATGAAAGTTAAAGTCACTTGATTGAAGTCACCTATTCGATCGCCAGCATGGCTGAGTTCGCAACTCATAATCATAACGAGTATGATATAGAGATATGCGTTATGACCTTTTGAGTAATGAAAATTCAAGCTGTTCCAATTCACGAAATCCGCCGTCCGCTCTTTCGCCAAAATGATTCTGATAAAGTAGCTGCTCTAATGGCATCCATTCAACAAATTGGGCTGCAGGAGCCGATCGATATTCTAGAAGTCGAAGGGCAGTATTATGGTTTCTCTGGCTGTCATCGCTACGAAGCCTGCTTGCGCTTGGGTCACGAAACCATTCTTTGCAATGTCAGACGGGCACCCAAATCGGTTCTCAATATGCATCTGGCATAGTGCATCTATAAATTTGGCTTACAAAAATAGGCTTACAAAAATAGGGGTGAAGTCACTTCACCCCTACACAAACTATCAAATTTGTAGTATGGCGCTAAGCGCTTAGATCCAGTGAGTTGTTTTCTGAGAGCCGTGCTCCGCGCGGCTCTCAGAAAACAACCCGTCCTAACTCAATTACGTAATGCTATATCAAAAAATTTATACGTTTGGGTCTTCTGCATTGACCTCAGGCACTACATCAGGGCGTTCTTTGTTTTCCCAACCGGGCGGACGCTTGGAGTTATACCAGGCAACTGATCCGATCGCCACCGCAGCAATAAAGCCGACAACATAGACAGCGGTAAATGCCCAGGGAAAAGAACCTGCCTGAGCGGCTTCCATCAATATCATTATTCTTCACTCCAAATTTATAGGATACTGTTCCCTAATATAGAGCCAAGTTTAGAATTGAGCGTCTCTCTTTTTCAGTATTTCAAACAGGGGGAAACCTCAAAAGGTATGCAACCCGAAATAGCTAAAAATCTGGCTTTGCTGATGTCTGGAAGTGTCTCCCTTCAAAAAAAATCATCTCCAGATTAGGCAGTGCCAAGGCTTTCAGCTTATCGGATTTACTGAGAATTGGGTGCAACAATTTGGTTGGAAGACGCTGCTCCTGTCTGCTCCTGTTGCTTCAGTAGGTCAGCCTGCCGTTGTCGAAAGGCTGAAGCTTCGGAATTGATACTTTGCTGCTGCTCTTGACTAAATTGATAAGGATCACGGATGCTACCCTGCTGAACGCGATGCATCAGATCAAACAAATTATTGACGCTACCAAAATCACCGTTGGTGTTGGAATTCTGGTCGCTGGTTCCCACGGGGGTCTGGAGATCGGCGCTAGTCTGAGCTTGCACTGGTTGAACAAAAGCTGTGAGTGCGGCGAGAGAGCCTGCAAACAGGCTCAGCATGACCCAAATAGAAGATTTGGAAACAGGGCGAGATGGAATGGCTACTTTCATAAAGCTTTTTGATTCAAGTATCCAACTATAGATTCTTATCGTAACGAAGACGAGGTTTAGTGCAACATTGCTCCCAGAAGTTAGCAAGATCTTTTGTGACTATGCAAAAGAGCGTCGCAACAACGGGCGAATAGAGAGAAGAGCGATCGCGCTGAATCCTGTCAAAATCAGGAGCGACAGTCCCAGGGTCACAGAGCCAAACGGGGATTCCATGACTACATTGCTCAAGACCCAGTGCTCATGGGTGTAGATGTATCGGATTGGCTCGATCGCGTAGCTCAAGGGATTCAAGCTGGCAATAATCTTGAGCCAATTGGGCATAAAAGTCAACGGAGCTAGGGCTGTGCTGGCAAACAGCAAGGGCAGACTGGAGACAAAAATGACCGCAATCAACTCGATATGTCCCGGCAGGGCAAAGGCAAGCCCCAGACTCAACGCCGTCACGCCCAGCACTAATACTAAGACGATCGCTGCCACCAGTCCTAAGCTCAGAACATTGGGCAATCCTGCTCCTAGAAACGCGCTCATGGCGATAATCACAGAGGTCTGCACCAGACTCAAAGTGGCAATAAATATGGCAGAAGCCAAGACGATCGAGAAGCGAGAGGCAAGGGGCGCAACCAGAAGACGATTGAGGAAACCAAACTCGCGATCGAACATCACGGGCAGTCCGGCGTTTAGGGCACCGCTAAACGCCGTAAACACAATCACACCTGCCGCCAAAAACTGCCCATAGTTTTGGCTGGTGCCAAACAGCCCTCTGGGCATATTTTGAAACAGCGCGCCAAACAGCAGCAGCCACATAACAGGCTGAATAATGCCTGCGATCAGCGTTGAAGGGCGGCGCTGGAGCTGGATAAACAGGCGGCGAGTGAGTGCCAGGGTTTCCTGCACAAATTCAGCAAGGCTAAAATCGGCAGGGGCGATCGCTGGACTGGGCGACTTTGCCCCATTCAGAACATTAGCGGGAGTAATGGTTTGGCTCATAAATCAATTCCTCTGAATATCAGGGGCTTTTAACTAAACTTTTAACTAGAATTTTTCAATAGCTTTCTTTAGCCTAGCGCATGTTCTGCTTTCGCTCTGCCTTGAGATCGCGCTGGCTAGAAGCCGCCATTTCGGCATCCATGAGCGTTTGTCCGGTCGCCGCCAGATAGACATCATCTAGGCTAGGGCGAGACTGCGAAATGCCAAAGGTAGGCAATCCAGCGGCTTTGAGCGTCTGCTGAATTGTCGTCAGGGCATTGTCACTCTGGGCAGCTATTACCAAGTTGAGCGAGTTGCCTTGAGCAGCATTAATGATCACATCTTGCACAAATGGCATCATCTGGAGCATTGCCTTGGCGCGATCGGCTTCTTCCAGTGGCGTAAACTCTCGGATGCGCAGCGTTACCCGATCGCCCCCCACCCTATCCTTGAGTTCTGAAGGTGTACCGGAGGCGATCACTACACCGCGATCGATAATGGCAACGCGATCGGCTAAAGCATCCACCTCTTCTAGGTAGTGGCTTGTCACCAAAATCGTGGTGCCGCCATCCCGTAGCTGCCGCAAAAAGTTCCAGACAATCAGGCGGCTCTCGATGTCTAGCCCAACGGTCGGTTCGTCTAGCACCAGCACATCAGGCTTGTGTAGCAGACCTGCCGCCAAGTCCAGCCGCTTTTTTAGCCCGCCCGAATAGCTCCCAGTTTTCTGGTCTGCCCACTCTTGCAGCCCTAGAAGGGCGATCGCTTGCTCAATTTGTGCTTTGACTGAGCCACGGGGCAGATGATAGATTGCTGCCTGGAGCTGTAACAGCTCTCGTCCGGTCAGCACTTTGTCTAGCGCCACTTCCTGCGCTACATAGCCCAGCTTTTGCCGTGCCAGCTTCGGGTGGGCTAACACCGAAACACCAGAAATCTCGATCGTGCCAGAGTCAGGCATTGCCAGCGTGCAAAGGCATCGCAGCGTTGTAGTTTTTCCCGCGCCGTTAGGCCCCAGCAAACCAAAAATCTCTCCGGGTTCTATCTGTAGGGATACGTCTTTGACCGCCTCGACCGAGCCGAAGCGTTTTTGAAGGTTTTCGATCGAAACCGCCGGGGCCATAATTGCTTTCTTGAGCCTACGCAACAAATCTCAACCTTTATTGTAAATCCTTCAAAACAGGCTCAACCAAAAATATAGCGCTATGCGCTTAGATCCAATGAGTTATTTTTTGAGAGCCGCGCTCCGCGCGGCTCTCAAAAAATAATTCGTCCTAACTCAATTACGTAGGGCTATATCGCATAGATTCAGTCCCCTAAAGCCAAAAGAAAGAGAGGGGCGATCGCTCCCTCTCTTCTCAAACTTTTTTAAACTCTTCTTAAACTGAGCGCTGAGCCATCACATCACAGGCAAATAACTCAACACCACAGCTAAATTTTCAGCCAAATTCTCACCGACAGCCGCCGTTAGCGTCTGGGTAATGGGCAAACTGTCGATCGCCATCCCTGCCGACAGCAGCATCATGTACAGGATGGAATACTTGAAGAGCGATCGGGCAACCGTTAAGTCCGCAGGCGTTTGCAGCAGTGCCCAGGCCTTTGCTACAAAGATACCGCCTAGGAAGAGAGCGATCGCTGCATACACCGCACCCATGACATGGAGCGGATAGACCATAACTAGCGTCATGGGAATTAGCAGCAGCGTGTAAATCCAGATTTGCCGAGCGGTTTCTACTTCGCCTACAACCACTGGCAGCATAGGCACGCCCACTTTGGCATAGTCTTCTCGAATCATCATTGCCAGCGCCCAGAAGTGGGGCGGAGTCCAGAGGAAAATGATGGCAAAATATGCCCAGGCTGCCCAACTTAGCTCACCCGTGACGGCTGCCCAGCCTACGAGCGGCGGAATTGCCCCTGCTGCACCGCCAATCACGATGTTTTGGGTGCTATGCCGCTTTAGCCAGTGGGTGTAAACCACCACATAGGTGACAATGCCTGACATTGCCAGACAGGCGCTCAGTAAGTTGGCAAATACCGTCAGCAGCGTGAAAGAAAGCCCTGCCAACAAAATGGCAAATACCCAGCCATCTCGCGGCTGAATGCGACCCGATGGCAGCGGACGATGACGAGTACGCTCCATGTCGTAATCAATATCGCGATCGTACAAACAGTTAATTGCGTTAGCGGAGGCAGAAGCCAGTGCACCGCTGAACAGCGTAATCAATACCAGGAAGGGATCAACCTTTCCCGCAGAGGCAATCCACATACTGCCAGCCGTCGTGACGAGCAGCAGAATAATGATGCGGGGCTTCGTGAGTTGCCAATAGCTCTGAATCACCTGCCAAACGTTTTGGTGATGGCGATTCGCTTCAATCCAGCTGGTTTCGTGCATTGGGATTCTCGTCTTAAAACGGTTGAGCGGGAAAACTGAACGGAAAGTTAGGGAGCTTAGTCAATTCCTTTAAGAATCAGCCTTCAGGAATTAGCCTTCAGGAGCGAGATTTGAAAGATAGCGATCGCGCCATGCCAGAACAGTAAAGCACACTAGAGTTCCGAGTAAAGATGCCCCGATCGCCTGATGGCTCACAGTCAACAGCTCTACTTGCAGACGCAAACGAAATGTCGCCATGCCCAACATTATCTGAAGCAGCAGCAAAAACCCTGCCAGCTTTGCCAGATTTCGGAAGGAGGCGCTGAGGGCGGCTGTTCGGCGGGTGGCAATGACGATCGCTAAAGTCGCCAAACTAGCAGGCACGACCCCAAACAGGTGCGTGTTCATCACACGGCAAAGCTGTGAGACGAGCAAGCACTGGTGGACTGCCCACTGTGAGCCAACTAGCCCGCCCGACAAACTCTGCAAATATACCAGCAAGACCGCAGTTAGGCTGAGCCAAGGGAGCTTGCCTGTCGTCCCAGTCGCCTGATAGGGGCGTAAAAGTGTGCCCATGGTCAGCAGCGTTGCGAAGAACAGCAGCGCCGTGCCCAAATGCGCCGTCACGATATCGAAGCGCAAAAGCTGCGTTACGGTGAGTCCGCCCAGAATGCCCTGAAACAGAATCAGCCCCAGAGCCAGCAGCGCCATCCAGGGAGTCCAGGAGGGCAAAGCTCGTCGATACCACACCGTCAGACCCACAAGGCTCAGGGTAGAAATACCGATGAGAGCCGCGTCCAGCCGATGAAACCACTCTAGAAATACCTGAAGATTCATTTGCTGGCTGGGAATCAGGGTGCCATAGCAGAGCGGCCAATCGGGACAGGCAAGCCCAGCATTCATGACGCGGGTGGCACTGCCGATCGCCATCAAAATCAGGGTAGCGATCGCAGTTTTCCAAATGAGCGATCGGACTAAAGCTTTGGGGTCAAAAGTGTGCGGATCAAGAGCTAGAGGATTAAAAGCCGGAACAGCAATCTGAGATGGGACAGGTAAATCACGACGAATACTGGAGTCAGCCATGCTTCACACCCTCTTTAAGCCGTTGGTTGACATAATTGATTCAAATGCATTGCAACTTGTGCTTCAAGCTAAAACCGAGTTCTCTTACAACTTCTTTACAACAGATCATGTCTTTACTCTAGTGAATACACTCAATTAATGCAGAAAGCCTTAGCAATTTCTTAGGATTATTCAGCAAATGGTTTACAGGGGACTTATGGGCGACACGGACTTGTAGGCGATACAGTAAGGCTTGCCTTCAAATACAGCATCGTCCATCTAACAAAATTTATGAATGTCAGCACTAGCTTGGTATTCATTAATACATAACCTCTTTTCGATCCCAAAAATATGCTTAAGGATTGTCAGAATGCAGATAAATTCAGTTTTTAGCGACCTGTAAAACCTGGTTGAATCAGGTTGATTGGTTTAACGTGTTAGATGGACGGAGATAAACCGAGCATCAACAAGGAGAGCCTTGAAGCCAAATCTCTCGAAACCATTGCGATCGCTAACTTTACTAAAGGATCTTTTAATTTTTAGGGCTGCCAGATTTCTACAGACTGGTACTGACATCGCTCTTTTAAGATTGCCTAATAAGATATCTAACTCTCTTAACTCTTTCTGGAATTTATCTTCTAGCAGCCTTTCGCACTCTTAAATGAAGTGGACAGCGCTTAAAGTGAACCATCTGCTCTAAATCTCTACTCCCCCAATTCTGATTAACTGTGAAAATCCCAAGTAATATCCTAACGATGCTGGCAGGCATCACCCTGACTCTGGCTAGCTTGTGGTACGGAAAAAATCATGGTCTGATGCCTGTTGAGGCCTCCAGTGATGCCGCTCTAGTAGATGGGTTGTTTGACACCATGATGATGATCGGCACCGCCATTTTCCTGTTGGTCTGGGGCGTACTGATCATCTGTCTGTTCAAGTTTCGCCGCAAACCGGGCGATGAAACCGATGGTCCAGCGATCGAAGGCAATATCCCTCTCGAAATTGTCTGGACTGCCATCCCGGTGGCGATCGTCCTTGTACTGGGCATCTATAGCTTTGACGTTTACAACAGCATGGGTGGCTTTGATCCAGATGCTGCGGGCGACCCCGGCGTTCAGGTGGCAATGCTTTCAGAGGGAGGTTCGGCGATGCCCCTGATGGATGCTGGCGCACCCAAAAAAGCGCGACACAACCACATGGCGCTGGGTATTGGTGCCTCACCCGATGAGATAGGTATTACTCCCGATGTCACCGTCAATGTTTTGGGAATGCAGTACGCCTGGATCTTTACCTATCCTGAGTTGGGCATTACCTCAGGCGAGCTACATTTGCCCGCCAATAAAAATGTTCGGCTGAATCTGAAGGCGCAAGATGTGATTCACGCGTTTTGGCTGCCGGAATTTCGCATCAAGCAAGACACCATTCCAGGGATGGAATCTGAGCTGCGCTTTACCCCCACCCGCGTAGGAGACTACCCGATCATTTGCGCTGAACTGTGCGGAGCCTACCACGGTGGCATGGCTAGCCGCTTGTATGTTCAATCCTCTGAAGATTACGACAAGTGGGTGCAAGAGTCGATGCCAGTAGTGGAAAACGCTTCTCAAACCGCAGCTGATCTAGACAAGCTGGCAGGAAGCGCAGAGGTCGGGAAAAATCGCTCTGACGCAGATTACCTGGTTTCTGCGGCTCATCAAATGGGGCTTGATCCTCAGGCATTAGAGCAATTGCACCCTGCAATGCCTCACGACTCTGGACTGCATGCCTCACTCTGAATTCAGATCTCTTGAATCGATCGCTGTGTGCTACCTTAAGCCTCTCAAAAGCTTAATCCCGTTGAACCCCCAAGTCTGTTGAACCCGATATGACGACTCAAGCAGAAATGTCTATTGCTCCAAGCGCCCACGCTCATGCAGAGCGCAAGTGGTGGCACTATTTTACCTTTTGCGAAGACCATAAGGTTATTGGACTGCAATATCTCGTAACCGCCTTTTTCTTTTATGCCATAGGCGGAGCGCTGGCGACTGCTATCCGCACCGAGTTAGCAACCCCCGCATCTGACTTTGTTAGCCCCAATACCTACAACAGTTTGCTCACCCTGCACGGCACGATCATGATCTTTCTGTGGATCATTCCTGCCGGGGCTGGACTCGCCAACTATTTGATTCCCCTCATGGTTGGGGCACGAGACATGGCTTTCCCCAAAATGAATGCCATGGCGTTTTGGATGGTGCCGCCCGCAGGGCTAATGCTGGTGCTGAGCTTTTTTCTAGAGTCTCCTCAAGCCGGATGGACTTCCTATCCGCCCCTCAGCCTAATGACAGGCAAAGTCGGAGAAGGGATCTGGATTTTTAGCTTGCTGATTTCTGGGACTTCCTCGATCTTGGGCGCGATCAACTTTTTGGTGACGATCCTCAAGATGCGGGTGCCAACCATGACTATCCACAAGATGCCGCTGTTTTGCTGGTCAATGCTGGCAACAGCAGGACTCATTCTTGTAGGAACTCCGGTTTTAGCAGGAGCCTTAATCCTGTTAGCCTTTGATCTACTGGCAGGCACTTCCTTCTTTAACCCCATGGGCGGTGGCGATCCGATCGTCTATCAACATATGTTCTGGTTCTATTCCCATCCGGCGGTCTACATCATGGTGCTGCCGCTGTTTGGAGCCATTTCAGAGATTTTGCCTGTCCACGCCCGCAAGCCAATTTTTGGCTATAAGGCGATCGCCTATTCCAGTCTGGTTATCTCCTTTCTGGGTCTAATTGTTTGGGCGCACCATATGTTTACCAGCGGCACCCCAGCATGGCTACGGATGTTCTTTATGATCACGACAATGATTATTGCCGTGCCAACTGGAATCAAAGTGTTTGGCTGGCTGGCAACCATCTGGGGCGGCAAGATTTCCTACAATAGCGCCATGCTGTTTGCTATGGGTTTCATTGCGGTGTTTGTAATCGGCGGCATTACGGGCGTGATGTTGGCGGCGGTGCCGTTCGATATTCACGTCCATGACACGTACTTTGTGGTGGCGCACCTGCACTATGTGCTGTTTGGCGGCTCGGTGTTTGGCATCTATGCAGCAATTTACCACTGGTTCCCCAAAATCACGGGCCGCATGGTCAACGAAACGCTAGGACAAATTCACTTCGTCCTGACTTTCATTGGCATGAACCTCACCTTTATGCCCATGCATGAACTGGGTCTAATGGGGATGAACCGCCGCATTGCCTTCTATGATGCCCGGTTCACATCACTCAATCAGATGGCAACCGTGGGATCATATATTCTGGCGGTTTCTACAGTTCCGTTTTTGATCAATGCCGTCTGGAGCTGGATGAAAGGAGCCAAGGCTACTGACAACCCTTGGAATGCCTTGACTTTAGAGTGGCAGACTTCTTCTCCTCCGGCGATCGAAAACTTTGAGGTTCTACCTGTCTTGACCACAGGTCCCTATGATTACGGCGAGCACCCGTCTGAAGAGAGCGAATTGCCTCCAGGCGCTTCACCCGTTCTCAGCGGCAGTTCTTCTGGCTCTTGATCCCTCCAACGTCTTTTCTCCTCTAGCAACTAAACCGCTATGCAAGGTACTGTCGATCCAAACAAAGCAGCCCTAAACTATCACAATGAAGAGATAGCGGCTCCCCATCATGAGGAGCATCCTGACCTTCGACTCTTTGGGCTGCTGGTTTTTCTGGGTGCAGAAAGCATGATCTTTCTGGGACTGTTTGTTGCCTATCTCACTTTCCGTGCCGTCTACCCAAGCTGGCCGCCCGAAGGCACTCCAGAACGGGAGCTAGTTCTGCCCGCTATCAATACGGTGATTCTAATTGCCAGCAGCTTTATCATTCATAACGCTGACACGGCAATTAAGAAGAATGATGTCAAGGGTCTGCGCACCTGGTTTTCAATTACCGCCATTATGGGTGCTGTTTTCCTGATGGGTCAGCTTTATGAGTACAGCAAGCTAGAGTTTGGTTTGACGACCAATCTCTATGCCAGCACCTTTTATGTGCTGACAGGATTTCACGGGCTGCATGTTTTTCTGGGAGTTTGCCTGATTCTGGCAGTGCTGTGGCGCGCTCAAAAAGCAGGACATTATTCTGATCAGGAACACTTTGGGGTAGAAGCTGCCGAACTTTACTGGCACTTTGTGGATGTGGTTTGGATTGTGCTATTCATCCTGCTCTACCTTTTGTAAATGCTTAGGATCATGGATCAAGTAACCTGCATAACCGATCTGCGGTAGGGGCTTAGTAGGAGCTTAGCAATGCTAAGCCCCTACCCCAAGAATTACATCTTGTCAAATCCATGTTCCTTAAGTTACTTTCTCCGAAGCCCCAGCCTAGCTAGGGGCTTTGTTATTTGATCTAGAATAAGGAGCAGCGTTGCTGACCTCTGGGATGAATTTTGATGGAGAGGCTTGCTCTGCGAGCCTCTCCATCGAAATTCATCCCCTGTTAAGACATACCTAGAAAGCCACGCAGCCCGATCGCACATCAGGAGGTTCGTCAAGATGGGAGTTTCAGTTGAGGTAAACGGCAGTAACTTTGATAGCAACGTGATGCAAGCCTCCTTTCAGCGCCCGGTCGTCGTAGACTTTTTTGCTCAGTGGTGTGGCCCTTGTCAATTGCTGAAACCTCTTCTGGAAAAGCTGGCGCAGGAATATGACTTTGTGCTGGCAAAAGTTGATATTGATCAGAACCCAGAGTTGGCCAGCACTTATGGCATTGAGGGCGTTCCAGATGTGCGGGTGGTCAACCAAGGACAAATGCAGCCCGGATTTGTCGGCGCTTTGCCAGAACCAAAGCTACGGCAGTTCTTGGCTCAGCTCAATCTTAAGTCGGAGCTAGATCTAAAGTTGGAAGCGGTTCAGACCGCGATTCGGGCAGGCAATCTGGAGGATGCCAAAGCCGGATTTTCAGAGTTGATGGAAAAATATCCTCAGAATCAGCAGTTGGCGATCGCTGCTGCCAAATTTCTCATTAGCCAAGATCGGTTGGACGCTGCCGAGAAGCTGCTGGTGTTCATTGATGAGAGCGATCGAGAGTATTCCAGTGTCGCTAGAGCATTACGGGAGCTAATGCAGCTCAAGCTAGAGAGCATCGACCCAATTCTGAAGCATGAGCTAGACGGGTCATTTTTTCGAGCCGTGCAGCAGACGCTATCTGAAAACTACGAAGCCGCGCTTCAAGGCTTTTTAGAAATTGTTGGCAAAAACCGTAAGTATCGCAATGATGGTGCTCGTAAAGCTATGGTTATGATTTTTGATTTGATCGGAGATGATAATCCCTTGACGAAGCTCTACCGCAAGCAGCTTACGCAGACACTTTACTAAATCTTCAAAGTTTAAACTTTTAACTATCCTTCGAGAACCTAAACTATAGTGGTGAAGACTAATGAGTAGAAAGACTAACGCAGCTACCCGGTAACATTGCTAGACGAGGTCTTCTTTTCCCATGAAAGTCTTTTCTTTTCTTGAGAAACGAAGCAGCTAGTTTACATGAGGGGCATTACCCCTCACTATTGCAGCCAGAAATTTGAGTTAGAACGAATGCGGCAGCGATCGTGAGGCTTGAGATGAAAAGGGTTTCTCTCGTCATAGACTACACCTTTTAGAGTCTGTAGCAGCATTGCTACTCCGCCTCGCCCGTGTATCTATGGACTTTTATCCAAATTTGAAGCAAAACGAGTCGAACTTTAGCAACTCTTCAAGAGATTTCCAGCAAGAATGGCGCTCTATTCTACAAATGTTGGAAAGATAATTGAAGGTAATGGGGTGTCCAATTCCAAACCTGCAATTTCGAGCCTGAGTAGGCGTAGAGGTTGTAACACCCAGCGATCGATCAAGCGAGTGATGCCCTAATGAGCTACTGCTTAAATCCAGGCTGTAAAAGCCCTGAAAACTTGACCCACACTGAGATCTGTCAATCTTGTGGCTCAAAGTTGCTGTTGCAAGGTCGCTACAGAGTTGTCCAGGGTCTGGGGCAAGGAGGGTTTGGAGCGACCTTCCTGGCGAAAGATGAGTCTCTGCCGGGGATTCCTTACTGCGTCATCAAACAGCTCCGTCCAGTCACCTCTTCGGCTCATGTCTTGCAAATGGCGCGAGACTTGTTTCAGCGAGAGGCAAAGACGCTGGGAAAGGTAGGCAATCACCCCCAAGTGCCGCGTCTGCTAGATTATTTTGAAGTTAACAAAGAGTTTTATCTGGTTCAAGAGTACATCAGCGGTTCAACCCTTCAACAAGAGGTGAAGCGATCGGGACCTTTTAGTGAGGCGGGGGTAAAGCAGTTTCTCAGCGAAGTGCTGCCAATGCTGCAATACATTCACGGGCAGCAGGTGATTCACCGAGACATTAAGCCCGCCAACCTGATTCGGCGATCGCAAGACAAAAAGCTGGTGCTGATTGACTTTGGAGCCGTCAAAGATCAGGTTGATCCGAGCCGTGCAGCCGCTTCTGACCAAACGGCGCTGACGCAATATGCGATCGGTACTCCGGGCTATGCGCCCCCAGAGCAGATGGCTATGCGCCCTGTTTATGCCAGCGATATCTATGCTTTAGGCGTGACCTGCCTCTATTTGCTGACGGCAAAATCTCCCAAAGACATGGACTACGACCCGGCAACGGGCGAAATTTTGTGGCGGCAGCAGGTTCACATTAGCGATCACTTTGCGGAAGTCTTGAAAAAAATGCTGGAAGTGTCGGTACGCCACCGTTACCAAAGCTCTAATGAGGTTTTGCGGGCGCTTGATCTGGAGCCGTACCTTGATAGCTTGGCAAGAAGCATGGTGAATCAGCCCAATCGAGGTAACGTCCGTAATAGAGGCGATCGCGCAGAGGAACTTCCTTCAATGCCCTCCTCGCCGACTGCGCGCATGGCAGCGGCAATTCGTGCCCGCGCCAATAAGTCAGAGACGACACGATTGGATTCCACAGATCTGCAAACGGGTTCCTCAAAACGACGAACCGCGCAAAGTACGCCTGCTGCAACGGCAACCCGCAACACGGGGCTTGGCTCTAGCGGCGAATCAGCTTCAAGATCAGGATCGGTGATGGCTAAGCCGAATGCAGAGGATCTGCTAGCCACTTACGCGAAAGGCAAACGGGACTTTACCTGTCATGATTTGAGTTTACTCAACTTGCCTAGAACTAACTTATCAGGAGCCAACTTTAACCAGGCTAAGCTACACAAGGTCAACCTACAAAATGCAACTCTAACCAATGCTGACTTTGGTCGCGCTAGTCTCAGTCAGGCAGTGCTTCGCAACGCCAACCTTGCCAGGGCATACCTTAGCCATGCTGATTTAGCCGGAGCCGATTTGCGCGGAGCAGACTTGAGCTATGCCTATCTCAGCAATGCCAATTTGCGCGGAGCCAATCTTTGTGGAGCCGACCTAACGGGAGCAAAAGTTTCTGACGAGCAGCTGTCTATGGCACGCACCAACTGGTCTACCATTCATCCCAGCGGCAAACGCGGTCTTTGGTAAGGTGGGCAAGCTCAAAATAAGCTGTCGCCGGGATGCTGTGATTCAATCACGCCTTCGGTTTCGTTGACGAGCGATCGCAATCTCTCCAGCATCTCTGGAGCTGCCTGTGCCCATAAGCCACGCTGATTTGCCTCCAGCAGGCGCTCTGCCATGTCGCGCAACGCCCAAGGATTGCTCTGCCGGATGAAATCCTGCACTGCCGGATCAAAGAGATAGGCTTCAGCAACGCCTGTATACATGAAGTCTTCGACGCAGTGGGTCGTGGCATCGTAGGCAAACAAATAGTCGATCGTTGCTGAGAGTTCAAATGCGCCTTTGTAGCCATGCCGCATTGCTCCCGTAATCCACTTGGGGTTAACGACTCTGGAGCGATAGACGCGGGAAATTTCTTCGCTAAGCTTGCGGACTTTGGGCTGTGCCACGCAGGAATTATCGCCAAAGTAAACTTCGGGTGCAGCACCAGAGACGGATTTGACTGCCGCCGTTAAACCACCTTGAAACTGGTAGTAATCATCGGAATCGAGCAGGTCATGTTCGCGGTTGTCCTGATTTTGCAGGACGATTTGCAGGGTGCCCAGCCGTTGAGTAAAAGCCTCTGGAGCTGATTTTCCTTCAGCATTTCCCGTGTAGGCATAGGCACTCCAATTAATGTAAGCACGCGCTAAATCGTCATCGCTCTCCCAATTTTGGGATTCAATCAGCCCTTGTAATCCAGCTCCGTAGGCGCTGGGTTTAGAGCCAAAAATGCGGTAACGCGATCGCCCCTCTGCCTGTTCCTTTGTCAGTCCTTCGGATTGCCAGCGCTGAGTCTCCTGCTGTACCTGTGCCGCTAAAGGATTCTGATCGGCTGGTTCATCTAGATTCGCAATAGCATTCACCGCGCTGTCAAATAAGTCGATCAGATTGGGAAATGCATCTCGGAAAAAGCCGGAGATCCGTAGGGTGACATCCACACGCGGACGACCCAGCAAAGACAGCGGTAGAATCTCAAAATCCACCACGCGCCGAGACACGCCATCCCAGACGGGCTGCACCCCCAACAGCGCCAATGCCTGCGCCAAATCATCGCCACCCGTTCGCATGGTGGAAGTGCCCCAGATAGAGAGTCCGAGAGTTTTGGGGTATTCGCCCTGCTCTTGGGTGTAGCGATCGACCAACACTTCAGCGGCTTTGCGTCCGATATCCCAGGCAGTTTCGGTCGGAATGGCGCGAATATCCACTGAGTAGAAATTGCGTCCGGTGGGCAAAACCTCTGGTCTGCCCCGCGTAGGCGCACCAGATGCGCCGCTTGGAATATACTCTCCGTCCAAGCCGCGCAAGAGATTGATTAGCTCTCGATCGGTCTGACGCAAAGCGGGGAGGAGGCGATCGCCTACCCATAGCAATTCTTGTCGCGTCTTATCCCCAATTGCGTTCACTCTATTGTCTTGAATGATTGCCTCAACAAGTTCTGCGGCATACTCTTCAATGACTTCAACAGCATCCCCAATAATGCGACAGGCTTGCAGTTTAGGATGCTGTGTTTGAAGCAAGTCACCCAAGCTAGCAGTAAGCGGATCAAAGTCTAGCTGCCAGTCCTGGGCAATGGCGCGAGTTAAGCCTAGCCGATCGGCATTGGGATTGCGGGCGATCGCCACCACTAAATCACGCAGCTGCCGCGCGGCAGGACATTGCCCAAAGATGTGCAATCCATCTCGAATTTGGGATTCCTTTAGCTCACACAAATAGCCGTCGGCGGCAGTCAGCACTGCGGCGATCGCTTCGTCCGATAGTTCAGTTTCAATGCCTAAATCCTTGTGAAGATTTTCCTGGCGGATGAGTTGGGTCAGGCGATCGCGGATCAATTCAACCCGTCCCGGATCGAGGGTTTGCGCCTCGTAGTATTCGTCAATTAAGCCCTCTAGCTGGTGTAAACTGCCGTAGAGTTCGGCGCGAGTCATGGGAGGCGTGAGGTGGTCAAGGATGACGGCTTGCGATCGTCGCTTTGCCTGAGAACCTTCCCCCGGATCGTTGACAATAAACGGATAGAAGTGAGGCATTGCGCCAAATACTGCCTCTGGATAGCAGTTTTCCGACAACGCCACGCTTTTTCCCGGCAGCCACTCCAAATTGCCATGTTTACCCACATGAACGATCGCATTAGCCGCAAATTGAGTATTAATCCAGTGATAGAAAGCGAGATAGAAATGGGGCGGTTCCAGATCGGGCGCGTGATAGTTAAGAGCAGGATCGCGATCGTATCCTCGTGCAGGCTGGATACCGACAAAAACATTGCCAAACTGAATTCCGGCGATCGGGAAATCATCCGTTTCTTCAGGGACTCCCCACCGAGTTTGGATACCTGTTTGCACTGCGAGGGGTAATTTCTGGAAGTGCGTCTGGTACTCATCAAGGGACAATGATTGTCTGAGCGATCGCATTCCTATGGCTTCTGGATCATTTGTCACACCCGCGATGAGCTGCTGCATCAAAGCATCGCTCGTTTCAGGAATGTCCCCAACGGTGTATCCGGCTTGCTGGAGGGTTTTGAGAATTTCGATACAGCTTGCGGGCGTATCTAAGCCTACGCCATTGGCTAATCTGCCATCTCGATTAGGATAGTTGGCAAGAATCAGCGCAATTTTGCGATCGGCAACTGGAGTTTGGCGCAGCTTCACCCATTTTGCCGCCAGATCCGCCACGAAATTGATGCGCGATCGCTCTGGTTCGTAGACCACGACATCCGTTTGCAGCTCGGAGTTCTGAGTCTGCACTGCTTTAAATGAAACCGCCCTTGTAATAATCCTGCCGTCCACCTCTGGTAGCGCCACATTCATCGCCATATCGCGAGGCGTTAAACCCTGAGAGCCTGATTCCCAAGCTGCTTTTGTGCCGCCGCTCAAAATCACCTGAAAGACGGGCAGATTCAAGGTTTCCCACAAATCAACCTGGGGCGTGTCGGTTTTGAGGCTGGCGAGGGCAAAGCTGGTGGTATTCAGCAACAGCTCCACGCCTTTGCACTCAGCTTTTTGACATTTGAGGAGCTGACATTCAGCCCTTTGGCACTTTGTACCTTGACAATAACGAATCAGCTCAGACTGCACATCTGGCTCTTTGAGCGACGACACAAAGATAGGTACGGGAGTAAGGTCACGCGCACTCAAAGCATGGCAGAGAGCATCGATCGCCATCGTATTCCCGGACAGGTAATGCGCTCGATAGAAGAGGATGCCTACGCCTGAGGCGATCGGCTGGCGGAAACTCCCATAAATTCCCACGCGCGGCACAGGCTGGGGCGGCTGATGGGCGATCGGGTGCGCCAGAAATTCGGTAGCGACAAACTTCAGCAGATTCTGATAGTTCTCTACGCCCGCCTCAATGAAATATTGCCACACCTGATTGACTCGGCTTAAAGCTGCCGTAGAGTGGCTAACCAGCGTGGGATCAGGACGCTCATCTCCCGGCAGCACGATCAGAACCGCACCCGATCGCGCGACGACTTCCTTAACCACTTCTAGCCCATAGCTCCAGTAAGACTGTCCGCCAATCAGCCGCACAATAATCACCTGAGCACTTGCCAACACCTCGTCGGCATAGGTATCGATCGTCAGCTGTTGCTGAAGTTGCAGCAAATTCACCACTCGCAATGCTGGGAAATCTGGAGGCAGGTGGGCTGCGGCTGCGGCAAGAGTCTGGATATCTGTATCGGCTGCCGTAATTACAACCATTGGGGCAGGCTGCTGCTCAACAAAAATCACGCCCTCAGCGGACGGATTCCAGCCTCCTGGTATAGTGGCAAGACGATGCATGGCGGATAGGAGTAACGGGCAATGGCTCTCATTATTGCAGGTGAACGCAGTGGCGTGGGCAAAACCACCGTCACTTTGGCACTGCTGGCAGCGTTGGGGCGATCGCCTTCTGCTTCAGTGCAGTCCTTCAAAGTTGGGCCAGATTACATCGACCCGATGTTTCACAGCTACGTTACGGGGCGAGCCTGCCGTAATCTTGATCCAGTTCTGACCTCAGAAGCTTATGTGCAGGAGTGCTTTGCGCGTCATGGCGCCCAATATGCGCTGATTGAAGGCGTAATGGGGCTATTTGACGGAGCTTCTGGCAAAGACGACACGGCAAGTACCGCTCATATTGCCCGACTGCTGAATCTGCCGATCGCCCTGATTCTCAATTGCAGCAGCACCTCCCGATCGATCGCTGCCATTGCCCACGGCTACCGCAGCTTTGATCCGCGTATTCATGTGGCGGGCGTTATTCTCAATCGGGTAGGCAGCGATCGCCACTTAGAGCTTTTAACTCAGGCACTTGAACCGCTAAATTTGCCAATCTTGGGCGTACTGCGTCGTCAGGATAACATTGCCATTCCCGATCGCCATCTTGGTCTTGTCCCCACGGCTGAGCTAAGTGATTTAGATGAAGCGATCGATCGGTTGGCGCACCTGGGCAAAACCTGCTTCGACTGGGAGAAGTTATTGCCGTTGTTAGCGTATCGTAGCGGGGGGATAGCCACAGCACCGCCTATGGCAAAGGTGCGGCTGGCGATCGCGCAAGACCAAGCCTTCAGCTTCTACTACGCCGATAATTTGGATTTGCTGCGGCAGCTTGGGGCAGAACTGGTGCCTTGGAGTCCGATGCGCGATCGCGAACTTCCCGAAAATGTGCAAGGGCTGTACCTGGGAGGGGGCTTTCCAGAGGTATTTGCCAGAGCGCTGGCGGAAAATGGGTCAGCGAGGCGATCGGTGCAACGGGCGATCGAATCGGGAATGCCAACCTACGCAGAGTGCGGCGGACTGATGTATCTTTGTGAGCAAATCGTGGACTTTGACGAAAACGCTTACCCGATGGTGGGCATTTTTCCAGCGACAGCAACGATGGGCAAGCGGCTCACCTTGGGCTACCGTCAGGCAACGGCGCTGCAAAACAGTCCTCTGGTGCAGGTGGGCGATCGCTTTTGGGGACACGAGTTTCATCGATCGAGCTTGAGTGAGAAAAGCGATCGTTCTCTATTGTCTCTTCAAGGCTATGACTCCCATCTGCAATTTCCACCCGAAGGCTGGCAGCGCCATCAAGTTCATGCTTCCTATGTGCATCTTCACTTTGGCGCACAGCCCCACCTGGCAGAGCGATTTTTGCAGCACTGCGCAGTCTGGCAGCGCAACCTAGAAGCAGGGCTTGCTCTACGCAATTCCTAAAGCCTGGAGCTTTAATTTTTGACCTTGCTGATTTCATGTATGGCAACCGCCTTGGCGGCAGCTATATGATTTTTTTGAAAGGGGCGCGGAGCGCCCCTTTCAAAAAAATTCATACCCAGATTAAGCAATGCCTAATTTTTTTCGCCAATGCTGAACGGATTGCTGAAGCGAGGACGGCAGCCAAGAATCGTACTGTGGATAAATAGGCAGACGAGGATGGAGGTGCCAACCCGATCGCGTTAAGGTCGCCGCAAGCTTTTGATCCTGTGGGTGGGGATAGTCAGGATTCACCTCATCTTTGGGACTAATGCCCCCCAAGTCACTCGCACCTGCTTCGAGACAGGCGAAAAGCTCTTCGGAGGTTGGAATCAGATTCGGGGGAATCTGTAGGGCGATGCTGTGGGGCAAAATTTGACGAGCGATCGTCACCACTTCCACAAGCTGCTTGATCTGAAAAGCCTGTCCAGTTTGCGTCTGGTGAGTTCCGGGACTGTGGGGCTGAAGGATGACTTCTTGAATGTGGCGGTGCTGCTGATGGAGATGGGCGATCGCCTCCAGCGTATCCACCCAGTCTTGCCGAGTCTCACCAAGACCTAGGAGCAGCCCTGTAGTGAAAGGAATTTGCAGTTCGCCAGCCCACTGAAGCTGCTGAAGCCTCACTTCCGGGATTTTGCTGGGCGCATGGCGATGAACGGTCTGCAATAGCTTGGGCGTGAGCTGCTCTAGCATCAATCCCATTGAAACATTCACCGTTTTGAGCTGCGCCATTTCGTCATAGCTCAAGATCCCCACATTGGTGTGGGGCAGGAATCCCAGAGCGATCGCCATCTGGCAAAGCTCAAAGATGCGCTGAAACCAGGTCGATCGCTGAGGATGGCTGGGGTGAACCTCGCCGCTCAAAATCAGGATTTCAATAACGCCCTGCGGTTGCAGCGATCGCAATATACTCTCTGCCCTCTCCAAAGTCATCCATTCATCCTGTCCCGGATCGGTGCGGAAATTGCAGTAAGTGCAGCGATTGAAGCACTCGTAGGTAGGAACAAGCGTATAGGCAGGACTATAGGTAATGACCGAAGGAGTAGACATGAGGAGCGCGCATAGCTTAGGAGCCAATACAAAATGTTGATCGACCTAACAAGTTGACAGGGCGACAGGCAAAAAGCAGCGGTGCCCATCGCCCCATTGCTGCTAATTCTTTAAGCTGCCGACACTGAGGGGAACCATGTCGCCATTGCTGGTTAATCCTAATAACATCTGCTCTTGGGGACGAATCATTGCGCCTGTGAGCGTGCAGCGCTCTTCTCGTTGGGCGATCGCCTCAATGCTGGCACGAATGTCGCTCCGGGAAAACAAAGGCTGATAGTCTCCAGATTTTTGCTGCACATAGTTCCACAATATATCGCGGATCAAAGCCTGATAGCCCTGATTGCCTGACAAATCCTTCAGCTTCTCTTTCAGTTCGCGCTCTAGGCGAATGCTGGTGACTTCCATGTCCGTGGTGGCGGTGCGATTAATTGCGTACATTACAAAATCCTCCGAAGGTTTACCGTTACAAGGTTTAAGTGAGATCTGAGTGGTGAGGTCTTGGGCAAGAGTAGGGATAGGCTGTGGGAGCCTATTCAACTGATTAGGCAGTTTGGTAACCAGCTTACTAAACAGCTCATTGAACACAGCTTATTGAACATAGCCTAACCAAAACTCACTCAAAGACTAGACACTCATATTACAAGTGTAGTATCTTAATTGTCAGATGCAAGTTTTACGCTTCTCGAAATCAGCAAACTTGAACTTGGCGCAACCTTAGCGAACAGACTCAGCCCCATGCGTTGGACGTGACGATGCAGAACCTACTCTTCAGATGTTTATGGCTCCGCCACGCAATTCTCGGCGGGCTGGCTCATAGCGAATTCGGCAAGCTCAGTCCTCAAGCCGTTGCAGACCAGGGCGCTATTGCAGAATGGAGTACAGGACTGGGCGATCGCGCCACAATTCTGCCTGTTCGGAAGTTTGTCGTCCAGGGAAGCGTACTGCCGTTGCTCGCAAGTTTTGATCAATGGGTACAGGGGATTTATCTGCCCAGTGTCGGCGATGCAGTCGCTGGATACCAGTTAGACGGAGATCACCCAAAGCAGTTTAGCGGGAGGTACAGGTTAGAAATAGCTGTACCGATTTAGGATTTAGAAAACCTCATTGAGTTTTCTAACCCCCGCTTCAACTCTACGAAAGCGGGGGTTCAGCCTGTTTTTAGACCTGAGCTTAGACCCGTGTTTAACCCTGTTGACCGAGAAAAGGCAAGACTTCCCATTGCGTAAAATCGGCAATTGCACTTGATCTTTATACTAAGCGCCCTCGCTTAGGCATCCAAAACCGAAGCATCACCACCGGAGTTTTTCAGCATGCTGAAAGTTACTTTCATGGAAACAGGTTCGCTCTTGGAGCCGTTGACTCAATCCCCAGAGGAGTGGATTGGAGTGCGCGTGCTGCTGGCGATGAGAACGGCGCAACGGCTCATCGTTGAGTCTAGTACAGCAACCCTATTGCTGCGATCGGATCTAGCCAATCTTTTCTTACTTGAGGAGCTAACCCATCAAGAAACGGAAGGGGCGATCGCCCTTTGCCGTTGCGATGCCGATTATGTAGAAGTTAGTCTACGAGGCACCTGGATCACGTCTGACGTCACAAATCTGGCCGAGGCAGAAGGCGTCTTTGTGACGCTGCTCACTCCTGATCTGGAGTCACTGTTAGTGGAGCTGTGGCAGATCTCGCAGGTCTGCCCTTCTTCGCTCTGGAGATAAAGGAGATTCAGTAAGAGCCTATCATTCCTCTAATCGTCCGACCGCCCACAGGATGCCTCGTCCCAGCATATCTAAGTACACCGGATCTTGAAAAGTTTCAGCTGAATGACCATAGGTTGTGCCGAAAACTCTAGCTGACCCAAATTGATTCACCCAGGCGATCGGATAGGTTTGACCATTGACTTTGCTGACTGAAGTGGCGATCGCTTGGGCAGTTGGCCACAGTTTATTAATCACATATAGCTCATCGGGAGGCGTTGTCCACTGATCGGGCATACTCTGCAATATGGGATGCTTAACTATTTTTTGCACCGAATTTTGGTCTTTAGGGTCATGGCTGCAACTCGTGACACCCAGAAACTGCCGCCAGTCATCAATTTCTGCGGTGCAGTAGGTGTGCGCAGCACAATGAATGACAACTGCTGGGACACCCGCTTTGTGAACATTGGTGATCTTGCGAATGTACTCTGGGTCTTGAGTATTGGCAAAGCAGGTGTTGTATACCACGACATCGTAGCCTACTGCCCAGTTAGGGTTATCGTAGAGTGAAATTCGAGCTTGCTTTGCCGTTCCACCTGCATTCACCACATCCCATTCTACAGAGGCAAATTTTTTGACCGCCTCTGGCAATGCCTGCATCTGAAATGAGTAGTCATGACAGCAGCCCCCTGTAACCAGGAGCGCCCGAATCAGGTCGTTCTCTGAAAAGGCTTCATTTTGCTTAGCAGGGAGCGAGGCAGCCGGGTCTGTAGAACTTAATGAAGTTAAAGCAGATGGCGTCACCTGAATCACTGAGTGATTGAATTCTGAGTTGAGTTTTGTGAAAACTCCCAGAAGCAGGAAACCTAAGCAGGAAATAATCGAGATCCGGAGGAAAAATCTCATGGCTAATCGGGCTGATAATTCAGACCCATGGTAGGCGGATCATCAGGTAATCTCCCCGTCTTTTTGTGTCTAGGCTACACAAATTCACAGAGAATTCATATCTGTTTCCTTGCGCTTATTTCTTATGTTGATTTCTGTCAGTACACGCTGAAAGAAATATACAAACACGATCGTGTTAATCATAAAGATGGCGAGCTTGAGCGGTGAAATACCGCGTGACAGTTCAACGATTTCTAAAGGAATGCCAATGCCCGTCAGCCCCAGAACCAAAAATTCTGCCCAGACCTTTTCGTACCACAGTCCCACTGCCTCGATCGCCGTGATGCCCGCATAGACGCCGACCGTAATGCCGCTAAATTTCAATGTTCTAGGCTCAATCTTCAGCACCCGATCTAGGACTCGATCAATAATTGCCGCCTTGCCTTCCAACACATAAGAAGCCGAGAATGCCGCTAATGCCTGATGATTCTTAAGCGCCAAAAGTAAAGCGATCGATGTGATGATGAGCAGCAAAGCCACACAAGCTTTGTACGCCACAATAGCAATGAGTCCAGCCGGACGTTTCTTCACAGTATCGGTTGACCTCACGGTATTCTCCTGCCCTCTGATTAAGCCTGCTTCAATTTTTGCAGTTTCACCATAGTGATGCAAAGCATTAGCCAAAGCAACCCCACATCTTGGCTTCAAGGAATGGGCTTCGAGGAATGGGCTTCGAGGAATGCGCTTCGAGGAATGCGCTTCAGGGAAGCAGCGCTTTCAAATGAGGAGAAATCAGGTGAGAGCTGCCACAATCCACAGAAGCATATGGAATTTTAGGTGAAAAGTTCTCTATGGTCTTCTGGCGGAGAGTTTCAACGTTATTCTAATGGCAGCATTATGAGAGTTAAGTGACTCATTCCTGAGGGGAAATTCTACAGGCTGCATTAAGATGGCGACTTTACTGGTCAAAAATATTCATACCCTAGTTACGATGGATGCTGGCAGACGAGAAATTCGTGGAGCTGCCATCCTGGTTCGAGACAACGTGATTGAGCAGATTGGCACTACCGCAGAGCTGCCTCCCACGGCAGATGAAGTGCTAGATTTGGGCGATCGCCACATTGTTCTCCCTGGCTTGATCAACACGCACCATCATTTTTTCCAAACGCTAACGCGGGCGGTTCCGGCAGCGCAGAATTGCGATTTGTTCGACTGGCTGTATGCGCACTACCCGTTTTGGTCAAAGCTGACACCCGAAGGGGTCTATGTTAGTTCCCAAATGGCGGCGGCGGAGCTAATGCTGTCGGGTTGCACAACGGCTAGCGACCATCTTTATCTCTACGTCAACGGCTGTCGATTGGATGATGAGATTGAGGCGATCGCGGCGATCGGTCTGCGGTTTCACGCTAGTCGAGGCAGCATGAGCCTAGGGGTAAGCCTAGGAGGACTGCCACCCGACGCGCTGGTGGAAAAAGAGGTCGATATTCTCAAAGACTCTCAGCGATTAATTGAGCAATATCACGACAATTCTCGCCATGCCATGCTGCGGATTACGCTTGCCCCCTGCTCACCCTTTACCGTCTCGCAGGATCTGATGCGAGAATCGGCAGCGATGGCACGTTCCTATGCAGGAGTACGGCTGCATACACATTTGGCAGAAAATCAGTCTGATGTCACCTACAGCCTAGAGAACTTTGGCATGACTCCGGGTGACTATGCCGAATCGGTCGGCTGGCTGGGTGAGGATGTCTGGCATGCCCATTGCGTGCAGCTCAGCGATGACTCAATCTTGAAGTTTGGCAGGACGGGAACGGGAGTCGCCCACTGTCCTTGTAGCAATATGCGGCTGGCAAGCGGCATCGCGCCGATTCGGAAGATGCTAGATCAGGGCGTGCCCGTAGGGTTGGGTGTGGATGGCTCAGCATCCAATGATGGTAGCAATCTGCTTCAGGAAGCCCGAACGGCTTTTTTGCTGGCGCGTGTGCGAGACTGCGATGCGGCTAGCATGACGGCGCGGCAGATTTTGGAAGTGGCAACTCTGGGGGGCGCTAGAGTTCTGGGTCGAGAAGATGTCGGCTATCTGGCTCCTGGGATGTCGGCAGATTTCATTGCGGTGAATATCGATCGCCCTCAGTTGGCAGGGGCACATCATGACCTGGTAGCAGCCCTGATTTTTTGCTATGTCGATGCTGTTGACTACAGTTTTATCAACGGTAGAAAGGTGGTGGATCGAGGGCATCTAACGACGATCGATCTCCCTGCCCTCATTGAGAAACATAATCGGCTGGCAGCTCAGTTAACAAAAGCATAGAGGTAGAGATAATGAATCACTTAAAAGCCATTATTATTGGCGCGGGTATGGGTGGGCTGGCGACCGGGATTGCGCTACGGCAGAGCGGTTATGAAGTAGAAATCTACGATCGCGTCAGTGAATTGCGTCCGGCTGGAGCCGCTATTTCCCTCTGGTCGAATGGAGTCAAAGTCCTCAATCGCCTGGGTTTAGGTAAAGAGATTGCCAGCATCGGCGGACAGATGGATCGCATGGCATACTATAGCAGCACTGGGGAACCGCTCACGGATTTTAGCCTGTCACCCCTGATTGAGCAGGTGGGGCAACGTCCCTATCCAGTAGCGCGAACGGAGCTACAGGGAATGTTGCTAGAGGCTCTAGGGGTAGACCGGGTGCAGCTTAACTCAAAATGTGTGGCGATCGAGCAGGATGCCGACAGCGCCACCGCCGTTTTTGAGGATGGACGCAGAGCAACAGGCGATCTCATTATTGGAGCAGATGGCACCCATTCCGTCATCCGTCAGTATGTATTGGGGTATGCGGTCGAGCGGCAGTACGTCGGCTATGTCAACTGGAATGGACTCGTCCCCGCTAGCGAAGATCTGGCTCCCAAAGACAGTTGGGTCATCTACGTAGGCGATCACAAACGCGTGTCTTTGATGCCCATTGCAAACGATCGCTTCTATTTCTTTTTTGACGTGCCATTACCCAAAGGCACCCCCAAGCCAGAAAACTATCAGACGGAACTCAGCGGATTTTTTGAGGGCTGGGCTGACCCCGTACAGACTCTCATTCAGCGCCTCGATCCGCTAAAGACAAATCGCGTCGAAATTCATGACGTTGAGGCGCTCCCAGCCTGGACAAAGGGTCGCGTGACGCTGTTGGGGGATGCTGGACACAGCACCGCTCCTGATCTGGGACAGGGCGGATGTCAGGCAATGGAGGATGCCTGGGTGCTGGCGAACTCGCTGGTGACCAATAATATTAGCGTTGAGGATTCCTTAAAACGCTATGAGATGATTCGCAAAGATCGGGCGGCGGATGTCGTGAACAAAGCTCGAAAGCGATCGGATGTGACCCATGGCAAAGATCCAGAAAAAACTCAGCAGTGGTATGCCGATCTCAAAAAAGAAGATGGTACTGACATCATGAATGCTATCTGTAAAACGATTTTGGCAGGGCCGCTGAATTGAGGATCTCCTGAAGAAAACTTAGCTTGCGATCATGGCTTACTCAATTTTTGAACTGAATCAGATGAGTCAGGATACCTTCACGGGTGTCTTAGGCGCAATTTTTGAAGATACGCCCACGATCGCCCATCAAGTCTGGCGCGATCGCCCCTTCGCGGATCTCTCTGACCTGCATCAAAGAATGGTGCAGATCGTTCAGCAAATGAGTCCAGCAGCCCAGCTTGCTTTAATCACAGCCCACCCCGATCTGGGCAGCAAAGCCAAGATGGCAGAAGCTTCTGTGAAAGAGCAAGCTGGGGCGGGGTTGAATCAGCTCACGTCTGAAGAATACAATCGCATTCAGGCTCTGAATCAGGCGTACAAAGATAAGTTTGGCTTTCCCTTTATCACCACCGTCAGAACTCAGACCAAAGCCAGTATCTTTGCAGCCTTCGATCGCCGATTGCAAAATACTGTCGAAGCTGAAACTCAGCAAGCCTTGGCAGAAATTGCCCAGATTGCGCGGCTGCGATTACTGGATTTGTTGGAGAATGAAGAGGCATCAACTTCCGCTCCTTGATAAATTGTGACTTGATAAACTCGCGACTTGATAAATCATGTCCAGCCTCATCTCTATTCCGGTTGCTCTGACGATCGCGGGTTCTGACAGCGGCGGCGGAGCCGGAATTCAGGCAGACCTGCGCACGTTTGCCTTTCATCAAGTGCATGGCACCTGCGCCATTACCTGCGTCACGGCTCAAAATACCCTGGGCGTGACGCGAGTAGATGCGCTGCCATCCGAATCTGTGACGGCGCAGATTATGGCTGTGGCAGAAGATATCGGCATTCAGGCGGCAAAAACCGGAATGCTGCTGAACCAGGCAATCATCGCCACCGTTGCCGAACAGATGGAGGCGATCGCCCTCTCTTCACTCGTTGTCGATCCGGTGATGGTGTCTCGAACGGGGGCACAGCTAATTGATGATGCCGCCATTGCCACCTTGCGCGATCGCCTCATTCCTCTAGCTGCCGTGCTGACACCCAACCGCTATGAAGCCCAAATTCTCAGCGGCATGGAAATCAACACTCAGCAAGACATGCAGGCAGCCGCACAAAAAATTCTGACGCTGGGTTCAAAGGCGGTGCTGGTCAAAGGGGGCGGCATGGCGGCAGATCTGCGCGGCGTGGACATCTGGTTTGATGGCGATCGCATGGAGGTCTTACATACCGAAACCATTGACACGACCGACACTCACGGCACGGGCTGCACGCTATCGGCTGCGATCGCGGCAAATTTAGCGATCGGGCAGGAGCCGTTTGAGGCGGTGAAAAACGCCAAGGATTATGTGACGATGGCACTGCGGTATGCCCTACGAATTGGCAAGGGTCAGGGACCTGTAGGGCACTTTTTCCCGCTGTTGCAGAAGTGATTAGGGACTACGATCGTTAGCGCTGTCAACCTTTTCATAGCAACCGCCAATTTGCTTAGGACATTTTTAGTGGAGCGCGAAGCGCTCCACTAAAAATGTCCCCGTCCTAACCGCCTTGGCGGTTGCTACACATAACCTCGTTTACACGCCAGAAGAGTTCAAAGATCTAAACCTTCTGAACCACCTTATAAGCGCTAGTCAGCCGACCCAACTGCTGCACCAGCATACTCAAGAACAGACCCACATCCGTCACCACGCCGATCGACTCTACAGAACCGCGATCGCTTAGCTTCGTGACAACCGCCGGATTAATATCCACGCAAACCATCTTCACACCTGCCGGAGTCATGTTGCCCACGCCAATCGAGTGCAGCATTGAGGATAGCATCAGGATCAGATCGGCTCCTTCAATCAGCCTTGCATAGTCTTCCTGCGCTTCAATCAGGTTCATCTTGGTGTCGGGTAGGGGACCATCATCTCGGATGGAGCCAGCTAGCGAGAACGGCACATGATGCTTGACGCATTCATAGAAAATGCCGCTGGTTAACCCGCCTTGCTCGACCGCCTGAGCAATACTGCCATAGCGCCGAATCGTGTTGATTGCCTTGAGATGGTGGCGATGTCCGCCGCGCACAGAAACGCCGCGCTTCATGTCCATACCCAACGACGTGCCCATCATCGACTGCTCAATGTCGTGAACGGCGATCGCATTGCCGCCCAAGAGCGCCTGCACATAGCCCTCGCGGATCAGGTGCGACAGATGCTCTACGCCACCCGTGTGGATCACGACCGGGCCGCCTACGACTACAACCTTGCCACCCTGATCGCGAATCCGGCGCAAATCCCAGGCAATCTGCTCTACGACTAACTCTACCCGGCGTTCGCTGGAAACCCCAGAACCCATGAAGCCAAACTCCTTGTCCGCTCGGCTTTCGCGAGCTTCAGCCTTACGCACCGTGCGGATGCCCTCTACCCCGACAATCACCTTGTCGCCTTTCTTCAGGTCGCGGAGCAGTTTGCACTCGGCAATAAAGCTGGCAGAAGCCCCTGTAGGCAGGGGAGAAACGACGATCGCCCCATCCATTCGCTGATTTTGCACCCGCACCCACTGGCACTGAACCCGCACCTCAGTCGGATAAATAGTCGATACATAGAAGTCGTCAGGTGCTACGCCATCTTGCAAAACCAACTCTAGGGGGTTGTCACAGACTTCTTCGGGAGCGGCAACTGCACCCATGTCAATCAGCTGCGCCATGATATTTTCCATCACGTCGTGGGAAGGAGCCGTGACGCGAATATCAGCCGACGAGGTGCTTTGGCGGCGTTCGCCCAAATTAAAATTCAAGACCTGGAAAGTGCCCCCGCCTTCGACGATCAGATCCAGCGCGCGATTGATCAGCCCAGAATCCAGCAGATGCCCTGCAAGCTGAATCGTGCGAGTTTCGATCGTCGCCACCGCCTGATGCAGAGGCTCCAACGGCTCAGTCGTTCTCAGGGTCAAGCATTTTGCTGCTCCTCCAGCCTTGAGGAATTCTGTCAAAGGCGTTTCGATGATCTGAAATCCGGCTTCGCCAAGACGAGCTTTGAGATCTTCGCTGACCTTATTCATCACAATCAGGCGATCGATATTCACCGCATTACAGGCAAAGTTGACCGCGTCCGCTTCATCCACCGCGATCCGCTTGGCTTCGGGCACCCGCATTTCAATCATCCGGTTTGAGTAGGCATCAAAGGCAGGCGGGTAATACAGCAAATAACCTTCCGCCAAGGGACAAAAGCAGGTGTCTAGGTGATAGAACCGCTCATCCATCAGCCGCAGCGACAACACCTCAATATCCAGCCATTTTGCCAGATACGGATGAGAGTCTAGCTCTGATCGAAAGCCATAGCCCGCCCATAGCCAGCGACCCTCGCGGTCGAGCAGGGCATCTCCTGCCCCTTCAAACGGCAGATCCTTGGGCAGCACATGCACTGTGAATCCCTGATCTTCAAACCATTTCTGGAAAAACGGCTCTTCCCCCTGACGCTCTTTGTGGAAAAAGCGGCTCAACACCACCGTATTGTCCAAAACCAAACCTGCGTTGGCAGTAAACACCATGTCCGGAACGCCTTTTTCGGGCTGCACCAGATCAACCGTGGCGTTTTCCTTGAGAATATGAAAAAGTCCCGTCCATTGCTGAACGGCGCGATCGCGGGAGGATTTGTGGACGTTTCCCTCCATCCAGGGATTAATGACATAATCCACGTCGTAATGGTCGGGGGCACACATGAGAAAGCGAATTGAAGCACTCATAAGAAACCTAGTTGTGTCAGTGGAAGATAGATGCTGCGAGTTTGCAGACAATGTTTTATGGGAAGAGGCCAAGCTTCGGACTCTCGAATAATCGGCGTTGCTGAATGCAAAGATGATTTATCTCCTCCCCAGTCTTTTTCCCCAAGAAGAGAGCCAGATCTCTTGTTCTCTCCTTCTAGAAGAGGGCGAGGGCAGATTTTGCCATACCTCAATTCAGCCATTTCAGCCATTAAGGATAGATAAACCAACAAAGCCAAACTTCTATCTTATGACACCTTGCAGAAGCTTCTAGCAGTCTGTAACAGAGCGAACAGGTTTGTCAGCATCTAGTGACATGAGCTGAGCTTCGAGGCTTTGCTAATTTTGGGCAGAGTTCCGACTCATTAGCCCACAGGCTCTAACGCAAAGAAAGTTTCAAAAATCGATGCGCCGACGCAGTTGAGCTGAGTCTGGATGTGATCGAGAAACTCATGCAAGCCTTGCTGAATAATTTCTTCGATCGTGATGAAATCTAGCTCCGATCGCACCTTGCCTAGCGATCGCTCTGCCGAATTGTTCCAGCTTCCTAGAGTCGTGCTGCTAATCTCATGCATCGATCGCTCTGCCTGCAAAAGACAATAGGCGATCGAGCGGGGAAACTCGCGATCGAGTATCAGAAAATTGGCGATGCCGTCTGGGCTAATCAGCCGCTGGCGCTTGCGATACATTTCGTAGCCGCTAGCCGACTTGAGCAGGGCAATCCACTGAAGCTCATCCAGAGCCGTCCCCACATCGCTGGGGGACGGCAGCAAAATGAAATACTTCACGTCGAGAATCCGCGCCGTTTTGTCTGCTCGTTCCAAGAGCCGTCCGACGCGCCCGAAGTGCCAGCCCTCGTTGTGCGACATGGTGGCATCCATCACTCCTGCAAACAGGTGGCTGGCGGTTTTTACCTCTGCGAAAAAGCTGGGCAACTGCGTTAAGGTCAGGTGTCGCTGCTGCGAAGCCTCTTTCACCATTAGATAGAATAGGTTGACCTGCTCCCACATCTCTGAAGAGATGACTTCGCGCACCGATCGCGCATTCTCCCTAGCGGCAGTCAGACAAGACAAAATCGAGTTGGGATACGCCTGATCGAACGTGAGAAACTGGATGACGTTATCGGCAGTCGCGTCACCATAGCGAGACTTGAAGAGAGGGCGATCGCCCGTCGTGGAAACGATCGGCTCCCACTGTTGGGTCATTACCGTGGGAGAATCTAGCAGTAGATTGAGGTTTACATCAATGAACCGCGCAATGTTTTCCGCTCGTTCCACATAGCGATTGAGCCAGTAAATAGAATGTGCAACACGGCTAAGCATGATTTAAGAATAGATAAATAACAAATAAAGCCTAGCTTTGAGACTGGTTTTGGCTCTGGTTTTGAGACTGGTTTTGAGACTGGTTTTGAGACTGACCTGGAACAGATTCAGCTACGACCCAAGTATCTTTGCTGCCCCCTCCCTGAGAAGAATTGACCACTAAAGAGCCTTTCTTCAACGCCACGCGGGTCAAGCCACCTGGATTGATATAGATTTCCTTGCCGTAGAGAATGTAGGGACGCAAATCGACATGGCAGCCATCAATCTGATTTTCAAATAGCGTCGGCACTCTAGAGAGATTCAGCGTGGGCTGGGCAATGTATTTTCGAGGATTGGCTCTGATGCGTCCAGCAAAATCTTCGCGCTCTGCCTGAGTTGCATGGGGGCCGACGAGCATACCATAGCCGCCTGACTCATCGGCTGATTTGACCACAAGTTTGTCTAGATTTGCCAACACATGGGACTGCTGATCGGCTTCCCAGCAGAGGTAAGTCGGCACATTTGCCAAGAGCTGATCCTCGCCTAAATAATACTTAATCATCTGCGGCACGTAGGCATAGATCACTTTATCGTCGGCAATACCTGTCCCCAGAGCGTTCGCTAGGGCAACCCGCCCAGCGCGGTAGACCTCCATCAGCCCTGGAATGCCCAGCAGCGAGTCAGGACGAAAAGCCACCGGATCGATAAAGTCATCGTCAATGCGGCGGTAGACGACATCAACGCGCTTCAGCCCTTTGGTGGTGCGCATTTGCAGGTAGCCGTCTACGATCGTCAAATCACGACCTTCCACCAGTTCTACGCCCATTTGCTGCGCCAGAAACGAATGCTCGAAGTAGGCAGAGTTATAGATTCCGGGGGTTAGCACGACCACTGTCGGGTCGGGAAAGCCTGTCGGAGCTAGATTTAACAGGGTTTCCAGCAGTTTACTGGCGTAGTCATCCACGGCTCGAATCGACATTTTGTTGAAGACCAGCGGAAAGGTCGTCTTCATAACGCGGCGGTTTTCCAGCACATAGGAAACGCCTGACGGGCAGCGCATATTGTCTTCTAGGACGTACCAAGCACCAGAGCGATCGCGCACCAGATCTGTTCCAGTGATATGACACCAAATGCCTTGAGGGGGTTTCAAACCTATGCAGGGCTTGAGAAATCCGGTTGCCGATTCCACTAGCTCGCGCGGAATGACTTTATCTTTGAGAATTTTTTGCTCGCCGTAAATATCGTCCAGAAACAGATTGAGCGCCTGAATCCGCTGCTTCAAGCCCTTTTCCAGAATCTCCCATTCCCGCAAGGGCAAAATCCGAGGAATAATGTCGAAAGGCAAAATCCGCTCAGTACCTTCATTGTCGCTGTAAACGTTAAAGGTGACTCCCACTTTGAACAGAGCATTTTGAGCCGCGTTCTGTCGCTGCTGCAATTCATTCATGGTGAGTCCGTTGATGCGCTCGATCAACACGGCGGCTTCGGGACGAGGCTCCCCCTTCGCCACAAACAGCTCATCGTAAAAATCACCGGGATCGTAATGCTGAAATTGCACGATGCAGCCTCGCTTCTAGCCTTTCACTTCTAATCTTTAGGATCAGCGTTTGAGTCCAAAATTGCAAACACACTGCCTTGCAAACGCACTGCCCATCAAACGCATTGCCTATCAATAGTCTCTCGCATTACCCCCTGACTGTAACTTAAGATACGAAACAAGAGCTGCACAGCATTAGACCCCTGCCCCAACAAAAAATCTGTCGAGTTTAAGCTTAAATTAGGTCTCAGTAGATCGCAAACCAATGCTCACACTCACGCTAGAAATACTTGTGTCTGATCCCCCTAAATCCCCCTTCAAAAGGGGGACTTTGAGTTCTGAAGCCCCCTTAAAAAGGGAGTTGGGGGGATCAAGTGTAAGCTTTGCGATCTACTGGATTTGTCTAGATAGGTTTATTTAGGCGATCGCACTCTCGACCCAACCGCTCCTCCAACCCAACCGCTCCCCAAGCATCATTTGCATCACAAACTCATGAGCTATATCCTCAAAAATCCTGGCATTGTCTGGAAACTGCTCCTAGAGCATCTGCAAATGACTAGCCTCACCCTCGTGATCGCCGTGCTGATCGCGCTGCCTTTGGCGCTGTTGGTGACTCGCTTTCGCTGGCTAAATGTCCCGATTCTGGGCACATTGGGAGTGCTGTATACTCTGCCTAGTCTGGCACTGATTATTTTGTTGATTCCCATTTTTGGGTTAAATCAGCGATCGGTGATTGTCGCAATGGTGATTTACACACAGGTGATTTTGGTACGCGGCTTAGTCGTGGGTCTACAGTCGATCGCCCCCGCAGTATTAGAGGCGGCTAGGGGCATGGGCATGAACCTCTGGCAACGCTGGTGGCAGGTGCAAGTGCCGCTGATTCTAGCCATCTTCTTGGCGAGTTTGCGGGTGGCAGCCATTGTGGCGATCGCCATTGCCGCAATCGGCGCCAAGTTTGGGGCAGGTGGGCTAGGAACGCTACTGTTTGAAGGCATTGCCCAATCAGGTCGCTATGACAAAATTTGGGCAGGGGCGATCGCCGTAGCGCTCCTAGCGTTCATCATCAATGGAGCGCTCCTAGCATTAGAGTGGGCGGCTAATCCAGCAAGACGGGTGCGCCGTATCTCCGCGAAAAATCTACCGCAGATCTAGCCCCAGCCCTCATCGAGGTGGCTGAAGCGATCGCTGTGCCGCGCTCAAACTCACTTCAGCCAAAAGCGCCAGAATCGCCACGGGAATAGCCCCGACCAGCAAGGTAGGGATATCATAGAGCGCAAATCCCCGCACGATGAAGCTGCCTAAGCCGCCCGCCCCAATAAACGCCGCCAAGGTAGCGCTGGCAATCACTTCAACTAGGGCAATTTTGACTCCGGCAATCACCACGGGCAGCGCCAAAGGAATTTCGACCTGACGCAAAACCTGCCCCGGACTCATGCCCATGCCAAAAGCCGCCTCACGGATCATCGGATCGATCGTGCGAAAGGCAACGTCAGTGTTGATCAGGATGGGCGGCATGACTAGCAGGGTGAGGGCGATCGCTGCTGACTGAAAGCTCAACCCAAAGTAGGGAATTGCCAGAAACAAGATTGCCAAGCTAGGAATGACGCGCAGGGCGTTAAAGCCGTTAATCAGGACGATGGAAGCTAGACGCGATCGAGCGCTCCAGAGTCCCAGAGGCAAGCCGACAAAAAGACCGATCGCTAAAGGAACCAAAACCAAAACCAAATGCTGCCGCAGCGCAGTTGAGACTTCAGCAAAGTTGCTGACCGCATATTCATAGGCCTGAATAAAAACATTCATTTAGGGAGAAGGAGAGGCTTCAGGCAAGATAAGTTGAGGCGGTTCAGGTTCAGTAGGCACTACGACTGGAGGAGGCTCAGAAATCGGTTCAGATGGAGGCTCAATCACGGGAGGCTCAGGAGCAGTCATGACGGGAGGCTCAGGCTCAGTAGGGACAGCGCTGGCAGGTGCCTCAGGTTCGACAGGCGCAGGTTCGGGCGCAGGTTCGGGCGCAGGCTCGCTGCTGCTAGAGCTAGGCTCTGAGGAGCCGCTGTAAGAATCATTGGAATAGCTGTCAGAATCGCTCCAACTGCGGCTTGGTTCTCCTTCCCCACTTTCGCGGCCAGGAGCGGTGTTAGTATCTGCATAAACACGACCCGGACGGACGGGTTCCGCCTTTATCGATCCATCTCGGTAGTCTACGTCATTCGGAATATCAGGGAATTCCTCCACCGGAATATCGCCCGTTAGCTTGCTCATATAGTCATACCAGGTGGCGGCAGCAGTGCTGCTGGCTCCATAGGTAGGGCTGCTATCATCATTACCTAGCCAGACACCCGTTACAAGCTGAGGAATGTAGCCCACAAACCACAAATCGCGCTTCTTTTCAGACGTGCCCGTTTTCCCAGCCACCGATCGATCGGGGAGAGCCGCCTCTCCGCCCGTACCGCCTTGCACTACGCCCTCTAGCATCCAGGTGGTGATTGCAGCGCTGTCAGCATCGATCGCCCGCTGCGGCTTAAAGTCTGCCTGGTAAATCACCTTGCCAAATCGGTTAAGAATACGCGTTACCGCATGAACTTCTACGTGATTGCCTTTGTTTGCCAGGGTGCCATAGGCGCTGGTTAGCTCCAGCAGATTCACCTCAGAGCTACCTAGCGCCAGAGAGTAGGCCGGCAACAGCTTCGACTTGATGCCCATCCGCTGCGCCATTTTGACCACAGGCGTAAACCCGACATCTACCAGGGTCTTGACCGCCACGATGTTAATCGAAGAAGTCAAAGCATCCTTCATGCTGACCGAGCCACGATAGTTTTTGCCATAGTTGCGCGGCTCATAGCCGTCCACAATATATTTGGCATCAATGTAGCCGCGATAGGGGGAGAAGCCTGCTGCAACCGCCGTTGCATAGACAAATGCCTTAAACGTAGAACCGGGCTGACGTTGGGCTTGGGTGGCTCGGTTAAACTGGCTCTTGCCAAAGTCATCTCCCCCCACCAGCGCCTTGATTTCACCGTTGCGCGGATCGACAGATGCCAGAGAGGCTTGCTCAAACCCTTCACTCGCGCCGTAATAGGCGATCGCATTTTTCACGACCGCCTGAGCCTGTTTTTGCCACTTCAGGTTCAGCGTTGTTTCCACCGTCAAGCCGCCCACCTCTAGCTCATCTTTGGAGACTAAACGCGGCAACTGCTGCTGCACGTAGGACGTAAAATAGGGCACCGGACTCGTCGTATTTTTGACTGCACCCGGCTTGAGTTTGATGGGAGTGGCGATCGCGGCATTGCCTTCAGCCTCGGTGATGAAGCCCACATCAATCATCCGCTTCAGCACTACGTCCCGGCGCTCACGGGCAAATTCTAGATTGACGAGCGGAGAATAGGCGCTAGGAGCCGGAGCCATGCCCGCAATTAATGCCATCTCTCCTAACGTCAACTTATTGACAGGCTTGCTAAAGAAAATCCAGGCGGCATCGGCAACCCCGTAAGCCCCTGAACCCAGATACACCAAGTTAAGATATTGCTCTAGAATCTGCTTTTTATCTAGCTCTGACTCCATTTTTTGCGCCAGCAGCGCCTCCCGCACTTTGCGTCCCAGACTGCGCTGCTGGTCGAGGAAGACAATTCGGGCAAGCTGTTGAGTAATCGTGCTGCCGCCTTCCTTGACCTGCCCAGACATGACGTTGGCGAGAGAAGCACGGACGATCGCCACATAATCCACCCCTGTGTGCTGATAAAAGCCCTGATCTTCTGAGGCTACAAAAGCTTCCGGTAAGTGGGGCGGCATTTGGGTAATCGTCACTTTCTGACGAGTTGCCGAGCCAATCTGCTGCAACACCGTACCGTCAGAAGATTTGAGCGTCAGCGAGCCAGCACGGGTGTAAGTCAGGACATCCTTCATGTCAGGCAGGTCTTTTTCAAGGGCAGTGAGGCGGTTGACGCTAGCGATCGCCAACCCCCCTGTCCCCAGAGCTAGACCCACAATTCCCCATGCCCACCAGGTTTGATAGATCGCTCGGCGAGGTGGTTTTGCGCCGTTGGGCGAGGTTTTGCGCCTTCTACGAGGCGCTGTTGCAGTGACTTTTTCCAAAATCGTGAATTCAGGAGTTTTGGAATCAGTTTTGCCATTACGGTCATGCGATGGATGTCCAGCAGTCCTATTCGATTTGTCCTGTCTGCTAGACATAGCTCTGAACCTGGCAAGAAAATCAGTCACGGTACTTCCTCACAAACCACCACAGATAGAACGTTGTTCTTACTGGCAGATACCAAGGGCAAGTTGGCAATTGCTATTTAGACTGTCTATGAACAGCTTAGCTTTAGCTTTATTTAACTTCACCTAAACTTAGTCTTTTTTGAGGCAAAGTACAAGGCAGTGTTGCGAAATACGCTTTGTATGCCGCTGTGCATGCCGCTTAACTCTACACGCCTGCGTGACCCAGCGCCAGAGCTGTTACTAGCATTCCCAACACCAAAAAAGGCTGAGCGCTTGCCTGATATTTCACATCATTTTTGAGCGGGTCGCGCAGGAAATACATATCCTGAAACGTAATCTGGGGGACAATTAGCAGCACCAGCAGTACAGCAGAGAGATTCTGATGGATATTGACTAAGAATGCCGCGATACCCGACTGAAAGATGTCAATCATCAGTACACAAATCCAGGCGGCTGTGCCCACACCAAACATAACGGGCAGAGAATCTAGACCCAGCTGGCGATCGCCCTCCACACTTTTGAAGTCATTCACCACCGCAATGCCCAAACCCGCCATGCTGTAGAACAGCGTCAAGACAACGATCGTGGTGTTGAGTTCTCCAAACAGCGCATGACCCGCCCACCAGGGCAAAGCAATATAGCTGGCTCCCAAGGCGTAGTTGCCCAACCAGCCGTTTTGCTTGAGTTTCAGCGGCGGAGCGGAATAGATGTAGGACAGCAGCGAGCCGCCAAGCGCCAGTGCCGTAATGGTCGGGAAGCTGTGACCTGCCCACCGATCGAGCGCAAAGGCAATACCAAGACCCGCAAACAGCAGCACCAAAATTTGCGCTGTCACCTGCGGGATGGAAATCGCGCCAGAGGGAATCGGGCGGTAAGGTTCGTTAATGGCATCAATGTCGCGATCGTAAAAGTCGTTCATGGTTTGGGTGTAGCCCGTCAGCAAAGGCCCAGACAGCAGCATACAGGCGGCGGCAATTAGGGTGTTTTCTAGCGTCCAGGTGTAGTTTCCTGAAGAAGCTGCGCCACATACCACGCCCCAAATCAGCGGAATCCAGGTAATGGGCTTCATCAACTGCAAGCGGATTTTCCAGATGGAAGTCTCGCCGGATTGCGCCCCCTTCATGCCCAGAAGCTGTCGGGTTTTGGCATTGCGATCGCTTGCACTGAGAGAATCGCTTGCACTGAGAGAATCGCCTGCACTGACAGATCCGTCGGCAGGGACGCTGGCAGCTTCGGAGGGCACCAAAGGAATTTCCGGTTCAGGCGAGGGAGTCATAGGCTCAGACATGACGGCTTAGTTTAGAGAGACTTGAAGAAACTGGGTTGATAAAACACAGAACCGCCTTCTAGCCTAGCGTCTCTTGCGAAACTGCGGGAAGGCGATCGCTGCCATATTTCGGTGATGTTCTGGATGTAGAGCTGTCGCCAGCTTGCTTAGGACATTTAGGGTGGGGCGCGGAGCGCCCCTTTCAAAAAATCAACAACACATCAACAATATATTGGAGACATTACCCCATATTTCACGGCTTGACGCTGGCTAACGTTGGGCAACTGCTGCTCTGTGAAAGAAAATGCTCTTTCAAACTGCAATCCAACCTTCTGCATTACCCGAATGGAAGCCAGGTTTTCGGCAAGCGCCCAGACTACTACTCGCTGCACCTGAAGCTCTGTGAAGCCCTTGTGAATCAGCGCCTTTGAGCCTTCGGTGCCATAGCCTTTGCCCCAGGCTCCTTGCCGCAGTCGATAGCCCAGAGCAATTTCCCCTGGCGTAACCAGATTTAATTCAACCGCAAACTGATTTTCGATCGCCGGATAAAAATGAAACCAGCCGATAAATTCCTGACTCATCTTTTCATCAACTGCCCAAAACCCAAAGTGTGGATATTTGGCGTAGTAGCTCAGAATTTTGGGCAGAAGTTGATTTTGAATCACCTCGGTCGGGGTTGGGGTGCCGCCGTTAATAAAGCGCATCACCTGGCGATCGCTATCCAGTAACACGAGATTCTCAACATCGGCAGAGGTAAACTGCCGCAAAATTAAGCGCTCTGTCTCCAGGAAAATGTTCATGGCTTCATCATGGCTTCAGAAAAAGATAGTTTCAAGGAAAAGTATGTTCTCGACCATCACAGCCATGTACCCTAGTAGTGAATTAGAGTTTGCTCTGGGTTAAAGCTGAGATGATTTCTACCGACGGCTCTGCTGCTGGCACAATTCGAGAATTTCAGTGGAATTGGCAAAAAAAGCCTGTCACCGTTGCCTATGAAACCTTTGGGACGGGTAAGCCGATTTTGCTTCTGCCCGCCCTCAGCAGCGTTTCTAGCCGCAGCGAAATGTACGGCTTAGCTGGGCAGTTGGCGCAATACTACCAGGTTGTGATTCCTGACTGGGTGGGGTTTGGACAATCCGATCGCCCTGCATTTGACTATCGCCCTGCGCTCTATCACAACTTCCTGAAAGACTTTATCCAGTCTGTTTTTACAGAACCTGTAGTCATCATTGCGGCTGGACATGCGGCGGGATATGCCATGCAGATGGTGGCGGGCGCGCAACGGGGCGTGGTGCTGCCCGTCTCCTGGATTGTGCTGGTGGCTCCTACTTGGCGGGGACCTCTGCCGACAGCAATGGGCGATCATCGTAAAAGCTACAGCGTTCTGCGTTTTCTGATTCGCCTGCCGCTGCTAGGGCAGTTTCTCTATTGGCTCAACACCCTGCCGCCCATATTAGGCTGGATGTATGGTCGGCATGTGGTGGGCGATCGCGCTCATCTGACGCCAGCGCTGATGGCTCAAAAATGGCGCACGACCCAAAAGCGGGGAGCCAGGTTTGCTTCGGCGGCTTTTGTGACAGGGGCACTTGATCCAGTCCATCGCCGCAAGCATTTCTTTGAGTATTTCCAGCCGCCGCTGGCGGTGCCCGTACTGGTGGTGATTGGGGAGCAAACGCCGCCTAAGTCTCTAGAGGAAATGGAAATGCTGGTGCATTTTTCTGGAGTGGGGTTGCAGGTTTATCGGATGCCCGGTTCTCTGGGTCTGCACGAGGAATATCCAGAGCATTTGGCAGCCGGAATTTTGCCATTCCTCAAAAAATACTTGTCAGGTTCGGGGGTGAGGTTCTAAACTTCGACTTGCCCCAATTGCTTCTCTCTAAACCTGATATTTCTTGAACTGAACCGCCGCTATGCGATCGCCCACCCTCACCGTTACCGTTCCCGCCACAACTGCCAACTTGGGTGCAGGGTTTGATTGCCTAGGAGCCGCCCTAAGCTTGCACAACCAGTTCGTGTTTTCGCACTTTGCTGGAGACCAGAAGCGATCGAATCAGGAGCGATCGTTCGCAATTGAGGCAACGGGTTTAGAGGCAGAGCGAGTTGCTACCAACACAAGCAATTTGGCATATCAGGCGTTTCTCAAGCTATATCAGCAGATTGGGAAAACTCCTCCGCCAGTGCATTTAGAGATTGTGCTTCAGGTGCCGCTAGCAAGGGGGTTAGGCAGTTCGGCAACGGCGATCGTGGGGGGATTAGTCGGGGCAAATGCCCTAGCAGGATCGCCGCTATCGCTAGAACAGGTGATGGATCTGGCGATCGGACTAGAGGGACATCCAGATAACGTGGTTCCAGCTTTACTGGGCGGCTGTCGGCTGTCGGCATCGGCTGGGCGATCGGACGGGCGATCGGGGGGGCAATCAGGCGCAGGTCAGTCCTGGACAATTTGCGATATTCCCTGGCATGAAGAGGTGGTGCCTGTGATTGCTATTCCCAATTTTGAACTTTCCACGGCAGCAGCGCGGCAAGTTTTGCCTGCTCAGTACAGCCGTGCCGATGCCGTGTTTAACGTGGCTCATTTGGGAATGCTGCTGCGCGGTGTGCAGACGGGGCGATCGGACTGGCTCCGGACTGCTTTACAAGACCGGATTCATCAGCCCTATCGTCAGACTCTAATTCAAGGATTTGAGCAGGTGCAGACGGCAGCTTTGGATGCTGGGGCGCATGGATTGGTGATTAGTGGCTCTGGCCCGACCCTTTTGGCATTGACTCACCCTGACCAAATGGTGGCAGTAGAGACGGCAATGGCGGCGGCTTGGGTGGCTCAGGGCATTAGCGTCCAGACTCGAATTTTGGAGATTGATCTGGCAGGAGCCGTTGTTGAAGCGCACAGCTAATTTATTTTTGCCGTCCAGATGAGTTACAAAAGGTCACGCCAACTGCTAAGCTATTTTCTGGAAAAGGATATTTAAGTTTTGTAGCTATCCTTGAGCCTACCTGCCGATTTGGGAACGCGCAGTTTGGGTTTCTTCCAACTGTCTGATTGAGAGAGTAATGCTGACGTGAGAAGCAGCATTTGAGAGAACAAAGAAATTACAATAACGATCTGGGCTGACTCAACAATGGGTCAGCTTTTTTATCTAACCCGCGAGAGAAATCATGCCGCTTTTTCTCACCGCAGCCCTGAAAGAATGGGCGATCGCCGTGAATGCTTTGACCCGTGGCAGCACTATTTTGCTGTTGCGCAAAGGCGGCATTCGAGAACAGTCTTTTGCGATCGCCCATTCCCAAGTCTGGCTCTACCCGACCTACGAGCATCAGCAGCCCCGCCTACTAAAACCTGAATATGCCAGTCAGGTGGTGCCTATTGCGTCGGGCTGGCATCCTGAAACGGTGCCGATTCAGTCTTGGGCAGAGATTACCCATACTTTTGAAGTGAGCGAGGCGGAGGCGATCGCTTCTCTGTTGCCGTTCCATGTTTGGAATGAGGCATTTGTCTCAGAACGGCTAAAGTGGAAAGCGCGATCGCCCCTCTCGTTGCTGCTGCTGAGGGTTTATGCTTTGCCCCAGCCTCAATCCATTCTCTATCGTCCTGATTATGGCGGCTGCAAGTCTTGGATTGATTTGCAAGCTGAACTTTTGCCAGAGGTGGCGAAACCTGTATTGACCGATGAAGAATATTGGGAGCAAGTGGAAGCGATCGCTTCAATTGTTTCCTCATTCACTCAAGAAACTATCCCTTGAAGCTGATTGGCAAGGAGTAGCCGCGATCGCACTTAAAACCTGCTGCAATAGCATTGTGATTCACTCCGCAAATAATTTTTGCGTCATCCTCGATCGACTCTCGACAGTCGATGTGCATAGGAGTTGTGAGTCCGCACTGCACCAATAGTTACTGCCTATACACGACATGAAAACGCTCGCAAACTAAAAGCATCTCAGGGGTTGGCTTCTTAGCAATTTTAGGTAATATTCGCCAGAAGAACTTCCAATGTTCCTCTCTCCAAGATTCTAAGGAACGATCGTCCTCACCTTCTTCATAAGCAAACTTGGTGTCCACTTCATTAAATGCTCGGATTACCACTTCCGTTGTTTCAATAATGCAAAGTGGGTTGTCATTCCCATCAAGCACAATAGATTTTGATCCCACTTTAGGAAGCTCGCTTCCCTCTGCTTCCCATTCCCATAAAGCTGAACAGGTTGCAGTTTTAACTCCTTTTAAGATTAAATTTCCCAGTTCATCTGCCATTTCAGAGTGATCGCCAAATTGACCCGCGTCATAAGTTTCGACACTGGATGCAGCATTTGGAAGCGTCGCTAAATAGGCTTGCCAGTATTGTTCTAATTGCTCTTTGTTCATAGGGCTTTAATCCAAATCATCTTTCCTATTTTTTGGATACACTACTAACTCAACAGCAAGCTCAACCCACCAAGAATTCCAATGCATACTTTACCAAGAATCAAGACTTGCTTGAGCATTATAGCCCTACGTAATTGAGTTAGGACGAGTTATTTTTTGAGAGCCGCGCGGAGCGCGGCTCTCAAAAAATAACTCATTGGATCTAAGCGCGTAGCGCTATACAACTCAACAAGCTATTCGTATCGCCCATTCTTTCAAAGACTGCCACTATTGCCATTATCCCAATCTGACGAATAGATCCCGTCTAATTTACTCAGATTCTGGTGGTAGATTTTCTGGCGTTAGAACAAGATTGCGGTAGACTTGCTCGATCGGAAAGCTGAGATTAATGCTTTTTAGTTCTATGAGATCTCCTGCCTTGTAATTAAGAATAATCCATTCGCCAGTATCTTTTTTGTGATACAGATCCATTTCAATGCGGGTGGAACTCACTAATAAATAATCTTGTAAGACGGGGTTGTTTCGATACATTCTGAACTTACCCCCTCGGTCATACGCCTCTGTACTCTCTGATAAAACCTCAACGATCAGACAGGGGTAAGTAAAATATTGAGACGTGTTTTTGTCTCGTTTGTCGCAAGTTACGCTAGCGTCTGGATAGGTGTAGCTATTGGTTTCGGCAATATTAACCTTGATATCAGAATTGCCTGTTATGCAACCGCTACTGTCTAAATGGGTGTCGAACAGGGCAGTGAGCCGGATAGCAATGCGACCATGATTTACACTGCCGCCGCCCATCGCATAGACTTGACCATCAATGTATTCATGCTTTTCTAGCTGCTTTTCTTCCCAGGCAAAGTATTCTTTGGGGGTGAGCTGTGGGAAGTTCTTTTTCACTGCAATCATTATGAGTCAGTTCCTAGTGAATCGGCAGGGCAGGGATAAGGGGAGGTTTTGACCCGATCGCCAGTTGGCAACCGCAATGCCTGATTTTGTAATTCTGGCAACGTCATCAGCCTTTCCCAGTAACTCCCTATCTATTGTAAATTGCCGCCCTGATTAATCTCAGAGCAGCCCTCATCAGGAACATTGAGAATTCTACGCGGAGCGGCATTAAAATTCTCATAAAAATGGTGCGTTTGCTTAGCTGCAATGCACCCTACGAGATTTGGGTACTAGGGTTGATGCGATGTCAATGTTGGTTGAGTTGACTGATCCATAGGTAATCTTTCAGAAACGCCTCATAGAATAACTCTAAATCGTAGTTCTCTGGAAAATCAACGCAGTACAACTGTTCGTTTGAGCGGCTGCCAATAACCTTTGCAATGCACCGAGATCTTTCAGCAGTCCGCTCCAAGCGAATTATGGGGGTACGGGGCTGAAATTGAGTAGTACACT
>NZ_JCACIN010000005.1:0-9272 GCF_059504425.1 Drouetiella sp.
GACTATTTTCCAGGTAGACTGAAAACTAGCTTACATTATCTACAACTGTAATACTGAGCGATACGTGCTTCGCAAAGGCTGTGCCAACGCCTGAATAAGCTGCAACATCGAAGCGCGATCGGCTTCTGCTTGCTGGACAAAGCGATCGAATCTTTGGCGCGATTCTTTGTGCTGATTCTCATGGAGAGAAACAACATCGGCTAAGGTGCTGACCGTCGATCGCAAGTCTAAAATCGATCGCTTTAGCTCCGTGATGTCTATTTCAACTTGCTCGATTCGGGGTTCTAAGTTTGCGTTACTCACAGGCTTAGCTCAAGGGTTCTCTAGTTCAAGAGTTCTTTAGTTTAATAGCTCTGGCTGCGATCGCACCATCTTTTCATAGAGCGACTGAAAGCTAAACCATCCCATAAAATGTGATCCCACCTGACTAAAAGTGAGGCTCGCAACTTCAGGATCAATCAACATGGGCTTACCGATCGCCTCGGCACTGAGCTGTGCCTGACAGGAGCGATCCATCGCCACAAACCACCATGCTGCTTCGTCTACAGAATGCCCGACAGTCAATAGCCCGTGGTTGCGGAGGATCAAAGCCTTGCGATCGCCCAAGGTTTCCGCAATTCGCTGTCCTTCGTCCGTAGACAGCACCACTCCGGTGTAGTCGTCAAACACGGCATGGTCTTCGTAAAAAGAGCAGGCATCTTGGGTAATAGGATCGAGCGATCGACCCAAAGATGAGAAAGCTTTGCCTGCAAGCGAATGGGCGTGGGCTGCCGCCACGACATCCGGTCTTGCCTGGTGAATTTGGGAATGGATGGCAAAAGCTGCGGCGTTCACGGGGCGGCTTCCTTCCACAACTTCGCCCTTGTGATTGACCAACAGCAAATCCGAGACGCAGATATGCCCGAAGTACATACCAAACGGATTCACCCAAAAGTGATCGGCATACTCTGGATCGCGAGCGGTGATGTGTCCTGCTACCCCTTCGTCAAAGCCATAGTGAGCAAACAGCCGCAGGGCTGCAACAAGGCGCTGCTTGCGGTGGAGGCGTTCATCTTCAAGGCGATCGAACAATGGCGGCTGAGGGAGATTGTGCTGAATCATAATTAGTGCGCTGAATTACAATAGGCGCTGTGCATTTGCGGTTTCCATTTTAGTGATGCAGGTTTCTCAGTTTCAAAAATCCCAGTTTCAAAAATCCCAGTTTCAAAAATTTAGCTTCGGGAAATTACAACAGGTTCTAGCTGTAAAGATTGCAGGAGAATACCCAAAATCGCATCGATCTGATTGATGTAGTATTCATCAGCATCAATGTTGACTAAGCGATCGCAAAGCGTCATGAATTTCCAGTTTGTCCCTGTTGTGACGGCTCCATAGAGGGTTTGTATGCCTAGCTCCGCCCGTTGGTTGAAAATCTGCGCTGCCACCATTGCTGCAATACATTGCCCTAGCCCTGCGATGATATTTTCATTTTTGGCTTCAATAATCACCACGACTGGAGCAGCAATATAGTACTGCTCTTTGGAGCGGCTCAGAATGTAATCGCAAAATCCTTTCAACCCTTGCTCTAGATCGACATTAAACTCAATGCCAGAAAACAGGCTGGCTTGATAGTGAGTTTGCCGTCTCACCTCTGCCAAAACTGGCGCGATTAGAAATTCCGATCGCGCCTTTTCGCTATTAATGGCGATTGCTAGGGGCTTATTCTCATTCAGGTCAAGCAGCAACCGCTCTGAGGGCTGAACTCTCTCAACATCGCCAAATAGACAGCGGCTCTCTTCGATCGTCAAGTTAAAAGCAGCTTGAACCTTAGCTAGGGTGAAATCGCTATACGCCATTTTTGGATGATTTTAGCAATCTTTATTTCAATGATCGATCTTCCAAACGTAGCTTGAAATCAGATTTGTAGTGATATGAGCCACGATCGGCACGAGGAGATTGCCGGAAGCAATTGCGCTAAACCCCAGCACACCGCCAATTACCGTTGCCCAAATGACATACGACCACTGCTGCGATCCGCTAAAGTGCAGTACCCCAAAACACAGGCTGGAAATCAACAAGCCAAACCAGTTTAAACCGATCGCCGGGAGCATTACGCCTCGAAACAATAGCTCTTCACTCATTCCAGGTAAAAGCCCCAGCCAGATCAGGTCAAACAGCACCAAAGGCTTAATCACCAGCGCCAGGTAGTAATCGGCACTGAGGCGATAATCCTCCCAGACTCGGTAGGCAATGCCGCTTGCCAAGGTAATGCCAATCCCTAAGCCAATGCCCCACAACACCGCCGATCCTGACCCGGTTACAGGCAGCAGACCCGCAGAGCGATCGAGCAACAGCCACAGCCGCGCCGCCAGCAGCAGCACCACTGCCGTGACACCCATCGCCATTAGAACTTGTATGCGCGTCAGAGATTCGATACTGGACTTGGGAGGAAGTTCTTCAGACACGGTGGCAAGATAAACACAACATAATTCGATTCTAGGCGACGGCTGAAAATCTCATGCCAATCGCGACAACTCAAAGCTGATGGATTTGTCCTAGGTGAGGACGCAGCGCCTTGGCATTAATCCCTGCCCGGTGAGCCACCAAAACGCCCAGCGCCTCTAGATAAGACTCTACTTCCATAACGGGCAGATTGAGGCGATCGCCCCTCACATTCAGCCGAGTCTGGTTATCGTTGACGGCAATAATTTGGGTTCGAGACTGGCTAAAGCTCAGCACCGCACTACCGCCGCAAGCCGAAGCTGGAATCACGATCGCATCTACCTGATCTGCCCAGATATCGGTCGATCGCCCTCTTGCTTCAGCCACGACAAACTGCGGCGCACGGCTCAACCCCACCAAGACGCAAGGCAAAAACGTATAGCCCAATTCCTCAGCAGCCGATCGGGGCGATAGCTCTGGTTCCAAAGGCAAAGGCAACAGGGCGGGTGCATGGGCACAGGGAACTTGCAAATGCCGCACGACCAAATGGCTGATCACAGCTTCAGCTCCTGCCAGCGGATCGACCCCCTGCCCCTGGCGGTACTGAGTCAGGGCTTCGCTGCCACAGTCGTCTGGGAACCGCGCCACTACGGCGATCGCCTCTGCCCCTGCCTTCACTAATTTCTCTGCTGAGCGAAGCAAGCTATCGGGATTCTGAATCGTGCCCCAAGTTGCCCCAGAAGCTGCTGTGCGTAGCTCCACGCCCAGCGGATCATCGGTGACAATGTAGGGGGTTAGGTCTAGCCCCAGCGTGGCGCGAGTGGCATCAGCAGCCTGCAAGTGTCGCAACCTCAGCTCCGGCTCAATGCCTTGATCCAGCACCAGCCCTACCCGATTTTGATGCACCGGACGTAAGCCCCATTGCCCTGCCGCAAACTGATCGAGTCCATAGCCCTCCACATAAAAGGCGTTTGGCATTGACCAATAGAGCTGTGCCCCATTCATGACGTTAGGGTGGGTGATCAGCCGATCGGCAACTTGGGCGATCGCACGGGCAACGGGCAGGGCATCCCCCGCATACCCCCCGATCGCTGCGCCAATGCCCGTCGGGACGATCAGCACAACCGTGTAGGGTTTCATACTGTTCTCACCACCGCTTCAGGCATCAGAAATTCATCAGCCGTGACGACAGCCTCGATAGCTGCCATTTGGCGATCGCCATCCACCGCCACGATCGCCCAGCGCAGCGGCTCTCCGTGTTGGCGCAACTCGGCCAAGATCGCTCGATGCAGCAAGTCAGGCGACGATTGCAGCGCGACTTCCACCGTCAAAAAGTGGGTTAGCATCTCCTGCTCTACTTCTTTGCCTGTTGAAACTGACCGAATTGCAGGTGATACACCCTGTCTTCCTTCTCTGACTCCAGCTTAATATTCGATCGCGGGTGGGCAACGCAGAGCAGCGCAAAGCCTTGGGCTTGCAGTTCGGCGCTGACGCCCATGCCCTCAGATTGCTCGACTGTGCCTTCGGTGACTAGCGCCGCGCAGGTGGTGCAGACTCCCGCACCGCAGGAGGTAGGCAAGTCTATACCTGCCTCCTGAGCCGCCGCCAAAATGGTCTGATCTTCAGGCACAGTCAGAGAGTAGGTATTGCCCTGATGTAAAACTTCAACAGTGTAGATATTTGGCATGAGCTAATTTCTTGGATTTAAAGCCCCTTTCCCCTACGAAGGAAAAGGGGTTGGGGTGAGGGCGATTCGAGTTTTTTGGATCAATCTGCTCAACAAGCTCAGGCTGCGGGAAAGGCTCGCTTGAACTCTTCGATTAAATCGTCCATCTCTTCTAAAGCCTGATTCACATCAATGCGTAGGGTGCCTAAGTCCGGCTGTTCTAAAAGCCGTACCAGAGCTTCTCGCTTAGTTTCAATGAGCTGAAAGCGATCGCGCAATTCTTGAGGGTTTTGTTGCAAATCTGACATGCTGACTTCGCTCCGATAATCTTCCAGTGGCTAGGGATTGATCTAGTGTTTCCCAACCTGATATCAGTTAGACCGAATCAGTGAGTTGGGCTACACCAAGATGGTTAATACTGATGAAGTAGGTTGCTTGACTCACAAACTTGACCCATGAATATGTTACGCCAAATTTCTCTAGGAGCGTTGGGCTTAGTCGTCGGTGGAATTTTGACCGTCATGGGCTTTGTTGCTTACGCGACCGATCATCCAACGTTGAACCTAGTGGGCTTTTTCTACGGTATTCCGCTGCTTTTGGGCGGTCTGGCGCTCACGGCATCTGAGCTAAAGCCCGTGCCATTGACTCAGCCTACCTCGCCCGAAGTGCTGGCACTGCGGCAACAGCAGGCTACCGAGACTCAAAATCAGATTCGTAAAGATGTGACGCGCTATCGCTACGGTCAAGAGGCTCATCTAGACAGCACATTAGAACATTTGGGTCTTAGCCCCAGCGATGACGAACGTCCGCTACTGTATGGCTTGCATGAAGAGAACCGTCAGGGTGCCTATGCGCTGGTTCTAGAATTTGATTCGGCTCTCATTCCTTTTGAGACTTGGCAGGAAAAGCGGGAGAAAATCGAGCGGTTTTTTGGCCCTGGCTTACGGGTTGAGGTGGCAAAGCTGAGTGGAGAGCAGTTTGAGGTGGCTCTGATTAGCGCTCCTGAGATGAATCAACCTCTGGCAAATTAGGTTTAGTGGGGGCATAGCCTCTACCAAACTCAATCCCAAAGCTCTAATCTGCAAGAGGTCTGGCGTCGATTGAGTGCCGTTGAAGTTTCAGCGATCGCTCATTGCTCCAGTTGCTCCCTGGTCTTTCCAGCCAAGGCGGTAAGGTAGCCCTCAACACGTCATGATTTTTTACTGGGTGGGCGAAGCCCACCCAGTAAAAAATCATGACGTGTTTGTCCAGGAGCGGCGTTAAAAACTTGACGCTTTCTAATCTTGTTGCCTCAGCTGGAAATGGGAACACTAACCCAGAGTAGACGTAAGGGATTAGGGCATTAACCATGGAAATTGGTGCATCTGAGCAGATTGACTCTGGGCAGATTGATGGTGAGCCTCAATCCATCCTCCATTCCTTTACGCCCACCAAACCTGCTCTCGTCTTGCTGATCGATGATGATGCTTTTATGCGGAGACATCTGCGGCTGTGTCTCGATCGAGAAGGTTATGAAATTGTTGAGGCTGAGACAGGTCAGGAAGGGCTAGAGATCTACAGCCGCATCTCTCCTGATATTGTTTTGCTGGACGCCGTCATGCCTGGAATTGATGGGTTTGAATGCTGTGAGAAGCTTCAGACCTTAGCCGGAAACCGCCAGGTTCCTATTCTAATGATCACAGGTCTAGAGGATCAGGTCTCAGTCGATCGCGCCTTTACAGCCGGAGCAACCGATTTCGTCACCAAACCTGTCCATTTTGCAGTTCTGCGCCAGCGGGTGCGGCGGCTGATCCGTCAATCGCAGCTTCAGCAGGAGCTAGAGGCGGCAAACCGGGAATTGCTTCGCCTCGTGTCGCTAGATGGCTTGACTCAGCTTGCCAATCGGCGGCGATTTGATGAATACCTCAACTCAGAGTGGCAGAGAATGCGACGAGAACAGCAGCCGCTTGCTCTGGTGCTGTGCGATATTGACTTCTTCAAATCCTACAACGACACCTATGGGCATCAAGCGGGCGATCGCTGTCTTCAGCAGGTGGCAAGAACGCTGCAATCTGCTGCCCAGCGCACAACAGACCTAGTAGCGCGCTACGGCGGCGAAGAATTTGCGATCCTGCTGCCCAATACCGATGTCTTGGGAGCAACGGTAGTAGCAGGAAAGATTTGTGCGACCATTAGCGCCCTCACTATTCCTCACACCAGCATCGCAGTTCACCCAACCGTGACTTTGAGTGCCGGGGCGGTTAGCCTGATTCCCTCTGCCCGGATCGGTTCTGACGCCTTTGTGGCTGTTGCCGACAAAGCTCTTTACCGAGCTAAAGCACAAGGTCGCAATCGCTTTTGTGTAGGGGCTTTAGACACAGCGCCAAAGCATCTGTGAAGAGGATCTTTATGCAATCTTAAGCACTTCTTCCTTGCGTTTAGAATTTGTATTGTGCATAAGTTGAGGTGAACCATCAACTCACCCCACCCATCCGAGCTTATGGATAACCAGCTTGCTAACCAGTTAATTGATTGTCCTATCACGATCGAGGACGATCGGACTGGGACAACAGTGGAAACCCTCAAGCGCGCCCTTGCCGACAACCTGTACTACCTCCAGGGCAAAGACGAAAACTTTGCCACGATGTATGACTACTACATGGCATTGGCATATACGGTGCGCGATCGTCTGGTGAATCGCCGCATTAAGACCGCGCAGACTTACTTTGACAAAGATGTCAAGATGGTTTACTACCTGTCTGCCGAGTTTTTAATTGGTCGTCTGCTGATCAACAACTTGATTAACCTAGGGCTGTATGAACCCATGCAGCAGGCTCTGAAGGAATCAGGCTTAAATCTGGATGACCTGCTAGAGCGCGAAGAAGAACCTGGACTCGGTAACGGCGGCTTGGGCAGACTCGCAGCCTGCTATCTCGACTCTTTGGCAGCGCTTGAAATTCCGGCAGTGGGCTACGGCATCCGCTACGAATTTGGCATTTTTGACCAGCTCATTGCCGACGGCTGGCAAACCGAGCGTCCCGATAACTGGCTCCAATTTGGCAACCCCTGGGAAATGCCTCGCCCTGACTACACTGTTGAAGTCAAGTTTGGCGGACATACCGAAGGCTATACCGACAAAGACGGCAACTATCAAATGCGCTGGGTGCCACGGGTTACGGTTTTGGGCACGCCCTACGACACGCCCGTGCCAGGGTATGACAACAACACGGTCAATACCCTGCGCCTCTGGGCTGCCAGAGCAGGCGAAGACTTTGACCTCAATACCTTTAATGCGGGTGACTACACTCAAGCCGTTGCCAACAAGACCTTCTCTGAGAACATCTCCAAGGTTCTCTATCCCAACGACAACACGCTTCAGGGTAAGGAACTACGCCTTCAGCAGCAGTTCTTCTTCGTCTCTTGCTCCCTGCAAGACATCATCCGGCTGTACTTGCGTAAGCACGACACCTTTGATCAGTTCGCCGAGAAAACCGCCATTCAACTCAATGACACCCACCCGGCGATCGGCGTAGCCGAACTGATGCGGCTGTTCCTAGACGAGCATTCTATTCCCTGGAAAAAAGCCTGGGACATCACCCGTCAAACCTTTGCCTACACCAACCATACGCTGCTGTCGGAGGCATTGGAGCGCTGGTCGGTCAGTCTATTTGGTCGCCTGCTGCCGCGCCATCTGGAGATTATCTACGAAATCAACCGCCAGTTCATGGAAGAGCTTCAGGCGAAATACAACGGCGATGCGGGCAAAATGAACCGGATGTCGTTGGTAGAAGAAGGCGAAGACAAAAAGATTCGCATGGCTCACCTAGCCTGTATCGGCAGTCATGCGGTTAACGGCGTAGCGGCGTTGCACACCGAGCTAGTCAAGCAAGACCTGTTCCGTGACTTCTATGAGCTATGGCCGGAGAAGTTTCAGAACAAAACGAACGGCGTTACCCCACGTCGCTGGCTGCTGATGAGCAACCCAGAGCTATCGGGGCTGATTACTGAAAAAATCGGCAAGACCTGGGTGAAGCACCTGGATGAGTTGAAGAAGCTGGAAGCCTTTGTGGAAGATCCAGAATTTCGATCGCGCTGGCGACAAATCAAGCAAGAGCGTAAAGCCAGCTTTGCGGCCTACATCCACCGCAGTAATGGCATTGAAATCGACCCCAACTCGATTTTTGACATCCAGATTAAGCGGATTCATGAATACAAGCGGCAGTTGCTGAACGTTCTACATGTGATTGCGCTGTACAACCAGATCAAAGACAACCCCAGCATTGATGTGGTGCCTCGCACCGTTATTTTTGGCGGCAAGGCGGCTCCTGGCTACTTCATGGCGAAGATGGTGATCAAGCTGGTCAACTCGGTGGCGGATGTGGTTAACAATGACCCTGACGTTGCTGGACGCTTGAAGGTGGTCTTTGTAGCAAACTATTCTGTCTCTCTAGGACAGTTTGCCTACCCGGCATCCGACCTGTCAGAGCAAATTTCTACTGCCGGGAAAGAAGCTTCTGGAACAGGCAACATGAAATTTGCGCTCAACGGCTCTCTGACGATCGGCACCCTAGACGGAGCCAACGTCGAGATCCGTGAAGAGGTGGGAGCCGAGAATTTCTTCCTGTTTGGTCTGACTGCCCAAGAAGTGACGGATCTCAAGGCAAAAGGCTACAAGCCGTTGGATTATTACAATTCCAACCCGGCATTGAAGCGGGTCGTGGATCAGCTAGCATCAGGCTTTTTCTCTCCCAAAGAGCCAGGGCTGTTTATGCCGATCGTCAGCTCCTTGCTGAATTCGGATGAATACATGCTGTTCGCGGACTTCCAGGCCTATGTGGACTGTCAAGCTCGCGCCGCCGAAGCCTACCGCAATCAGGACAACTGGACGCGCATGTCGATCCTCAACGTTGCCAACATGGGCAAATTTTCGTCAGATCGATCGATCGCCGAATACTGCACAGACATTTGGCATGTGCAGCCTGTGCCAATTCAAATGGATGAATACTCCCAATCCGGCGCAGGTCTGAGAGTGAAGGCAATTCACGTTGTCTAGGTTCCAGGCAACAATTACAAGCTGTCGCCAGTTTGCTTAGGACATTTAGGGTGGGGCGCGAAGCGCCCCACCCTAAATGTCCTCGTCCTAACCGCCTTGGCGGGGCTCTTCCCAACTTTTGGTGATCTTACGGCATGATCAAGATATCCCTCG
>NZ_JCACIN010000006.1:0-9182 GCF_059504425.1 Drouetiella sp.
ATCTTAAAGGCCTTGATTTACAGGGTTTTTTCTATTAGATGAATGGCTTGTTGGGGAAGCTGACGCTAAAGACAAGTGAGAGCGATCGCCTCAGGCGGTGCGTATTTGTCTCAACGCTGCTAGGTGCCCTGCGTAAAGCGGCAGATCAAGACTGCCAGTAGAGCCAAACAGGTACGGCACTACGTCATTGAGTCAGGACAAGTTATTTTCTGAGAGCTACGCGACCCTTAAAAATAACTCATCGGATCTAAGCGGGTAGCGCTGTTGAATTTAAATGTAGGCAGCGCTCTAATTTCAAGATTTCTTAAGAGCGCCATTCAGTGATAATCTGGAAACTGGCGAGATTACAAACGTTCAGGCTTTTTTCAAGTCTCTAGTCAAGTCTTTATTAGAAGCTGATCACACGATAGGCGCAAGCATGGTCACCACAGCAGAAAAAACCAACGTCGGTCAAGTTACCCAAATTATCGGTCCCGTCCTAGACGTAAAGTTCCCGGCAGGACAAATGCCTCGAATTTATAACGCCCTCGTTATTAAAGGTACAAATTCAGCCGGACAAGCGATTTCCGTCACTTGCGAAGTGCAGCAGCTTCTGGGCGATAACCAGATTCGCGCTGTTGCCATGAGTACCACAGATGGCTTGGTGCGTGGCATGGAGGCAACGGACACGGGCGCTCCCATCAGTGTTCCAGTCGGTGTCGGCACCCTAGGGCGAATCTTTAACGTTTTGGGAGAGCCTGTAGACAACAAAGGGCCTGTCGATACGCAAGACACTTCTCCTATCCACCGGGCTGCTCCTAAGCTTACCGACCTGGAAACTAAGCCGTCGGTGTTTGAAACAGGCATCAAGGTGATTGACCTGCTGACTCCCTACCGTCGGGGCGGCAAAATTGGCTTGTTTGGCGGCGCGGGTGTCGGCAAAACCGTCATCATGATGGAGCTAATCAACAACATTGCGACGCAGCATGGCGGCGTGTCGGTCTTTGCTGGCGTGGGCGAACGCACCCGCGAGGGCAATGACCTTTACAACGAAATGATTGAGTCGGGTGTAATTGACAAAGATACGCCCGCAAACTCCAAAATTGCGTTGGTGTACGGTCAGATGAACGAACCGCCCGGAGCTAGAATGCGTGTGGGTCTGTCGGGTCTGACCATGGCAGAATACTTCCGCGATGTCAACAAGCAGGACGTGCTGCTGTTTGTGGATAACATCTTCCGGTTTGTCCAAGCGGGTTCTGAAGTGTCGGCGCTTTTGGGTCGGATGCCTTCTGCGGTAGGCTATCAGCCGACCTTGGGCACCGACATGGGCGACCTACAAGAGCGGATTACCTCAACGACTGAGGGTTCCATTACCTCGATTCAAGCCGTTTACGTTCCGGCGGATGACTTGACCGATCCAGCTCCGGCAACCACCTTTGCCCACCTGGATGGTACAACAGTACTGTCCCGCGGTCTGGCAGCAAAAGGCATCTACCCAGCTGTAGACCCGCTGGATTCTGCCTCTACCATGCTTCAGCCCAACATTGTGGGTGCTGAGCATTACGGTACGGCTCGCGCGGTTCAGTCAACGCTTCAGCGTTATAAGGAACTGCAAGACATCATCGCCATTCTAGGTCTGGATGAATTGTCTGAAGACGATCGCCTCATCGTTGCCCGTGCTCGTAAGGTCGAGCGTTTCCTGTCCCAGCCCTTCTTTGTGGCTGAAGTCTTCACGGGTGCGCCTGGAAAGTACGTCACCCTAGAAAAGACCATCAAGGGATTCCAAATGATCCTGTCGGGTCAGTTGGACAGCTTGCCTGAGCAGGCATTTTACCTCGTGGGCGATATCGATGAAGCGATCGCCAAAGGGGAGAAAATGAAGGCAGAAGGCAAGTAGGAGAACCGCTGGCGGGTGTTGGCTCGGTCAACCGATCGGACTGACACCCATCACGCTGACCCAATTTACTCCCCTGATTTAATCTAAAGCTAACTATGACATTAACCGTACGTGTAATTGCTCCAGACAAAACCGTCTGGGACTCCAATGCTGAGGAAGTCATTCTACCCAGCACAACCGGACAGCTCGGTATCTTGACCGGGCACGCGCCGTTGCTTAGCGCATTGGACATCGGCGTGATGCGGGTGCGTGACAACAAAGAGTGGGTGACGATCGCCCTGATGGGTGGGTTTGCAGAAGTTGAAAATGACGAAGTCACGGTGCTAGTTAACGGTGCTGAGCGGGGCGATAAGATCGATCGGGAAACTGCCCGTCAGGCCTACAGCGAAGCTGAAACCCGATTTAATCAATCGCGGGGTGGCGATCGCCAAGAGCAAAACAAAGCAGATAGGGCATTGCGTCGCGCTCGTGCCCGTTTTCAGGCAGCAGGTGGCGTACAGCCCTAGCTAATTCTGAAAAACTAGCGGAAATGAATCAGGTGCGAGACATTGCGATGTCTCGCTTTTTTGTGCTTTAGCAGCTGCCGCAACTTATACCGATTTAAACGAATTTGTGGGCACATCAAACCTCAGAAGGGGCTTGGCATTGCCAAGCCCGTACCGGGATCTGTCGTGGTTCCAATTCAAATTGTTATTATGTATAAATTATTTTTTGTCTAAATAATTTCTTTATATTTCATATTGTTCAATTTACCTCAGAATATGATCTAAAGCCATGTATAGCAAGGATATTCATGATAAATTGACATCTTTTACACTGTAACAACTTTACGTATAAACACGAATTTTTAAGAATCTATGTCTAAATTTAGACATAAACACTGACCATTTTTAGATAAAGAAAGCCGAATCTAGCTATGCCGACCTCCTTACGTCTTAGGCATAGCTATGAAATTGGCAAGCGATCTAAAAACTGCCTCAAATCCCACAACTGCTGCTCGTCTGAGCTTAAATAGCGGCGATCGTCGCACCTACAGAGGACAACTTGAGCCATCTAATCTCAGCCGGCTCTATCGAATTCGCTGTAGTCAAGGCGATCTCAGCCTTTCTCTGACCGAGCTGAAAGCTAACGCTAGCCTGACCCTGCTCAACAGCAAGGGCAAGACTGTAGGGCGATCGGATAGGTCAGGTCTGTCTCCAGAATCGCTGACACAGACCGTAGAGCAGGGAACTTACTATGTTCGTGTTTCAGGCGATCGAAGCAGCAAATACAAGCTTAGTCTGGCGATCGATTCTGCTCAAAAAAGCTCAGGTGGTCAGCGTGCCGTCTCCAGCAATGATTTTGTGCAGCGAGTCGTGGATTTAACCAATGCTCAGCGTGCTCAGGCAGGTTTGCCCGCGCTCAAACTCAACGCAAAGCTTTCGGCGGCAGCCTATGCCCATAGCCGCGATATGGCGCTAAATGACTTCTTCAATCACATGGGATCTGATAGGTCTAAAGCCGCCGATCGCGTCTCTGCTCAAGGCTATAGCTACCTGAACGTTGGCGAAAACATTGCGGCTGGCTATGCTACACCAGAAGCCGTTGTCGCAGGATGGATGAACAGTCCAGGACATCGGGCTAATATTTTGTATTCAAAAGTTAAAGAAATTGGAGTGGGATTTTACTTCCTAGCCAATGACTCTGGTCAGACACCCTATCAATACTACTGGACACAGGATTTTGCGACTCCGGGACGATAGAAGAAAGGTAGGATTCTGGACTCTGAATCCAAAGTCCAGAATCCAGAATCACAAAGCGGCTCTAGAAGTGGGCGACGATCGCCTCTGCAAATTCCGAGCACTTCAATGGCTCGACGGGAGGCTCCATCATTCGCGCCAGGTCATAGGTCACTTCCCCATGAGAAATGGCGGCTCCTAAGCCCTGCTTGATCAGGTCGGCGGCTTCTTGCCAACCCATGAACTCCAGCATCATGACACCAGAGAGAATGACGGAACCTGGATTAATTCGATCTAGCCCCGCGTGCTTGGGAGCTGTGCCGTGGGTTGCCTCAAACACGGCGCAGGCATCGCCAATATTTGCCCCAGGTCCCATACCCAAACCACCCACGATCGCCGCCGCCGCATCCGATAGGTAGTCGCCGTTTAGGTTCATTGTTGCCAGAATCGAGTATTCATCTGGGCGGGTCTGAATCTGCTGAAAGATGCTGTCGGCAATGCGATCGTTGACCATGATTTTCTCTTTCCACTTGCCCTCGCCGTGGGTTGCCCAGATTTCATCCAGAACAGTCTGCACTTCCTGGCAGATCTTTTCTTTTTTCTCTGCCGTCAGTGAGTCGTAACCTGGCTCAATCTGGCGGGCATTATCTTCAATGCTGAGGTCAGGATTCTTCTCTTTGTTGCCCAAAATCCAGGACTCTTGCTCAGTAACGCACTCCTGGCGGAATTCGCTCTTTGCCAGCTCGTATCCCCAGTCGCGAAACGCGCCCTCGGTGTACTTCATGATGTTGCCTTTATGTACCAGCGTCACCATCTGCTTAGCTTTGGGCAACCGCAGGGCATGACTGATGGCGCGGCGCACGAGTCGCTGAGAGCCGTTTTTGCTGATGGGCTTAATGCCGATACCAGAGTCGAGGGGAATACGCTTCTTGCCATGTTCTGGCGTAGCAGGAATTAACTCTTCGTTGAGAATTTTGATTAAGCGATCGCCAATCTCGCTGCCCTGCTTCCACTCAATGCCAAGGTAGATGTCTTCAGTGTTCTCTCGATAAACGATCACATCTAGCTTTTCAGGGGTCTTGTGGGGGGAAGGCGTACCTGCGTAATATTTGCAGGGGCGAATACAGGCATATAGGTCAAAGATTTGGCGGAGCGCGACATTGAGCGATCGAATGCCGCCACCAATTGGGGTGGTTAATGGCCCTTTAATCGCTACACCATATTCTCGAATGGCAGTCAGAGTATCTTCTGGCAAGTATTGATAGGTGCCATACACTTCGCAAGCTTCGTCTCCGGCATAAACTTTAAACCAGGAAATCTTCCGCTTGCCGCCGTAAGCTTTCTCAACGGCAGCATCAAAAACCCGCTGTGCAGCAGGCCAAATATCTACCCCTGTGCCATCTCCCCGAATAAAGGGAATAATGGGATCGTCCGGGACGTTTGGCTCACCGTTGCTAAAGATGATTCGTGATCCGGTAGCAGGGGGCACAATTTTCTCATACATGCTGACAATTCCTAGTGTTACTAAGCGCAAGTGTCTAAGTAAGATTAGCGGATTTCTAAACCTAGAACGATATCTGCTGAAAATAGGTACGGTAAGTTTGCCGTTTTCTGGCGATCGGTTTCTTGTAGCGAAGTGTCTGTGTCTCCCATACGCAAAGTTTCGCTGCTCTGAAGAAAATAGACTTTATCGGAAATTGCTTTGTGGCGCGGCGGAGCCGCGCCACAAAGCAATTTCCAAACCTCGAAACCTTATTTCCGATTAAGTCTAATGTTGAAGATTAAAGAAAATGTTGAAGAATATGTGTAGAAGGACTTAGCGAGCATCAACCCTTCTCTCCTTCCCGGCTAGATAACAGTCGTTAACATGGCAACCGTTTTATAAGTCTATTTTTTTAAAGCTTGGGTATCTGAATGAAGAAGATTTTGATCGTAGATGACGACATCACCTTGAGGACAGCCCTAATTCGATATCTGCAAAATCGGGGCTATTCCGTAGTGGATGCAAAGTCTGGTACAGAAGCCTTGATCGCCATCGAACAAAATCCGCCTGATTTAATTGTGTCAGATGTGATGATGCCCGAAATGGATGGTCTAGAGTTCTGTCGGCGCTTGCGGGCTACGCGATCGGGTCAGCTGATTCCCTTCATCTTTTTGTCGAGCCGCAGCGAAGTCGATGCCCGGATTCAAGGGCACCAGATGGGCGCAGATGACTATCTCGTTAAACCCTTTGAGCCTAAAGAACTGGTGGCAAAAATTGAGTCGCAGCTTGAGCGATCGCGCCGCATTCATTCAGAAATCATTCGCCTCATGCAGCAAACGCCTGTCGCTCCTGAACCTGCCGCGCTGCCGCCATTGCTACCTTTGCCGCTCACCCCTGCCGAAGAAAAGGTGTTTTGGGAAGTCATTCAGGGATTTACTAACAAGCAAATCGGCGATCGTCTATTTGTCAGTCCGCGCACGGTGCAAACCCACCTCAGTAATATCCTCAGTAAGCTTCAGCTAGAGAGCCGATCGCAGCTAATTCGCTATGCTTACGAGCGAGGCTACCGTCCGCCCGTCGAGCAAAAAGCCGAAGAATGAAGGGCTAGATGGTGCCGCTTCCGTATACAGTGGGAGGTGAGCTATTCTCAAATTCGCGCCGCATCGTTTTTGATCCATGCCCGATCTGCAACAATCTAATCCTGGCACCCCCCGTTCTGAGGCAGACCCCAACATTTCTGCCGCCAGCGTTTCAGGCTACATGGCCGATTTGCTCAACCGTCTCAAGTCTGAATCGGCAAAAACTCAGCTCCAGCTAATCCAGGAGTTAGAAAAATCAGGAGAACCAGGGCTGAATGCTTTGATGAGCTTTTTGAGCGATCGCCGCTTGGCTTCTCCCAATCCTGCTTCCCCCAGCCCGATTGAGGGCAAAGCCTATCAAATTTTGCTTGCCTCCGACCAGCCTCTATGTCAGGAGTTTCTGCAAGCCCAGTTTCCTCAAGGTCTAATGTCTGGGCGATCGGAGCGAAACATAGACTATGGCGCTTTGCAGGATTTACTGGCTCGTCAAGAGTTTCAGGCTGCCGATCGCCTGACGATCGAAATTCTGTGCGCCCTAGCAGGAGCCGCGTCAGAACAGCGCAAATGGCTGTATTTTACCGACGTAAAAGATTTGCCAATCGCCGATATGCAAACCATCAACACCCTCTGGCAGGTCTATTCGGAGGGCAAGTTTGGTTTCTCGGTGCAGCGAGATCTGTGGCTGGGAGTGGGCAAAAATTGGGAATCTCTCTGGGTCGTCATCGGCTGGAAGTCTGGAAATGCCTGGACGCGCTATCCCCAGGAGTTTACCTGGAATTTAACTGCACCCAAAGGGCATCTGCCGCTCTCCAATCAGCTGAGGGGCGTACGGGTGATGGCAGCGCTTCTATCGCATCCAGCTTGGGGGTGAGAAGTAGGGTGAGAGGGTGGATGGGTAAGAGGGTGGATGAGGAGCTATCCATCCACCCTCTTACCCATCCACCCTCCTTCTTCCTCACCTCCCCATTGCCTGTCCTGCCAGCCAGCCCGTCGTCCAGGCACTCTGGAAGTTGAAGCCCCCTGTTACCCCATCAATGTCCAGAATCTCTCCGGCAAGGTGCAGCCCCGGACAGCAGCGGCTCTCCATGGTTTTGAAGTCTATCTCCTTCAGATTCACGCCGCCGCAGGTGACAAATTCATCTTTGAAAACGCCTTTGCCCTGAATCTGATAAATTCCCTGGGTCAGTTCTTGGACGATCGAGTTCATTGCCGCCTTAGAGAGGTCAGCCCAACGCGTTTCGCTAGAGATGCCCACACGATCGTTCAAATACTGCCAGAGCCGTCGAGGTAGAGCCACAGGCGGATGCGCGGCGATCGTCTTCTTTGCCTCGGTTAGCTTATAGTTTTGCAATAGCGATCGCACTTGCTCTACAGACTGTTGCGGCAGCCAGTTGACTTGCAGCTTGGCGCAATAGCGACTGTCATACAATGCCCTTGCCCCCCATGCCGAGAGCTTAAGGACTGCGGGACCGCTCATACCCCAATGGGTGATCAGCAAGGCTCCCGTCTGCTCCAGCGGCTTTTGGTCGGGCAGCAGCAGCTTTGCCTGAGCTAGCTCGACCGAGACACCTGCCAACTCTCGGAGCTGGGGGTCAGCAATGTTAAACGTAAATAGCGAGGGGACGGGCGGCTCGATCGTGTGTCCTAGAGCCTTAACTAGCTCATAGCCTTGAGGACTGCTGCCTGTCGCCAGTAGAAGACGATCGCTCCTCAGTTTTTCTCCTGACTTCAACTCTAGTTCAAAGACATCCTCAGCGTGAGATACGGTCTGCACAATTGCACCTGTTCGCACTTCTATCCCTGCATAACGGGCGGCTTGCATCAGGCAATGGACGATCGTTTCTGAGTCGTCGGTAATGGGAAACATCCGCCCATCTGCCTCAGTTTTGAGCTTGACTCCCTGCTGGGCATACCAGGCAACTGTATCTTGAGCCTGAAAGCGGCTGAAGGCTCCCCGCAGGGCTTTGCCGCCCCTAGGATAGTGTTGACTTAGGGTGGCTGGATCGAAGCAAGCATGAGTGACGTTGCAGCGACCGCCGCCCGAAATCCTAACCTTGGCGAGGGGCTGACGACCCGCCTCTAGGAGCGTCACCTGAGCTTGGGGATGGGCAGTGGCACAGGCGATCGCCCCAAAAAATCCCGCTGCGCCCCCACCCACGACAATCACTTTCATAACTGGCTCACTCTTATGACTGGCTGTATAGACATACTTTTATCGATCGCGACAAGATTGCTGTATCATCTCACTGGAGCGTCGCTTACGCTAAAGTCACTCCATCTGCTAGACATCTTGCCCTAGTAATTTTTGCCCCAGTGATGATCTGGATTTAATCTTCGGGAACACTGGTGTTAGTGCAGAAGATTGCAGTTCAAAGGCGAAGATTAGCTTTTGCGACCTTTGTTTTCCAGCCCTTGCTATCTGCCAAGATTGCTGTCTGCCAAGATTGCTGTCTGCCAAGATTATTATTCGCCAAGCTTCAGGAAGATTTCAGTATGTCTCTTGAGAAACTCCAACCCGCTAACCCCCGTGATGTCGGCGTTTACACCCCCTACTACCAGGGGCGCAAAAAAAGCGCCTTGCCTCTGGCTATCAGCCTCTACCAAACGGGAAATTTAGAGGGTCTGCGTAAAATTGAGGGAGGCGAAAGTATTCCTTTCGTAGCGAGTTGGAACGTTTCGACTCTGCCCTCTGAGCTGACCCGCTGCCGTCTGCAATTTGATGGCAGTGCCGATTTAAGCTACGAATTAATGCTGCCGAACTTTGAGTTTGTTGATTTCTTAATCGAAGTACTGTTTACGTTCAAAGGAACCCGCATCGCAGACTTTTCCCAAGGCTTCTATCGTAAGCTACTGCGATTAGACGATTAGGCAATCCTTGTATTCTCAGTAGATCGCAAATTAGGGTTTTGTGGGGGGGGGGGCGCGCCCCCAAAAAAAAAAAAAAAAAGAGCTTTGTAATAAAAATGTTAATTGTGTTTTTTTTTATAAAAAAAAAGAAGAAGATGGGGTTAATTTTTTTTTTTTTT
>NZ_JCACIN010000007.1:0-9157 GCF_059504425.1 Drouetiella sp.
GATTGCGTTGATGCTGCCTTTAAAGAGTGTCCTAACGTATGTGCGTAGCGCTATAGTCTACCTCTCGGTTCTGCTTGCAGTTGGGTCAGCGATCGCTCTGCTTCCTCTAGGCTTGTCAAAATCTCCAGGCACCGCTCATGAAACGCTAACCCGCTCTCCGTCGGAGTCACTACCCGCGTACTGCGATGCAACAACTGCACTCCCAGTTCATTTTCCAGGGCAATCACCAGTTTGTTGACGACCGATCGTGATATTCCCATGTCCCGCGCTGCTGCTGCAAAACCACCCGAAATCACAACTTGGGTAAAGGCACGAATACTTTCAAACTTATCCATTGGCGAAGCATTGTAGATTTTTTAGAGACAGTCTGTGCGCAAAATAGCACATTGTTTTTTATTTCAGTTCAACTCATAATAGCGATGTTGCTAAAACAAATTGCTCCCGCCCACTCGGAATCACGAGATATGATTGCAATCCAACCAGCTCAGGATCGTGGTACTGCTAATTTTGGTTGGCTCGATAGTTGCCACACTTTCTCCTTTGGTGAGTATTACGATCCCAATCACATGGGCTTCGCTGACTTGCGTGTGATTGACGAAGATAAAGTGACTCGCGGACAAGGCTTCAGTATTCACGGGCACCGCGAGACAATAATAGTTTTCAAGCATGAGAGAACGCGTCACTCATTTGCTAATTGCGCCATGTTTGCTGCTCATTTACATATCGGTTGCAGCTGTTGGGCGTTTTAGGGGCGCGTCAAGGCAAATTTTAAATCAGTACAGGATGGTTAACTAATGGACGAACGGATTGATATTCTGACAACGCTTTATATCGCAGAGCAAACGTTTGATTCTGGAGACTTGGAACAAAACATCCAGACCTGGAGCGATGAGGTGCTAATTGAAACACCATTTGGTTCTGCGAATAGCCTGGAGTCTTACAAGGCTTGGTTTAACGGGTTTTACGCACAGACTTCTGCCAATGGTGGAACACGTCATTATGTTCACGACCCTATCGTTCATGTGAATGGCGATCGTGCCGAAATTATTGCCTATCTATACATCATCAACGCTAGCACAGGTGGTTTTCTCGGCTCTGCGAGAATCTACGAAAAGTTGAAGAAAACAAGTGCCGGGTGGAAGTTTACCTACCGTAGCGTAGAGTCAGATCAAGACTTATCCAAACTCGACTCTTGAGAGAAAGTGCGTGACATTGGCACAAACCCTTTATGCCGCTTCGGACAAGCCTCCTGCACTTTAAGATCAGAGCATACGCGAATGGATGCTCAACTTACTGTAGAAAGCTAGAAACCCCAGACAGCAACAGTTTTAAGCATGAGAGAACGCGCCACTCATTTGCTAACTGCGCCATGCTTGCTGCTCATTTACAGCAGAGGATGCAGGCGTACAACGAGCCATGCAAGCCCAAAGCATCACGCTCTAAACAGATTTGTTTGTAGAAGGTTGAATCGGAGAATTAGCGAGTAAATCCTCTCTCACAAACACACAGTCTTTGTCTCCGCTGATATGACAAAGAGCATGGCAGGGAAGCTAGCCTCTTACCCCTGATTCCATGCTGCAATCAACTCGTTCACTTAACATCCAGGAGCTATTCCATCATGACTGTTCACAGCTTATTGACTCCCGAAAACTCTACCGTCATTTTCATCGACCATCAGCCGCAAATGACCTTTGGCGTAGCGAACATCGAGCGCCAATTGTTGGTAAACAACACCGTTGGGTTGGCAAAAGCAGCAAAAGTGTTCAATGTGCCGACTATTCTCACCACCGTTGAAACCAAGAGCTTCAGTGGCTTCATGTGGCCTCAACTGCTAGAGATTTTCCCTGACCAAACTCCCATTGAGCGCACCAGCATGAACTCCTGGGAAGATGCCAAGTTTGTGGCTGAAGTGGAGCGCATCGGACGCAAAAAACTCGTGATTGCGGCGCTATGGACAGAAGTCTGTCTGGTGTTTCCCGCGATTCAAGCACTTGAAGCTGGCTACGAAGTTTACTTTGTGGTAGACGCATCAGGTGGTACATCTCAAGTTGCTCATGACATGGCAGTGCAGCGGTTGATCCAGGCGGGTGCTGTACCTGTAACCTGGCAGCAAGTGCTACTAGAATACCAGCGCGATTGGGCACGTAAGGAAACCTACGATGCTGTGATTGGCTTGGTCAAGGAACACTCTGGAGCTTACGGGGTGGGCGTAGAGTATGCCTACACGATGGTACATGGCGCACCTCCTAGCAATGCGAAAGTGTCTGCGATCGCTCATACCTAAAGCAAAATCAAGATGAGAAGTCGGAGTGCAGGTATTGTTTCAAGCCGGATACTTGCACCATGCTCAATCATTCTGTGGACGATCGCTTATCAGTTTCTACAACGTTTCGTCTCCGCTATTTTTCAGACTCATTGAACAACTTCTAGAGCAAATCTAAATATGACCCATATTCTTCATCTTGATTCAAGTCCGCGTGGCGATCGCTCAATCTCTCGCACCCTTGCCAAACACTTCATCTCAGAGTGGCAAGCAGTCTATCCCAACGATACTGTCACCTATCGAGATATTGGACATTACCCGGTTCCATTTGTCACGGAAGCCTGGATTGCCGGAGCCTATACGCCGCCAGAGCAGCACTCGCCGGAAAGTATCGAAGCGATGCGAATTTCGGATGAACTCGTGGATGAGTTTCTGGCAGCCGATCGTTATGTCCTCAGTGTGCCGATGTACAACTTCAGCATTCCTGCCAACTTCAAAGCCTACCTGGATCAAATTGTGCGCGTCGGTCGTACCTTTAGTGTCGAAGCCGATGGCAGTTACAAAGGCTTGGTGCAGGGCAAAAAGCTATTAATCATTACGGCACGGGGCGGTTCCTACCCTAAAGACACGCCGTACTTTGCCTATGATATGCAGGAACCCTACCTACGCCTGATTTTCGGCTTCATGGGTATCACCGATGTTGAGGTGATTTATGCCGACAATTTGATGGGTGGAGACGATGCCCGTCAGCAGTCTTTGACAGCGGCGAAAACCGCAATTCAGCACACTGTTGCGGTTGGGTAATCTCTAGAAGCTCTATTGTTCTGACAAGTGGTCGTTGCCGATGCAATATTTCTAATGGAGTATTGAGAATGAGTTTACTGCAAACAGCGGTACCCAAAAGACCAAGGCTCAATTCCGCCTTTCAGCGATTAATGTCCGTTCACTGGTGGATGGCAGGCTGTTATCTCATTTTGTTCATTGGCGGAACTTTGATGGTGCAGCTATCTACCAGTTCTTTTCGAGGAATGCTTTACGACTTTCATAAATCGATTGGCGTGTTAACAATGGCACTCCTCACTTGGCGCATTTTCACTTTAATTCAAGTGATGTGGAAGAAATACACAAAGCGACTTCCTAAATTCTCATCGCAATGGTTCAAGAACTTCGCCTTACACACGTTGATGTACGTGTGGATGTGGGCAGTTCCGATCGCCGGATTTTTGCTTTCCAATTCCTATCGCTCCAATAATGTCAGCTTCTTTGGTCTACCATTGCCCGATATTTTTCCCAAAAATCAGGTAATGGTTGGTGTAGGTCGCGCCCTGCACTTCTGGCTTGCCTATACGTTTCTTGCTTTCATTGGAGTGCATCTCATCTTGCAATGGAAAGTGGTTAAAGCAAACTGGCGGCGGTTCGCAAAATTCATTCAGGCAGGAACGAATTTCCACAGAAGCTAACCTAAGACAAGCTATTCAGCCTTCTTCAGTTTTTGAATTTATGAATGACGATCAAATTCGTTCAACTTCACTTCGCGCTTGGCGTTGGGGGAATTTCGAGGTAAGAATGGGGGACGCGATCGTGCTGCCCAGTGTTATGAGGCGATTGCGCAGGCAAAACCTCAACTCACCTTTCTAGAACCGTCTTTGGTTATGGGTCACAACAATATTGCTGTCATGGAATGGGAAGACGAAGGAACGTTGATGAACCTGCCCTATCGCAATCGAATCGTAGGCATATTTGAAGTTCGTGATAACCAAATCTGTGGATACCGCGAATATTTAGGAAGTATTGATCCTGGAATGATCGGTGCGATCGCATCATTATCTTCAACCTCAGCATGAATGAGCTTTAGAGTGGATTCAATTCCCACTACACATCCCTTTCATCACACAGGAGCAAACCATGAACTACCGTGAAAAACTGACCCGCGATAATTGCGTTGTAATTTTGGTTGATTTTCTAGATGGTTTCCTTCCCGGATTAAAAACTATCAATCATGATTTGCTGCGAAAAAATGCAGAAGCTTTTGCTCGTCTGTCCAACATCTTCAAGTTGCCGACTATCATGCTGGGAGAGGAAGGAGGATTTCGTGGCAAGTTTTTTCCGGAAGTTGTTGCCCATGTCGCTCACGCCGATCGCATTGAGCGCCATACACCAAGTGCATGGGATGAGCCAAACTTTCGAGATAAACTCGCGAGTTTGGGACGCAAGAAAGTGCTGCTGGGCGGCATTTCTTTGGACATTTGCACTCTCCAACTCGCCCTGGATTTACTGGAAGCGGGCTACGAATCCTATGTCGTCGTTGATGTGTCTGGTTCCGACACCGTGTTGAATGAAACGGCAGCGTTGTTGCGGATGACTCAAGCAGGAGCCGTCATGGTGTCTTGGGCATCAGTTGCATCGGAAATCATGAAAGATTGGCAAGCGCCAGAAGGACCAGCAGTAGGACAGCTTTATCAAGAATTGAGCTACTGGGGCAATCGTCTGTAGTTGATGCTGTCCAGTACTTAATGAGAGAGTGAAGATGCGGCAAACGGGAGTGTGTGTATGGATCGCTTTAGGTTTAGGGTTTTGGATAATTCATCCATCCGCTTTTGCTCAGACTGCGCCTAAGCCCCTAGTAGTTGCTGCCTCAGAACCAGCCGACTTATGGCAACCAATCACTTCGGTAGACCAATTGTCAGACGTTTCGCCTACAAGCAGGTCGTTTGTAGCCTTACGATCGCTCATCGAGCAGTATCAATGCATCTCAGTCGATGGAGCAGTGCAGTGGAGAAGCGATCGCCCCCTCCCGCGCCAAGAGTTTGCAGTGGTGTTAGAGACTTGCTTGAGTCACCTTTATTCAACTGTAGTCATCAACGAGTTGACCTCTGAAAGCTCAGCCGCCGTGCAGAGACTTCAAGAGGAATTTGCGACCGAGTTAGCGGCTCTGCAACGTCAAGTTGGACGGCTGGAAGCTCAACTGACCACTCTAGAGCCGCAGCAGTTCTCAACCACATCGCGCCTGTCAGGACAGGCGATCGTTGCGATCAGTGCGGGGGGATTTGCGGGCGATCGCATCGTTAGCCCAAGAGGAGCGGTTGTCACTCGCGATCAGCCCAATCCGACCGCACTCTATCGCTTCAGTCTTGATCTCAATACCAGTTTCAGCGGCACAGACTTGTTAAAGCTGCGCTTGCTGGCTGCCAGCCCTGGTACAAATGACAATGCCGCTGGGTTTCTAGAACCGAATTTGGGCAGCACGCTCGATTTTGCCGTTCCTGGCACTGAGCAAATTTCTGTTGCCCGACTGTACTATACCTTCGCACCCACAGCAGATCTCAGCGTTACGGTGGGCGCAAGAATGGTCGCTAGCGATTTTGTAGACAAAAATCGGTATGCGAACGTTGGCTTCCGCGATTTTTCGACCCAATCCCTCGTCAACAATTTTCTACTGTTACCCCGACCTGGAGGGGCGGGTGCTGCGATCGATTGGCGACCTAATCAGGGCGCTCTGAGCCTTCGTGCTGCTTATATTGCCAGCAGTGGGGCTGGAAGCTTACTTGGCAATCAACAGTTCTTCGGGGGTGGCGGCTTAAACGACATTCGCCTGTTTCCATCTGGCGGCGGTGGCTCAAGAGGCGGACTGTTTGGCGATCCCTACCAGGGTGTGGTGGAAGTGGAATATAGGCCAACGCGATCGCTCAGCTTGCGGTTGCAATACGGCGGTGGAAGCGTTTTAGGCAGCAATTTTCAGGCAGTTGGTGCTAATTTTGACTGGGCAATCACTCCCAAAGTTGGGGTATTTGGTCGGTATGGTTATGCCTCCTATCCAGATACAACAGTGGGCGATATTCGCCCTAGCTATTGGTCTGCTGGAGTTTCTTTTCAGGATTTATTCACAACGGGCGACCTGTCAGGCATTGGTATTGCTCAGCCTTTTTTGGGGACCGATATTGGCGACGCTACCCAGACTAATCTTGAAGCTTTTTATAACTTTCCACTGAGTCAGAATGTCCGCATTACATCATTAATTCAAGTGATTGCGAATCCAGCCAATCAAAACAGTAATGGAGCGATCGTAACCGGAGCAATTCGCACCGTTTTCACCTTCTAGCAAAGCTTTGGGAGTTTATTATCCATGAAGGAATTCAACTTGGATCAAAACCTTGGCGCAAATGCAGAAGCTTGCCTTACGACTGGAATCGCTGTTTTTGGTAGGTATGGAGTCGGCACCTATCGCAACACGGCGTTTGATGATGCCACTCTGAATTACTGGATGGCTGGCGCTTCTTTTCCCGACTTGTTTAAACAAGGGGCGATCGCAGGCATTGCTGCTGGTCAACCGATCATTGCCTCTGAGATTGGCAACGCGACTCAAACCAACTTTGAAGCGTTCTATAACTTTCCCATCACTGATGCAATTCGCATCACGCCCACACTCCAGGTGATTACAGAGGCTGGAAACCAGGACGCAAACGGCACGATCGTCACTGGTACAGTGAGAACTATTTTTCTGTTTTGAACATGACAATCAGAAGAGGCAAATTCGATGATGGAAGAATCGTTAACCCTTGATGATGAAGACTCTCCGGTCACGGCAATTATCTCTCATGTCGTTCGTCCTGGGCGAGAACAAGGCTACGAAGAGTGGTTTCATGGCATCGCCGCCGATGCCCGAAAATTTAAGGGTCATTTGGGTGTCAGCACGATTCGACCCCAAGATCATTCCCATCCTGAGTATGTAGTGATCCTCAAGTTCGATCGCTACGACAACCTTAAAACCTGGCTAGAGTCCGATGTTCGGCACGAATGGATTGAACGATTACAACCCCTGATTGAACAGCCAGAGTCCATTCAAACTCTCACCGGATTGGAAACCTGGTTTAGTCTACCTAATCAGCCGCTCAAATCTCCGCCCCCTCGCTACAAGATGGCGATCGTGACTTGGATGGGAGTCTTCGTTACCCTGACTGTTGTCAGTCGATTACTCGCTCCGATTCTGTCCAACCTACCAATCTTGCTCAATCAACTGCTCACAACGGGATTGGTGGTTGCCCTTCTTACCTATGTGATTATGCCTCGCCTGACCCAGCTATTCCAACGCTGGCTGTATCCTAATTTCTAATTACACGGCGAGGAGAAAAAATATGAATATTGGCATGATTGGTTCTGGCAACATGGGCAGCGCGATCGGCAAGCTTTGGGCGAGGCAAGGGCATCAAGTGATGTTCAGCTATTCCCGTGATCTGAAAAAGCTTGACGCGATCGCCGAGTCAGCAGGAAGCAACGCCCGCACCGGAACAACCGCCGAAGCCGCCCGGTTTGGAGAGGTTATTATGCTGACGGTGCAATATGCGGTTTTAGAAGATGCACTCAAAGCAGTGGGGTCGCTAGAGGGCAAAGTGCTGATCACCTGCGTCAGTGGTCTAAGACCGGATTTTCAGGGGCAAACGTTGGGATTACCAACCGAACTTACGTCTTCAGTCGCTGAGCAGATTGCCCAACTCGCGCCCGGTGCGAAAGTGGTTGAGGCGTTTAACCTCACCTTTGCTGAACTGCTCCAAGCTGACTCACGCCAGTTTGGGACGGAACGCCCCAGTTTGCCGTACTGCGGTGATGATGCTGATGCCAAAGCGATCACTGCTGGTTTGATTGAAGAGTGCGGCTATGACGCGATCGATGCAGGTGGATTAATTAAGGCGAGATCGATTGAAGCTTTGGCTTCTATCTGGGTGCAAACAGCGGTAGTCACTGGCTTATTTCCCAATACTGGCTTGAAGATCTTGCGACGTTAGCGGTCAATCTGGTGTCACCGTTGCGATCGCGATCATAGTCCATCAGTATTGAAACTCAAGAGAATTCTATGAATGACAAAAGCATCTACTTCATTGCGACCCTGATGGGAGGCGCAGTGTTGCCCGTTCAGGTTGCTCTCAATGCTCTGCTGAGGCGATATGTGGGGCAGCCGATGCAGGCGGCCGCAAAGATTGGTACGGCGCTCACGCTAGCACTGACGATTGCGGGTCAGATGATTTGTGCGCTTTTATCTCGATCACTACGGTGTGATTAGACTGACTAAAGTTAATGACAATAAAGGAGACCTGATGCATCATCTTCAATCTGTTGATCCTGACTCCTTTACGAGGAAGTCATTCATCTCCTGGGATGAGTGTGCTTTCACGGTTCCGGCTCAGCTGGAGCGCGAATCGCTGCCATCCCACGGCTCGTTCTTAGCCAATTCATGGTTATTCAATCTGGAGGGCTAAACCCATGATGCAACTTTACGGTCACGAACTCTCTGGCAACAGTTACAAAGTCCGTCTCTTCCTATCGCTGTTAAATCTGGAATTTGAATGGATCAAAGTCGATTTGATGACAGCAGAGCAAAAAGGGGCAAAGCATTTAACGCGAAATCCGTTTGGTCAAGTGCCAGTGTTGGTGGATGGCGATGTTACCCTACCGGATGCTCAAGCAATTCTGGTTTACCTGGCGCGGCAGTATGGCGGTGAAGCATGGCTCCCCTCAGATGCGCTGCCTCTGGCACAAGTCATTCGCTGGCTCTCAACGGCGGCGGGTGAAGTGCGTCAAGGTCCTGAAAATGCGCGGCTCTACTACCTGTTTGGTGCGACTAACATCAACATTGAACGGGCAACCCAAAAAGCAGACTTCATCTTGACGCAACTCGATAAGCATTTGAGCGATCGCCCTTGGCTAGAGTTCGACCGCCCGACGATCGCTGATATTGCTATCTTTCCCTATGTGCCGCTGGCGCGGGATGGCAAGATCAATCTCGATACTTATTCTCATGTACTGACATGGATTGAACGAGTTAAGCAATTGCCAGGTTACATTCCACAATGGTTCGGACAGAATTAAGGGGCTATGATGCCGTAGGAAAGCAGGGTTGGG
>NZ_JCACIN010000008.1:0-9063 GCF_059504425.1 Drouetiella sp.
GGTCTTGCTTGATACCACGCTATTCTTCTAACCTTCCCTTCAGGGCACTACCCAAGTTTTCATACTCTGGCTTGACTCTACTGGCATCGTTTTCAGTGGCAATGTTTTCAGGTTTTCTCGATCGTCCTGCTCAAAAATAATCGATTGTGTTTCGATAGCCGGAAACTGCACAGGAATGTTGGCATCATTCACCACTGCCCCTAAGAACTGAATATCTTCTGATTCCATAAACTGCTGGGCAACTTCGTCCATTAGCCCCGCTTCGGTATAGCCGGGACGAGTCACTAGCAAAAGCCCATCACTATAGGGTTCTAGCAGCAGCGCGTCATTGTAGCGATGCAGCGCCGGGGCATCGACGATCGCCAGGTCAAACCGACCGCGAGCATCTTCAAACAGTCGGCGCATCTCACTCGATTCCAGAATGGCGGCAGCCTGTCGCTGTAACCCAACGCTAGGAACCATATAGAGGTTTTCAATCGCCGGAACCATGTGAATGCACTCAGCAAGATTACCGTAGTAGCGCAGCGGCTCAAGCTGATTTTGGGGATCAGGCATGATATTGAGCGCAGTGGCGCGAGAAGGCGATCGCAGATCTGCTTCAATTAACAGCGTCCGCTTTCCAGCTCTAGCAGAGGCGATCGCCAGATTATAGGCAGTCACCGTTTTACCTTCCTCGCTCAGGCTGCTGGTAATCAGCACAATGTGCGCCTTGCCGCCAATCCGCTGTAAGTTACCGCGCAGCCGCTCGTAGGATTCAGTATAGGGAGAATGGGCTTCCGAAATTACGGGTATAGCGATTTCTCCATCCCAGGGCAGCGTGGGCAATAATCCCAGGATCGGCACATCCTGAGATTTCAAGGCATTTTGCAGATCCTCTGAGGTGTAAATTAAGGGATCGATCGAATCTAGGAGCAGCACCAATCCGCCGCCGATCGCCAAGCCCATGAAGCCACCGACCAGCAAAATCATCAAACTGCTGGCACCTTTAGTAGGTAAAGCTTTGACCTGTGCAGGTTGGGCAATCACCAGGCTACCTACCGTTTCCTCCTGCGCTAGCTTCACATCGGCTAGTCGCGCCTGAATCTGGTCATAAAATGTTTGCTTTAGCGCCACCTGCTGCTGAAGGCGCTGCTGCCCCAGCTGTTTGTTGGGAATGCCGGAATACTCCTGCCTCAGCTCTTGCTCAGTCTGGCTCAAGACCACAAGCTGCTGCTGGGAGGTTTCTCGCTGCGTTTGCAAACCCACTAAAGTGCTGGCGAGCTGCTGCCGTGCCGGATCGAGATTGATAGATTGGCGGACTTGGCTGCCTTGCAGAGCGCCACCCAATACCTCACTGACGCGAGATCGCAGCAGCTCACTGTAGATATTGAGCTGGTTTTGCAGATCTACTCTGGAGGGGTGATCGGGGCGCAGTGTCATGGAGAGCAAGTCGCGCTGGGCTTCAGCCTGATAAATTTTGGCGCGCAAGTCGCCGATGATGGGGTCAGCGCTGAGGGCTGAAGAGGCGTATGCCTGATCAGGCGTTAAGCCCAGACGCGACTGAAGGCTAGTCATCTGTGCCTCAATGCCCGATAGACTCAGGCGCAGCTGCCGCTGCTGTTGCTGGTTTGCCGTAATATTGCTCAGCAGCGATCCGCTTTCGGCAGCTTGCAGGGCAGTTCCCTCCTGTCGGACATATTCTTCCAGGTTTTGTTCGGCTTGCCGTAGCTCCTGTGTCACCTTGGGCAAAAGCTGATTAAGGTTCTCGTTGATACGGTTAAGCTGCTGTCGGTTGAACTGTTGACTTTGCTCAACTATGGACTCCATCAGCGCCGTGACGATCGCCGCCGATTTTTCTTGTTTTGTATCTTGATAAGCGACGATAATCCGCAGGGCTTGGCTTTTGGCTTCCGGTGCTTCCTTTTCGCCTGCTTGTCCGGCGATCGTTACCTTAGCGGTCTCCTGAAGACGCTTGGCAGATACCGAAATGTTCTGCTGCTTGAGCTGTTGAATCGTATATTCCAAAACCGGACGAGACATCAGCATCTCCTCGGTTACAGCCTGTCCCTGCTGCTGGAGCTTTGTCCCGGTTGTAGAGAAAATTTCGGGTGGAGCGCCATAAACGATCATCCCCTGTGCTGTATAAGTCTCTGAGGGCGGGGGTTGAAGAGCTGCCGCTACGCCCGATAGCCCGGTAACGGCAATGAATCCCAGAAGGGCAACCCATTTGTGGCGATCGAGGGCGAGAGCGTAGCGGTTGAGGAAGGGAGGCATGGGGGAGTAGGGGGTGAGGAGCTTAGCGCGAGGTGCCGCTGGGCTGGAAGAGATTTTGGGCGCTGTTGGATAAAGAATCGAAAAAGAGCAAAAAGCCTAAGATGTCTCGGAAGGGTTGGGTGAATGTGTTGAGGGCATGGGTGATACGTGCCACAAAGTTGCGACCGATCACAATCACGTCGTTTTGTTCTAGGACAGGGTTCTGAGTGAGATCTCCTAAGATCGCCTTCTTACCATCTAGCTTTTGGGTCAGGGCTTTGCCCTGCTCTACATCAAACCGAACTAAACCCACATGCCGAATGTCAGCACTGCTCAGATCGGGTGAAATAGCGGCTAAAGCATCGACAAAGCTGCTGCCGTTAGCAAGCTGAAGGCTACCAATACTGCCGCCTCTACCCGCCGTATAGTTGAGAACGCGAATGTTGATTTGGGATTGCGCCAAATTGGAGCGGGCGACTAAGTTGCGATCGTATCCCTCGCTATCGGTGGCTGTGAGAGTAGGCACGACGATCGTGTCGCCGTCATCTAGACGCAGATCGGGAATTGACTGGGAATCTCGGAGTGATGTAAACAGATCGACCTGGCGTTCGACGATCGATCCATCGGCTAAGACACGGCGAATGAGCACGGTGCGCAGATCGGCTAAGCGAGTGGTTCCTCCTGCCGAGAGCAGAGCCACCGAGAGTTGCGGAGCCTGCAAAGGGTAGAGTCCCGGCTTCACCACTTCGCCCAAAATCGTCACCTGAACCGATCGCTGAGCAATCAAAATCACATCCACCTGGGGATTCACCACATAGCGATCGAGAGCGATTTGAATTTGGCTCCGCGCCTGTTCAGGAGTCAATCCCCTCAGACTCAGCGCCCCTACTAGCGGCACCAGCAAATTGCCCTCCAGATCGATCGTGCCCTGAAACGACAAGTCGGGAAATCGCAAAACATTGATGTAGAGGGTGTCACCTGCCCCAAGCTGATACCCTGAGAAAGCATCTGGCGGAGGCGAAAGTGATTCCTCGCCAGACCTATCGGGTATTTCGCTGGGCATCGCACGGCGATTGATCAGCCGCGCCTTCTCCAACTGAGGGGAAAGCCTATCGGTTGGAGAAGGCACAACTGTAGGAACAACCGTAGGAAAGGGAAGACTGTCGGGTACCGGGCTGGGTAAAGTTTGGCTGAGGGCAATAATAGGCAGCAGACCAGATTGCAGTACCCAGAACAGCAAGGCACTGGGCGCTAGTTTGGGCGCTAGGCATCTAGAAAAATGGAGGGCATGAACCATGAGTGCTAGAAGGATAGGGAAGATAAAGATAGGGAGGGATGGGTTGAAGAACTGCTTGACCGAATCTACCTATCGGAAAACATCGGCAGCCAATGTGGATTGAATGAGCTGACCTAGAGCTTCTGCCTGAGACTGCACCGATTCAATTTCGCTCAAAGGCTGGATGGGAATCAGAAGGCTGACCGCCACCCAGGGCATATGCTGGCGATCGCGCAACTGCGACCCTTGCTCTGCCCAAAACCATCCGATAGGAGCAGGATTCCCGCCATTTCTCCAGGCGTACCATTGGAGTACTGCATAGGTTCTTTCTTGAGTCCAGCCCCGCAAAAATCGCGCCTCAATGTTTGTGGGCATTGATTGTGCTAACACCGATTGTGTGGACGCCGATTGTGTTGGCATCAATTGTGTTGGCATCGAAAACTGAATGTGACGATCGCTATCTTCTGTCCATCCGCGTGCGCCACGAATATCCATCCAGTCCACTTGCGGCAGGTCTCGATGCCAGGTCTGAGGACGCAGCATGAGTAGAATAGGCGGATTTGTAGCGGGAGGGGTTTGAGGGGCGATCGCCTGAATTGACCATTTATGACCGCCAATTTCAACCCTTTTTTGATCAACAGTTTGCCATCCCGGCAAGGTCAATCCTGACTTTTGCAGCGTTCGTAGCTCCTGCAAAGAGCTGAGTCCTGGTACTTTGTTGAAATAATTGCCGGAGAGGTAGTTGGGAATCGTATTGGCAACCGCAATCGTCAACAAAAACAGGACTACTAGGCTTTTGTAAAGGGGCGATCGCTGAAAATTAGCATCAGAAGAGGAGTGAGAAGTCATTGCTTTAAGTTCCGGGTTCTGGCTCAATTTCTGGCTCAATTTCTGGCTCGATATCCCCAGCATCTGACACCCAGGATTCGAGAGTCCGTAACCACACCACAATTAATCCCAATAGGGCAGTTGAGTAAACATCTCCACCCCAGCCGTCGTGCAACCACTGAAAGGCGCTATCTTGCCCAGTGCCATGAAAAAAGGTGAGAAAGGTATTGCGAACGATATTGGCGGCGACGCTAATGATCACGATGCCTGCGTAGAAAAGAGCGATCGTTTTGCGGGAGGTTTGCCCTGTCCAGTAGAGCAGCAGCAGCCCCACATAAAAGCTGGTGAACAACATCTTGAGTCCAGCGCAGTAGGGCGCGACTTCAACAATGCGATCGTTCACGAACAGATAGATCTGGTCTACCCGCACATCCATACCCAACTGAGTCAGCGCAAAGCCCGCCACACCTGCAATAAAGCTTTGTAGCGGTAGCGTGTAGGGTGCCAGCAGATAAGGAACTTCGTTGGGAGTTGCCAGCAGCAGCAGTGCCAAAGGAAAGGCTTGCAGCCGCAGCCCTGGCGAGCCTTTGAACCCAAGGCAAAGCCCAGTCAACATAATTGGTAGGGACAGGTTGATCAGGTCAGTCAGATTGCTGAGATAGCAAAAAACTCCGAGGATCAGCAGCGATAGCCCAAAAATTTGCTGGAGGGGACGGGTTGTCTCTGGGAGGTACCGCCAGCGATCGCGCCTATTCCAACAGAGGTAAGCGGCGAAGGGTAGACCCAGCAGACCGTGACTAAAATACTCATGCTCAATGCTGATGCTCTTGTTTAGCCAGCCATTAAACCAATGAACTAGCAGCGGCATATACAAGATCAGCAGCAGGCTAAAAATGGCGATCGTGGGGCTGAACGAAACTTTTCGGCTCGTTGCGGTCATGTCGGTTAGCATTCTGACAACTAACCGTAGGGTTCCCTAAAATCGGCAACGTTAACTCTGATCGCGTCCCAAGGATCGCGTATGGCATTACGTAAGTGAGGGCGAGTTGTTTTTGAGAGCCGCGCTCCGCGCGGCTCTCAAAAAATAAAGGAGGTGCGCGCAGCGCACCTCCTTTATTTTTTGATTGTTTCCTGGTGTAGCAGTACCGTTTGTTAGCTTGCAAGGGTGCCGTACAGACCCTTTAAGTGACCTTAAGCAACGCCAAGGTAGGTTGCAAGATCATCAGAACCGCCAATCAACTTGCCATCTATAAAGACTTGGGGCACAGTAACGGCGCCAGTGACAGCTCTGAGCGATCGCATATTTGCATCCCGACCGAGAACAATTTCCTCATAGTCTAGACCCTGCTCTTTCAGCATGGTTTTGGCGCGAGCACAGAAAGGACAGCCCACTTTAGTGAACAACGACACCACTTTGGGCTTCTGAGCCTCGCTGTTGATGTATTGCAGCATGGTGTCTGCATCGGACACCTTGAAAGGATCACCCGGTTCTTCGGGTTCGATAAACATCTTGTCTACCACACCATTTTTCACCAGCATGGAATAACGCCAAGAGCGCTTGCCAAAACCCAGATCAGACTTGTCTACCAGCAGCCCCATGCCGTCTGTAAATTCGCCGTTGCCGTCTGGAATCAGCTTGACGTTTTCAGCACTCTGGTCTTTTGCCCATTCGTTCATCACAAAGGCATCATTGACAGATAGACAAACAATATCATCTACGCCATTTGCCTTAAATACCCCCGCCAGCTCGTTGTATCCCGGCAGATGGGTGGAAGAACAAGTGGGGGTAAAGGCACCAGGCAGAGAGAACACAATTACCGTTTTTCCGGTAAATAAATCGTCTGTCGTAATATCGACCCAGTCATTATTCTGACGGGTGCGAAACGTCACGTTGGGCACGTGCTGTCCTTCTTTATTCGGCAACATAAAACTGGCTCCTTAATTTGAAGATAAATAAAGCGTACTCATTACGAGTATGCTTTGTCAAGTCATGGAGATCAACTGGCGCAGTCCCCTGACTCACTGCCATCCAGTCTCTTGACTCACTGCCATCCTGCCCGTCAAGTATGCCGGAAAATCTGCCCATCCAAACGTGTTGCCCAGCACCAGCGCTCAGCAGCGCCAGACGATATCTCGAAAAATAAAGGCTCATTGATCTGTGAGATTACCGAGGCGGCGTCCAATTATCCAGCAGATTGGGGCGATCGGCTGGTGAACTGAACAGGCGACGAAAGACAGAGCGGCGGTTTTGCAGATCTATATCTGAGTTGCCTTGAGAGAAATTACGCTGACCAAATCTGGCATTCCACAAAGATTCATAGAAGAAAAACGAGATGCCTGCAAACTGGCGATCGCGCACCCGCTCAACTTGGTCTGCAATTTGCGCGATCGGCGTGAGCCGATTCTTAAGTCCTGTTAAAATGCCGATGCTAACCGGGATATGCTGTTTGGCATCTTGGACTTCGGGACGCGCCAAATCTGCCGCAAAGTTCTGCAAATTGTCGCTGTAAACCTGTAGAATCAGCTCTTCAATTAAGCCTCTTCGCTCCCAGGTTTTCCAATCTTGCAGGTATTGGCGATAGGAAAACGGATAGTTATTGGGCGACAGCGAAATGACGACATCGGGCTTTTGGGCTTTGACGGCATGAAAAACCTGAGTCATAAAATCGGTAATTTTTGCAGCCCGCCAGCGCGTCCATTCGGCATTGGCTGGGTCGGAGGGCGGCAACTTGCCCTGATGCTCTCGCTGGTAAAGCCGTTGGGTAAAGTCGTCGTAGCCAAACTCGGCAGGTAAGCCCAAGTGGTCGTCAAACTGAATGCCGTCAATGTCATAGCGAGTGACGATCTCCAAAACCATGCTTTGGATGAACTGCTGCACTTCTGGCATAAATGGATTCAGCCAGCGCCTTTGGTAGATGCCATCTTGCCAAATTTGAGTGCCGTCTCGGCGATCGCTAATCCACTTTGGATGACGAGCCACAATTTCTGACTCGGCAGTTGTCATGAAACCAAACTCAAACCAGGGAATCACGGTCAAACCCTGCTTGTGTCCCAAGCTCACCACATCTGCCAGGGCATCCCAATTTTGCAAATTGGGCACTCGCGGATCGGTCGCATGACCGATCGCCTCTGCTGCCGTCCGACTGGGATACAGCGTATAGCCCCAGTTCCAGACCGCCGGATAGATCGTGTTGAAGTGTAGCTCGGCTAAACTTTGCAGGGCAGGTTCCAGGCGATCGCGGCTAAACAACACGTCGCTATCCACGGTCGTGAGCCATACGCCGCGAAGCTCTTGATACTCGGTTGGTGGCAGGCTCGTCTGTGGCAGACCAGGACGCGCCAGAGATAGGAGCATCATTAGGCTACAGGTCAAGCAAAATAGAATTGCGCGTCCTTTGCGCAAGGATTGCAGTAATGACTCTAAAGCGAAGCCTAAACTAGAACACTGCATTTGAGTTGTTGGAAGACGTGCAATAGCAAGAGCAGAGGAGACGACTAGGCATTGGGTGACACTCTTAAGTGGCCAGAGCTATTGCCTATTTCACTGGAATTTTTACCACAAACTCTGTTCCCTGTCCCAGAGTGGAATAATACTCGATCTTACCGCTATGTTTCTCAGTAATGATTTGATGGCTGATCGACAGCCCTAAGCCCGTACCTTTGCCAATGGGTTTGGTGGTAAAGAACGGGTCAAATAGTTTAGAGGAAATAGGTTCCGGAATACCTACTCCGTTATCGGCAATGCTAATCGTGAGCCAGTTGTCATTATGGGTGAAAGTGCGAATGGTAATGGTAGGTGGTTGGAGATTGCTCACTCCCAATTCCTCTAATGCATCGATCGCATTACTCAAAATGTTCATGAAGACTTGGTTGAGTTGACTGGGGTAACATTCGACTTCTGGTAACTGCCCATAGTCTTTGATAATTTGGATGGTAGGAAAGTTGGGTCTAGCTTTGAGGCGGTGTTGCAAAATTAACAGAGTACTGTCGATGCCGTCGTGAATGTTGACGGGCTTGAGGTCACTCTCATCCAGACGGGAGAAGTTGCGGAGTGAGAGGATCAATTGACGAATGCGATCGCTGCCCATTTTCATCGAATCAAGCATCTTGACCACGTCATCTTGCAAAAATGCTAAATCGATGGCCTCTGCTTGGGTCTGGATTTCTGCAACCGGATTGGGATAGTGCTTCTGGTACAGTTGCAAAAAGCCTAACAGATCCTGAGTGTAGGTCTGGACATGGTTCAGGTTGCCGTGAATGAAATTCATCGGGTTGTTGATTTCGTGGGCGATTCCTGCAATCAGCTGACCAAGGGCAGACATTTTTTCACCCTGCACGAGATGCAGTTGGGACTGTTTCAAGTGCTCTAATGTCCGGTTCAATTGATCAGTGCGCTGTTCTAGGACGCTCATTGCATTTCGCAGTTGTAAATGAATTCGAATGCGTGCCAACACCTCTTCGTGCTGAATTGGTTTGGTAATGTAATCGACTGCGCCCAAATTCAACCCTTTGACCTTATCCACAGAATCGGAAAGGGCGGTCATAAAGATGACAGGAATATTGCAAGTTGTGGGATTGGCTTTGAGTTGCTGGCAGGTTTCAAATCCATCAATTCCTGGCATCATCACGTCGAGCAAAATCAAATCGGGCAAGTAGGATTGCAGACGCTGCACAGGGCTATTTCATTCTAGTTAAGTGCTTGATAGGGTAGTTATGTCATCTCTCCA
>NZ_JCACIN010000009.1:0-88683 GCF_059504425.1 Drouetiella sp.
TAAGAGAAGAAAGTGCCTTTAAATTCACACGCCTATGTAATTGACATTTCACAGCTTTAGTTTGTGTCTTCTGAACGCCTCGCGGCAATTACGCCGTGTCCTACCCGAACTCAGGGAGTTCTGCTGCTCGTCTAGCCTACTTGGGGTTCGACCTTCCCCTAGACCCTCAGTTCGTTTTTATTCGTTCCCTCAGTTCGATTGTTTGTTCCGTTAGGTGGAACCAATTCAACCACTGGATTCCCTGGACTCTTGCCGATATCCAACTCGAAAATTCGGCGGGAATTCTTGCTCCAGTAAAGTCGGGGATTTTATGTTGTGCCACCGCTTCCTCGTAGGTTGCTTTTCTAGGTTCTGTTTCACCGTAGGAACTCCCCATTAGCACCAGTGTCACCCCACAACGGATGTCTGATTGTGCCCTGTTCCCAGCTTCGCTCTGCCGATTTCCCCGTAGGTACTCCGAGTCGGTTCGGCGTGGGCAGATAGGGAGTTAAACCTGAGTCTGGTTAGTGGGGCTTGCACCCACATCAAGCTGAGAGTTCAACCATAATGGTTGGTGTGGTTATTGATTCGCCACACAACGAATCGCACCAGTTGTCGAGGTTCTATCCTCGCCATCCGTCCCTGAGTATCGCTACCCATTTAGGATGAACGAATCGCACACAGTTCACTTGAGTGGCTTCAAATAGCCTTGAACTCAACACGCGGATTTTTCTGAAGTCCTCTCCGACCCGGCTGTTATGGGGTTGGCTACTTCTGTACGGCTGTAAATCCACCATCAATGATTAAGTTATGACCCGTTATAAACGCAGCCCCATCAGAACAAAGCCAAACTACTGCCTCAGCAATATCTGCTGGCATCCCAATACGTTGTAATGGAATTCCAGCAGCAACTTGATCAAGCATTTCAGGGGGCGCTTCTGCCCATAAGTCGGTTTTCACAGCGCCAGGGCTAACGGTATTAATCCGAATGCGGTCAGCTGAATACTCAGCCGCAGCTGCACGAGAGAGGGCAATAACTCCGGCTTTTGCAGCTCCATAAGCTCCATAATTTGCAACGCCAAGGAGTGCGCCTTGAGAAGATATGTTCACGATCGCGCCACCACCTGATTGCTGCATCACAGGAATTTCGTACTTCATAGATAACCAAACCGACTTGAGATTTGCATTAATCTCAAAATCCCAATCGGTTTCTGACAAGTCGGCAATTTTGCCAGAAGTTCCAGAACCCGCGTTGTTAAATGCGTAGTCAAGGCGACCATAGGTTTCAATCGTCTTTTGAACCATTGCTTCAATATCAGCGGCTTTCGTGACATCTGCTTGAACAAATATTGCTTCGCCACCTGCTTCTTGGACAAGATGAACGCTTTCTTCTCCCTTGTCTGCACGGCGAGCCACAACCACAACCCTTGCTCCAGCCTTGCCAAATGCGATCGCAGTTGCACGACCAATACCAGAGCTTGCTCCCGTCACAATTGCAACTTTACCAGCCATTGAACTCATGCTTGGCACTCCTGGTTAGAGCATTTTAGAATTACTTTGCTCATCCTAGCTCAGCTAGCTTTTGCACTTGTAGATAACTTTCAAAAACTGTCCTTAGTCAATAACCGAAGCCGCCTAACGGTGAAGCTCAACGGCGGCAGGTAACTTTTGAGACACTACCGAGATCTATATGCCGCCCGTTGCGGCGCAGTGTTAGCTGGCTGGCGCTTTTGAAATCTCTCCAGCAGAACTTGAGTTACCCTTGAGAATGCAGCGCGAAAAACTGGCTCGATGACTCAAGCACTTCTATCATATGACAGACTCCGGCTCAAATAACGACCCTGAATTACTCTCTGTAGCTCAGACAGCAAAGCTACTTGATGTAACTCGTCAGCGAGTTCACGACCTGATTAAGAATGGTCAGATTGTAGCTCACAAACTTGGGCGTTACTACTACATAGAGGTAACCGAGTTGGAGAGATATAAGAATCAACCTACTGGAAAACCTTATCAACCACGCACAACTTCTCAAGAAAACTCTATTGACAATTGTCAATAGAGTTTATAATATCGAATCATACTAACGGACTAAAGGCTAAACCAATGCTCCCGTTTCAAGCCATCGCCCCTGACGTTGCAACTCAGCAAGGATTGCAACAGGTTTATATGAGTGATCACGGCATTCTCTATCAAGGAGATTGTCTTAAGCTTCTGTCGGCATTGCCTAGTGAGTCTGTAGATATTGTGTTTGCTGACCCACCCTTTAACCTTGGAAAGGAATATGGTAAAGGTGTCAGCGATCAAATGGAGGTCGATGAGTACTTAGGTTGGTCGCAACAGTGGCTTGACGAAAGCATTCGAGTGCTTAAACCAGGTGGAAGTTTATTTGTATTCAACTTGCCCAAATGGTGCATAGATTATGGTGCATATCTCAATCAAAAAGAAATGTGTTTCCGACACTGGATTGCTTGTAGAATGCCGAAGGCTTTTCCTAGAGGTAAAAAGATGTCTCCTGCCCACTATGGATTAATCTACTACACAAAAGGTGAACCAGCAGTCTTTAATAAAGTCTACACACCCATCCAAGTTTGTCGGCATTGTGGCGGAGAAGTTCGTGATTACGGTGGACATCGCAAAAGCCTCAATGAAAAAGGTATTAATTTGATGGATGTCTGGGATATGCCAGAGGATGTTTGGGAAGATACCTCTGAAACAGACTCTAATGAAGTGTTATGGACATTAGCCGAGGAAATGTGGACTGATATTCCACCTGTTCGGCATCGTCGGCATAAAAAACGGGTTCCTAACGAACTCGCTCCTATCATGTTGGAACGGCTCATCGCTATGGCATCTAATCCAGGTCAAATTATAGTTGATCCATTCGGTGGTTCAGGTACCACGTTTTATGCAGCAGAAAAATTACACCGTTATTGGATCGGCGCAGAAATCGGGGATACCGAGCCAGCAATAGAACGGTTGACTGATCTGACAAACGGAATCATTGAGCAGTGGGAAACAGCAAGGGGAAACAAAAAAATTAAGCAGCGCAAAACTAATGCCTCGCAACTGCCCATTCCTTACTCTACATAGCTTTTGCCCACAAACGTTTAGACTAATGCGCGACCATCTGTTCCTTTGGTGATCGTTGGTACTTTACTATCTACTTGGTCATGTTCAATCACAAAAATCGCAAGAAAACCCTCTTCGATCCGAACTGCCCGCCAAACATCAAAATATGGCTCTAGCTCTTCATAGTTGCCAATACGATCGGTTAGGTAAGGATAAAGTTTTCTACTCGGAAGCACCAGGACAGTACCTAGAAAGACACCTCGTAATAATCCGAGAACCATCTTATTGACTGCTCGATGACTTGAGGAGATGTTGCCCGTTTCCCACTCAAGAGCGAAAAGATGATTATCAAGGACTTTTGTTGCATCAATTTTTCCTGGCGATCGAGTTGCATAGTTAATCGGAGTTTCCAATCCCCATCCAAACCGCTCCCTCAAAGCAATCATGCAGGCTTCTTTAATCGGCTTGACTCCATTACCGTGTCTGGCTGGATTGATTGTAAAGTTTGATGTACCAGGAGGATGAACGATCAGGGAAATAGCTTCACGGATCTCAGCTCGAATAATAGACCAATCGCTTGATTCCTCAAAGCTTCCAATGCTAATCAAAGAAATCTCTTGAACAATCTTCATACTGACTACTCATATCATTGCTACGCAAGAGTAATGCAGTTTTGCATGTTTGTTATGAGAGTTAAGCTTTGTTTCTACATTACCCCATGAACAACCTTGCGGTTACACCCAACCAATGACCGAAGCCAGCTAACTATTATTAGACTGAAAGTTTCCGTATAACACCCTAGAGAAGGCAGGTATACCGAAAGTTTCCGTATAACATCTCGATTTGGGTGGAAAGGAGATCTTGATATTGAAAATATCGAACTTGATTTTGAGTTCTAATGCATGGGTTTCGCTTCAGCAAAATCTGATTACATCTGAGCCTGCCTAAAGATTGAAAACGTCAAACTTGATGTTGAGCTGAGCTTTTCAATATCTCAAGAGGAAAGTTGAGATACCGCAGTGCAGGCATTCTGTCCGCGCGGCAGGATGTCCGCACTCCATGCAGCCGGATCTGTAGAGTTCAGGAGCCGATCGCTTTTACTAAAACTTTGAACTGGCTACCGGGATTTAAACTCACCGTCAAGCCCCCTGAAAATAAGGTGGCGATCGCTGTTTTGCCTTTACAGTGAGGGATACTGAGTGTAAGCGTCTCAACTCTCAACAGGCACCGATGTTGCAATCCCTTAAACAGTTCAAACGGCAGATTAAAAGGCAGCTCACAGGCGATCTCATCGCCAAGTCGCCGCAATTCAAGACGCTATTTCCCAAATCTGCCAGACTTGAACAGGTTGCAACTGGGTTTCAGTTTCTAGAAGGCCCCGTTTGGAATGCCACAGAACAAGCGCTTTACTTTGTTGACATTCCAGCCAGCAAAATCCTGAAGCTGAAGAATGGCGAGGTTTCCGTCGTTCGGCATCCTAGCGGCAAAGCTAACGGCTTGACCTACGATCGCCAGGGTCGTCTAACCATGTGCGAAGAAGGCGCGCGCCAAATCACCCGCATAGAGCTAGATGGCTTTATTACCGTCCTTGCCGATCGTTTCCAAGGCAAGCCTCTCAATAGCCCTAACGATCTTGTGGTTAAAAGCGATGGCGCAATCTACTTCACCGATCCTCCTTACGGCATCAAAGCAGAGCAACAGGAGCAGCCGATTCAAGGAGTCTATCGGCTCTCACCAGAGGGAGAGCTGACCGTTGTGGCGACAGATTTTGAGACCCCTAACGGGCTTGCCTTTTCGCCAGATGAGCGTCTGCTCTACATTGACGACTCCAGTCGCCGCCATATTCGCGTGTTTGAGGTGCAGCCCGACGGCAGCTTGGGAAACGATCGCCTATTTTGTTCTATGGATGTGCCCAAGGCAGGTCTCCCCGATGGCTTGAAAGTGGATGCTGAAGGACGGATCTACAGCACGGCTCCGGGCGGCATTTGGGTACTCGATCCGCAAGGAGAGCATTTGGGGACGATCGTTATTCCAGATGCGCCTTCCAACTGCGCTTGGGGAGATGCCGATCATCAGACGCTCTACATCACGGCACAGCATTCAGTCTATAAAATTCGGGTTAACGTGCCAGGGCTATCCGTCCACTAGACCAGCTCAGAAATTTTTATTCTGGGCAAAACGATTGTTCAGTAGAATAATGCTATTGATAATTAATATCGACTGCATCGCTGCTGCTTTAGCTCTGTTTCCCTACCGTAGGACAAGGATTTGGACTAGAAAAATGAGGATCTCCTGACTTAAATTCGATCGCATCTCCGCTTACCAATCATTCAAACAGTTGCGCCTGATTCTTTCATCCCAAAAACTGGGAACATTAGGCATAGATTTTGGCTAATCTACGGCGAGGTAGGGGGAGTATGGTGTCTGCATTGACTTTTTCAGGCTATGACCTAACCGAAGTCCTTCATGAAGGAGTCAACACGGTCGTCTATCGAGGGCAAACCTTCGGACAAAATTCTCAACTAGCACCCCAAAAAAATCTTCAGCCTAAAGCAGAAGTTCCGCAAACGCAGCTTCATCCCGTTGTCTTAAAAATCCTCAAAGCAGAATACCCGACCCTTGAGCAGATTAGCCGCCTCAAGCAAGAGTACAAAATAACGGAATCGCTGATCCTAGAGGGCATTGTCAGAGTTTATGAGCTGCACAGCTATCAAAATCGTCTTGCTCTGGTCTATGAAGACTTTGGCGGGCAATCTCTCAAACGGCTGCTAAAACAGCAGGCTCTGCCGCCGATCGCCTTTCTCAAAATTGCTGTTCAACTTGCCCAAGCCCTGCTTTCGCTACACCAGCACGGCATTCTGCACAAAGACATTAAGCCCGCAAACATTATCTTTAATCCTGAGACAGGGCAGGTCAAACTGACAGACTTCAGCATTGCTTCCCGCCTTGACAAAGAAATGCCTCTGCTCACGAATCCCAATCAGCTAGAGGGGACGCTGGCATATATGTCTCCTGAGCAGACGGGGCGGATGAATCGCTCTGTGGATTATCGCAGCGATTTTTACTCACTAGGGATTACTTTCTACGAAATGCTGACGGGGCGATTGCCTTTTCAGGGATCTGACCCGATGGAGTTAGTTCATGCTCACATTGCCAAGCCGCCGCCTGCTCTTCGGCATCTGAATCCAGAGGTGCCGCTGGCGATCGCCACGATCGTCGAAAAGCTGATGGCAAAGAATGCAGAAGATCGCTACCAAAGCGCTGCTGGACTGAAGGTTGATCTAGAATTTTGTCTCGATTGGCTGCAATCTGGGGGGCAATCTGGGGGCGATATCCCAGAGCTGATTCCTGGAGCGCGCGATCGCGCCGGACAGTTCCTCATCCCTCAAAAGCTATACGGACGGGAGCCAGAAGTTGCTGAGCTGCTGGCTGCATTTGAGCGAATCTCTGGCGAACCAGCCCTCCAGCCTCGCAGCGAACTGATGCTGGTTTCAGGCTATTCGGGTATTGGCAAGTCTTCCCTGGTGCATGAAGTTCACAAGCCGATCGCGCGGCAACGCGGCTACTTTATCTCTGGGAAATTTGACCAGTTCAAGCGCAACATTCCCTATGCGTCGCTGATTCAGGCGTTTCAGTCTTTGATGCAAATGCTGCTGACCGAGCCAGCCGATCGCCTGCAACGCTGGCAGGACAATCTGCTGAAGGCGATCGGTCGCAATGGACAGGTGATCATCGACGTGATTCCCGAAGTGGAGTTAATCATCGGTTCACAGCCGCCACTGCCGGAGCTAGGAGCATCGGAGGCGCAAAATCGCTTTAATCGCGTCTTTCAGTCGTTTATTCAGGTCTTCACGCAGCCAGAACATCCGCTAGTCCTGTTCCTGGACGATTTGCAGTGGGCAGATTCGGCTTCGCTGAATTTGATTCAGGTGCTGATGAGTGATCCAGCGAGTCAATATCTTTTGCTGATTGGAGCCTATCGCGACAACGAAGTTAGCCCCATCCATCCCCTCGTTAAAACCCTGGAGGACATTCAGCAGGCTGGAGTAGCGGTCAACAACATCGTCCTGAGTCCGCTGACGATCGCCCACGTCCAGCAAATTGTGGCAGACACCCTCAGCCATTTGCAGCCGACGCAGGCTTTAGCAGAATTGCTGTTTAATAAGACGCAGGGCAACCCATTCTTTCTAACACAGCTCCTCAAAACCCTGCACCAAGAGCATCTGCTCACCTTTGATTTTGCTCAGGGCATCTGGCAATGGAATCTGGAGAAGATTCAGACGACGGGCATCGCTGATAAGAGCGTCGTGGATCTGATGGCAGGAAATATTGAGAAACTGCCCGAAGTCACGCAGACGGCTCTAAAACTGGCGGCTTGCGTGGGCGATCGCTTCAATATCAACGTGCTGGCAACCGTCAGCGAAACCCCTGCTCTAGAGATGGCTCAAGCCTTACAGCCCGCCCTGCAATCGGGTCTGGTTTTGCCGCTGAACAATGACTACAAAATTCCGCTTTTGTTTGCCGATGATGAACTTGATCTATGGGGCTTTGACCCGACCAAAGTTACCTATCGATTCTTGCATGACCGGGTACAGCAAGCCGCCTATTCCCTGATTCCCGATGCTGACAAGCAAATAACCCACCTGAAAATGGGGCGGCTTTTACTGCAAAGCACATCGCCACAGGAGCTAGAAGCCCAGGTTTTTGAGATCGTTAACGCCTTGAATCGCGGTGCCGATTTGATGGACAGCCCGACGGAGCGAATTGAGCTAGCTCGACTGAATCTGATTGCCGGACAGAAAGCCAAAGCTGCCGCAGCCTATGATCCATCTGTGAGCTATCTGAGTCAGGGCATAGCGCTGTTGCCCTCCGAAAGCTGGCGAACAGACTATGCGCTGACTTTGGCACTCTGTACCGAAGCGGCAGAAGCGGCGTATCTCAGCACTGACTATGGGCGATCGACCCAATGGCTCCACCAGATTGAACACCACGCCGCCAGTACCTTAGATAAAGTCAAAGCCTACGAACTCAAAATTCAGTGCCATATTGCTCAACTGCAAATGTGGGAAGCGATCGCCCTAGGGTTAGACACACTGGCAATGCTGGGGATTCCGATCGCCTGTGAGATGGGGCGACCCCATGACTCAATTCGGTTGCCAGATTTGGCGGAGCTGGAACACAGTCCAGAAATGACTGATCCGATCAAGCTTGCTGCCCTACAAATTCTCTCGACGCTGACCTCAGCCGCCTACCAAACCCAGCCAGAAATCTACCGCTGGATTGTCTTGACCCAGCTCGAACTCTGCGTCGAATATGGGCATTCGGCTTTAGCAGCTTTTGCTTACACTGCCTATGCCTGGTTTTGTGGGGCAATTCAGATGTCCGATCGCGCCTACCATTCTGGACAAATTGCCCTGAAGCTGATTGAACAGTTTCAAGCAAAGGAGCTAGAATGCAGCTTCTACCAACTCTTTGAAAGCTTCGTTAAACACCAAAAAGAACATATTCGAGAGACGTTTGCCCCATTACAAAAGTCGATTCACATTGGGCTAGAAACGGGAGATATTGGCTATGTCAGCTACTCCGCCATGAATTTGGGCACCCATCTGTTTTTCAGCGGCAATTCTCTAGAGAGTGTGATTAAAACTCAGTCGCACTACATTGATTTGCTTCTGAAACTCAAGCAAGAATTTCAAATTTATTACATGCAGCTTTGGCAGCAGGTCATGCTGAATCTCCAGGGCAAGGCGATCGATCCCTGTCGGCTCATGGGCGACAGTTTTGATGAAACGATTATCCTGCCTCGCCTACAGATTGCACAAAACCAGCAGTCGCTGTTTGCGTTTTACACCGCACAGCTCATTCTGAACTACACCTTTGAGCAGTATCCGCGAGCCGTCGAGAAGGCTGCCTTGGCAGAGCAGTATGCCGGAAGTGGAGCCGGACTGGTGCTATCTGCGGTCTATCGGTTTTATCATGCTCTGGCGCTGTTGGCAGATAGCGATGCAGATGGGATACGGTTAGGGGAAGCGATCGCTCATCAGCAGGTGATGCAAAAGTGGGCTGAATCTGCACCTATGAATTACCAGCATAAGTATGACTTGGTAAATGCAGAGATTGCGCGAATTGAAGACCGGAAATATGAGGCAATGCAAGCCTACGATCTAGCAATTCAGGGCGCAATGACCTACGGCTACTATCCAGAAGCTGCCCTTGCTAGCGAGCTTGCCGCAAAATTCTATCTAGCTCAAGGCAAGAAACATATTGCCCAAGGCTACATGACGGATGCCTACTATGGCTATATCCGGTGGGGGGCGATCGCCAAAGTTCATCAGCTTGAAGAGAAATACGCCCCTCTGATTGTCAGCACTCAGCAGACTGCGCTACCCGTTCAGGCAACCGAGACTTTGGTGGCGAATCGATCTTACTCTGCTAACGGTTCTACCAATAGCCAGAATATTTTAGATCTAACGACGGTGATGAAGGCAGCTCAGACTATCTCTAGCGAACTGAATCTCCATCAATTGCTAGAGAAATTGCTAGGCATTATTCTAGAAAATGCGGCAGCTCAGACCGGGGCGCTGATTCTTGAAAAAAACGGACAGCTTTTAATTGAAGCGATCGCCCATAATGCCAACCAGAGCGCGATCGTTTTGCAATCTGTTCCAGTGGAAACCAGCCCCGATCTGCCTGCTTCTCTCATTAGCTATGTGGCTAGAACTCGACAGTCGCTCGTTCTGAAAAACGCGATTCGTGACCCTATTTCGGAGGCTGATCCCTACATTATTCAACATCAGCCTAAATCAATTTTATGCAATCCTATTCTGTATCAGGGGAAGCTGATTGGCATTCTTTATCTTGAGAATCATTTGATTGCAGGAGCCTTTAGCCGCGATCGCTTAGAGCTGCTTGGACTCCTGACGACACAGGCGGCGATTGCCATTGAAAATGCCTATCTCTACACGCGAGAGCAGGAAAAATCTCAACAGCTTCAAGACTCCTTCCAGCAGGTTCAGCAAGCCCAGCTTCAGCTTGTGCAAAACGAAAAAATGGCGGCTTTAGGAAATTTGGTTGCGGGTGTTGCCCATGAAATCAACAACCCGGTTGGCTTCCTCAAGGGCAGCTTACGCAATGCAGAAGAATACATCCAGGAACTGCTAGCTCATGTGGATTGCTATCAGTGCAGCTACCCTGATCCCTCACCAGCGGTGCAAAATCACGCAGAAGAAATCGATCTAGACTTTTTAGCAAGAGACTTGCCGAAAATGCTCAGCTCCATGAAAGGGGCGATCGAGCGGATTCGCAACATCAGCACGAGTTTACGCACATTTTCTCGATTGGATACCGATCAGCGGGTGGCTTGTGACATTCATGAGGGGATAGAAAGTACCCTGCTCATCCTCAAGTATCGTCTACAGGCAAACGAAAATCGTAGTGCCGTTAAGGTGATTAAGCAGTATGGCGATTTACCCAAAGTTGAATGCTTTCCAGGACAGCTCAATCAGGTATTCATGAATATTCTGGCAAATGCGATCGATGCTTTAGATGAATGTAATCAGGACGACTTAACGGATTCACTAGAGAATCAGACCATCACGATTAAAACTGCACTTTCGGCAGATCAAAATCAGGTTGTGGTTCAGATTCGAGATAATGGTATAGGTATTCCTGAAGAGATTCGATCGCGGATCTTCAGTCATTTGTTTACTACTAAAGAGGTGGGGAAAGGGACAGGACTGGGATTGTCGATCGCCCGTCAAATTGTTGAAGAAACCCACGGTGGACATCTGAGCTGCCACTCAGAACTGGGTCAAGGCACAGAATTTGTGATTGAACTTCCTATCGCCAGCGCCAAGCTATAGCGGTCGCCAGTTTGCTTAGGAAATTTTGGGTGGCGCTTCGCGCCCCGCCCAAAATTTCCCCGTCCTAACCGCCTTGGCAGTTGCTATCTCTTAAGCTCTTGGTGAAAGAAAGCTTGACATGGAGCTGACGAAATCCAACAGATTCATACAGCGCTTGCGCTCCGTGAGCGTTCTCGGCATCGACCCCTAAGCGCGCTGTTTCCATGCCCTTTGCCTTCAGCTTTCGCAGCCCTGCCAACAGCATAGCCCGCCCCAAGCCCTGACGACGAAAGCTGCGCCTTGTCCCCAAAATATTAATCCACCCCTCTAGACAATGGCGGTGCTGATTGTCTTCTAAGTCGATGTGGCAAAAGCAGAAAGCCGCAACTTTACCGTCGGCGATCGCCACCAGATCCAGTTCTGGCAGGTAGTCTGGCTGGCTCAACCAGTAGGAATGTTCGGCTATCGTCATAGGATAAGTGCCCCAGTGATCGCTGAAGCTTTCGTTATGGGCTTCAACCCAAGCTGCCGCATCCTCAGCGCCCCGACTATGGGACAGCGTAAAGCCATTGGGAAACTGCGGCTCGGCAATTGGTTCTGACAGCGATCTCGCCATGCGAAGCGATCGTCGCTCCAACTCATAGCCGCAGGCTTCGTATAACGCAACGCGATCGACCTGATCGTCTCGACAGGCTAAATACAGCTTGGCAAACAGTCCGCGCTCAGCTGCGAGGGCCTGCATCCGTACTTCACCCCAAGCAATAATGTCAAACTCCAGTCCGTGATCGCGCTGGGTAGGATGAACGTGAAACATCAGCCAGCCTGACGCTTCCAGATTTTCTGAAACTTCAGGCAGCCAAAGACTCGCGATCGCAATTAGCTTACCCTCGGCATCTGCCCACAGGCGCAGGTTCCGTGCCGCATCAAATCCAGGCTCAGCATATTCTGCGCTCAACCCAGAGGCAGAGTGGTAGCGATCGCTGCGATCGAACTTGGCGCAGATATTCAGGAGATGGGCGATCGGTTCTAAATCAGTTTCCCCAACGTAGGAGCGCACAATTAGCGTATTCATAGGGCGCAAATTAGAGCGGATAGCGGTGATCACAGGTGATTAAAGACGCAAAAATAGGTCTACTGCTTGAATGAAATTAGGGTGAAAATATAGAACTCAAAATCAAACCTTCTCTACCCATCTCTATTCCTATTTCATTTGCGACCTCTCAATTCTGAAGAAGAGTATGGGATTACCGCTCACGAGCTTTTCCTCTATTTTTTCCATCCCTATCCTTTCTGCCACCTTCTGTGAACTCAGGTTTGGGCGATCGCAGCTTGCCACCAGATACGAATAGTCAAGTTCGCTAAAACAGTATTCCAATACTTTGGCTGAAGCTTCGGTGGCGTAACCTTTCTGGGTGGCATGGGGCAGCAAAGCATAAACTAATTGAGGCTGCTCCTCTTCAAAGAAATACCAAAGACCCACAAATCCGATCGTTTCTTTCTCATCCTGAGTTTCAATAAACCAAAGACCAAACTTTTTCTCATCCAAGAGCCTTTGGCTCTCCGTCAACATCTCTTCAACTTGCTGTAGGGTAAACACCTTGTCATCGCACAAATACTTTCTAACGGATGGATCAATAAAGATGCTGTGGAGTACATTAAGCTCACTCTCTAAGATTGGGTTTAAGAGTAACCTCTGTGTTTTAAGTACCAGGCTCATTTCATCCTTCCGTTAAGAATGTCCGCAAAGCTTGCTGGGTTACTATACTACAGTATACTACAAAACAACTACACTTGCCCTTGAGCTAGAGACCGCTATTGAATATTCCATCTTCTTTGAACATCAGCAGACCTTGTTTTCTAAAGACCTTATGTTCCATTGTGAAGAATGCACCTATGAAGCGATATTCCCCTCAAGGGTACTTTGCTAAACGGGGCTGATTGTGTCATGTAGCTGTCGCCAGTTTGCTTAAGACATTTTTGGCGGGACGCTTGCGCCCCACCGAAAATGTCTCCGTCCTAACCGCCTTGGGTTATCTTGGCGTCGATCGGCAAGGGCAAGTTGACAGTAAACGTGGTTCCACGACCCACCTGACTATCGACTGTGATTTTGCCATTGTGTAGTTCTACCACCCGTTTGGCGATCGCCAGCCCCAATCCGGTTCCTGGCAGCTTGCCTACATTTCTGCCACGTCGAAAGGGCTGAAACAAATACTTCAAGTCTTCTGGTAAAATGCCAACGCCTTGATCTTGGATTTCAAAGCAAACCGCTTCATCCCTGCGATAAAGCCTCAGCAGAATCGGATTGACCTCTGGTGAATACTTGATAGCATTGCCAATCAGATTATTGAAAAGGTGCCAAAGCAGCTTTTGATCTACGTTGGCATAGATACAGCTAGGGTTGTGTGAAAAAGTAATGGGGTGCTGCTCATCTGGATTCCATCGCAAGGGTTCTAGCAAAGTTTGGCAGAACTCTACAACATCAGTCATTTCAGGATTAAACAGGGTTGTATCGTAGTTTGTCTGTCCCATTGTCAACACATCTTCAATTAACTGATTCATACAGTCGGCTGAAGATTGGATGCGGTATAGCAGCTGTTGCTTTTTGGCCTCATCTACGACGTAATGACTGTCCTCTAACATAGCGATCGAAAGCTGGATGGCTGAGAGAGGATTACGGAGTTCGTGGGAGAGAATGGAGAGATACTCGAAGGATCGAGAGTTTGTGTCCTCAATGATTGTGCTTTTTTCGGCTAATCCTGCTTGATATTGAGCCAGTGCAATTTCAATAGTTGCTCGTAAATCATGCTGACCAAAGGGCTTCAGGATATAGCCAAATGGAGAGGTGAGCTTTGCCCGTTCTAAGGTTAGGTCATCAACATAAGCCGTGAGATAAACGACCGGAATATGGAAGCGATCGCGCACCTGTTGAGCTACATAAACTCCATCCTGCTCTCCCTTAAGCACAATATCAACCAAGACTAGATCGGGCTGTAGCTCAGCAATTTGTTCTAGAGCCGTTTCTGCGCTCGCCGCAATGCCAACAACGCAATACCCTATCTTATGGAGACTCCCCTCAATTTCTCTCGCGACTAGAATCTCATCTTCTACCACTAAAATTCTCTTATTTACCATGGGTTTTGTCTGTCAGACACACTTTAGGGTGGCTTCTGCTCGAAGACAGGGATGAAAACGCAGTGTGCAGAAGTTGATCGTGAATATCAGCGCGACGATTCTACGCTGGGCGTATTTATGATTAAATCCGAGAGATATATGAGAAATATATGGGAAAAGTGCTGAGGCTTGATAGGAATATAGGAATCTTCTTAATCATTCCCTCAGAGGCGCTTCCCGTACGCTAGTGCCGAAAAAGTTAGGCAAAATCGGGTGCCATGGGTGCGTTCAAGTTCTAAGCTGCCCTCAAGCTGTAGAGCCAGATCATAGGCAATCTTCAGCCCCAAAGATTGCAGCCTGTTGAGGTTCAAGGTTGCTGGGATGCCGATGCCGTTGTCCTGAATGGTCAAAATATATTGGGAGCTGGCCTGTAGCACTTTGGGGGAAGACAGCGAATTCGGTGACGTTGATGGTGTTGCAGCAATGTGCTCCGGGTAGGCTACATGTTCTAGAGTGATGCAGACTTCTCCATGCTGCCCGTTGGGAAACCCATGTTTAATAGCATTAGTAACCAATTCATTGAGCAATAAACCACAGGGTATTGCCGTTTCCAGATTAAAAGTGACGGGTTGGAGATGGAAGCGTAGGGCAATTTGATCCGGTCGGGTGGCATAGACGGCTAAAATGCTGTTGGTTAAGCGTCGGATGTAATCATGAAAATTGATCTGACCGAGATCACCTTGCTGGTAAAGGGTTTCATGAATTAGCGACATGGTATGCAATCGATTGCGTGTATCTGCCAACGCTCTGGAAACCGCCGGATGATTCGCTGCTTCGGTCTGCAACCACAGCATTGAGGAAATCACCTGTAAATTATTTTTGACTCGGTGATGAACTTCCTTGAACAAAACTTCTTTCTGTGCCAGTTGATTTTCGATCCGAGAGTATAGGGCAGCCTGCTGAATGGCGATGCCGACCTGGGTGGCAAGCTGTTGGAGGAGATCCACTTCGGCGGGTTGCCACTGACGATCGTCGGCGCAAGCCTGGACAATCAGCAGCCCCCACACGGTCGGGGTATTATCTTCCAGTGTTTGGAGGATGGGAGCAACAATTTTGGACTTAACGCCAATCTGCTCCTCAAGTGTCGCTGGACAGCTAGCGTGAGTCTTCTCTACTCCATTGACAGTAAACGATCGCCCTTGCAGGTAAAAATCGTAGAATTCTTGAGAAAGATGCGGGTCGGCAAGGTGCATCTTTGCGGTTACAGGCAGGTTATCTAGCCAGGATTCCTGGATTACGGTGCCGGGGCGATCGCCATTCAGTTGAAAGATAACTGCCCGGTCAGCCTCCAACAGTTGCCGCACTTCTGTAACGGTCGTTGCCAGAATTTCGTCGAGGCGAAGCGACTGCCGAATTTGCTGAGAAAGGGTTCGCAGCACTCGTTCTCGCTGCACCTGCTGGGCAAGCGCCTGTTCGGTCTGGCGGCGGGTGGTGAGTTCGGCTTCAAGCTGGGTGTACAGGTCTGATTTTTGACCCGCAATGCCAACTTGCAGTGCCAGTTGTTTCAATAAATCAACCTCGAAGGGCTGCCACTGACGGGGTTCTCTACAGTGGTGGGCAATGAGTAACCCCCAAATTTGATGGGCCTGCAAAATTCCAACTACCAGATTGGCTCGCACCTGGATTCGATCGAGAAATTCAGCATGGCAAGCCACTAGGTCTCCAGCTTGAGTGTCGCTCCGAACCGTGGTGTAACCTTGCTGATAGCGTTCAGCCCAGGCTTGACCAAAGCAAGAGTCTTCCATGGCTCTACCTAAAAGAGAGAATTCTGGTTGTGAAACGGCTTCGCGCTCAATCACGATGTTGTAGTCGCTATCAAAGCGGCAGATCACGATCCGATCGCATTGCAAAAATTGCCGGATTTGCTCTAGGCAAGTTTCCAAAACTTCATCGAGCTGGATGGATTGGCTAATGGTTTGGGCGATCGCAGCCAATAGCTGATCCGCTTCTGCTTGCCGTTTAAGCCGTAGCTCTGCCTGCTTGCGATCGCTCACATCCTGCACAGAGCCAAGGATAACTGCTTTGCCACCCCAAATGATGCGGTTGAGAATGATATCTAGATCAATAAAGTTGCTGCCGTCGTAGTTTGGAATTTGACACTCAAAGCGAACTTCTTTCTCTTCCCCAGCGATCGCCCGTTGCCAATGGCTTTGGTGAAAGGCATGAGCTTCGGGTGGGATAACATCGAGCAGCGAGCGTTCCAGCATTTGTTCTCGCTCTAGGGCAAAGTGTTCTAGCACACGATCGTTGACATCCAAAATAGTGCCATCAGCATCATGAACCCAAATTTGACTATTGACATTGTTGATAATGGTGCGAAGATTCTGTTCTGAGATTTGCAGCGCGGCTTCGGCGACTTTGCGATCGGTAATGTCAAGCACCACCCCATCCGAGACAATATCGCCGTTTGCCAAGTATTGCCGACTGGCGACATTGTGAATCCACTTGATGCGACCCGATGCAGGAATAATTCGATACTCCAACTGAAAGGGTTCTTGAGTGACCAAAGTGCGAGTCATTTCTGCCCGCAGAGGCTCTACATCTTCGGGATGAACCATAGTCCAAAAGAGCATTGCATCTTCCATGAGCTGGGCTGGTTCAAGCTCAAACAGGCGTTGAAAACCGGAGCTGACGTAATTGAACTGGCGCAAGCCATCCGCCCGGATCAGGGATTGATAGAAAATGCCGGGGATGTTGGCAACGAGGTGCTGAAACCGAGCCTCACTCTGGCGCAATGCAGCGACGGCTTGCTGATGTTCGGCTTCGGTGCGTTTGCGATCGCTAATATCTGTAATCCGCACTAGAACCATGGGTTTGTCCGCCACCTCAATCCGTTTGCAGGCAACGTTGCCCCAAAAAGTATTGCCCTGACGGGTGAGATATTCAACCTCTCCCTGCCAGGTTCCTTGATGCTCTAGCGCCGTCTTCACTGCTGCCGATTCTGCTGGCGTGAAGGGATGCTTGTGCAAGACAGCAGAGCCGCGAATCCCAATTAATTCTTTCAGACCGTCTGCTTCAAACAGTTCTAGAGTTCGATGATTGCAGGTTAGGGTCAGATGAGCCGTCGCATCTACCAGGAAAATGGCATCCGCTGATTCTTCAAAGATGGCTTCAAACAAGTCTTTGCTGCGGCGAAGTTCTACCGCTGCTTGCTTAGAGTTAGGGATAGTCTGTCCAGTACCGAGCACAGCAGGGTTCTGTTCCGCAGCTTGTAGAGGAGCTTCGGGGTGAAGGGCATTAAGCCAGACGTTGGGCTGTTGGATTCGCCGCAATAGCGTCATCACGAAGCTTCTAGTGATTGTGCTTCCAGTGATTATGCTTCCAGTGATTGTGCTTCCAGTGATTATGCTCCCAATGACTACGCCCAGCAAAAAGAGTCCTAGTTGCAGCATTTCCTAATTTGATTCCTTTCTTACAGCAATTTTCAATTGCATCACCACACATAGCGCTACTTAGATCCAATGAGTTATTTTTTGAGAGCTGCGCGGAGCGCAGCTCTCAAAAAATAACTCATTGGATCTAAGCAAACTGGCGACAGCTACAGCCCAGCGCAAAGTGCTGTAAGGCTCTCTATAAAGTTAGCCAATAAAATCAGCCAATAAAAAGGGTGGACATCATTGTCCACCCACACGATTCGCTATCCCTTTATTAATCTGCCCTGAGCAGTCTACGCTGTGATTTGCTGACGCTCAGCTTCTAATAGCTCAACAAGACGCTGATCTCCTAAACTTTGGGCGACTTTCAAGCGGCGCTGCACATTTTCTAGCAGGTTAGCTTGATGCACTTTACCAATGTAGTGGCGAGGCATCGTAGAAGGAATGGACACAGAGGCGGCATTGGCGACTTGAGGAGCGATCGTCGCTATGCTTTGGCGATCGCGACCAACGTGGTAGGTCGCGCCCCGATAACTTAGATTGTAGTGGGTGGGTAGCTGCGCTACTTCTTGAGGCACACTGGGATCAACTTCAAAAGTGACTCCTCGGTAGGTCAGGCTGTAGGGTGCCTGAGAACGGTGAGCCTGTCTAGCAGGTCGTCCTGCGTTTCCAGTGTTGAAAACTCCGGGAGTATATTCGTAAGTTTGACCGCGATAAATCAGTTTCATGGTTTCGCTTCTCCAAAAAGCGTGGTGTTGAGAGGGGAGAGAAGCGCGTTCCTTCAGGATTTACCCTTACTTCCGTCCTGTTTGGCTTAGCCATTTAGGATGAACGTTACTTTGTTCTGTATATGATTATACTGTTTGAAAAGAAGAATTGAGAATCGCCCGATCGGGTGAGATATAGCGCTACGCGCTCAGATCGAATGAGTTATTTTTTGAGAGCCGCGCGGAGCGCGGCTCTCAAAAAATAACTTGTCCTAACTCAACTACGTGATGCTATATGTAGCTGTATTTACCTGGGTTAGGACAGGGACATTTCGGGTGGCGCGCTCCGCGCCACCCGAAATGTCCTAAATTGAATACGGCTGTGGCAACCGCCTTGGCGGTTAGAATTCTTAAGAAAACTAGCGACAGCCATACAAACTTGAGAAATAAATTATCCCTTGAAGCGATCCTTCGCCGTGGAAAAGGCTTCTTTCATGACGGCTTGAATGCGCTGGGGATCGGGTTTCTTGCCGCCCAGCAGATCCCCAAAATAAACGCAGGCTCCTTCCCCTAATGCCCAGGTATAGGCGGCTGCCCAAGAGGCAGCGATAACGCTACCCAACCCTGGAATAAATTTAATCAGCTCTCGCCCGATCGCCTGTGCCAAAAATCCTCCGGCAATGGCGCTGACAATACCTCCTGCCTGAGAGGGAGTCAGGGTTTGCCCATAGAGCTTGCCCAACAGACCCACCATTGAGACTTGTAAAGCAGTCAATACAGGCATGGTAGCAAAGGGTAGCGGGACGGCGGCGATCGCGGCTGCCATGATGGCAAAAGCCGAAATGTAGTGCCGCCCAACATCTCGATAAAGATCGCCTAGCTGTCCGCCGATGCCTTCGTCTAAGAGCTGATGAATGGCGCGGGCTTCGGCTTCGGGCAGCAAATCCGCCAAGGCTGTTCTCAGCGTTTCTAGACCGTAGAACACCGGAGTGTAGCCATCTTCTTCTAGGGTGAAATCTAGTAAGATGGCGCGATCGTATAATCCGCTGAAAGCCTGCTGAAGCTCGGCAAAGGCGCGATTCACCGCCTCATAATTGGGCGGATAGAATGGATGATCGATTGCCTCAGCCGGATAGACCTCATGTAGACAGGTAACTGCCAGCAGACAGGGAATCTCTCTATACTGCCGCCGCAAGTCCTGAGCAATCTGCCGCAGGGTATCGATCGCAAAATCGTTGATTTTGACCGTCAGCACCAAGACTCTGGCGCGGCTACTTTTCTGCTCTAAATCGCCTACTAGCTCCTGGATCAGAGTTTGCGTATCCTGATTGACATCTCCTAAGCCCACGGTGTCTGTAAAAATCAGCAGCGGCAGGTCGTCAGACGGATAGGCATAGCGTTGGGTGTACTGCGTATGAGGGCGAAACCCTTGACCGACAATTTCGGCAGAAACTCCCGTTAGCCCCCGAACGATCGAACTTTTTCCGGCTTGGGGCTTGCCGATGAGCAGAGCTTCGGTGGTGGGCAGGTTTGCCCGCACCGTTTCCAGAATTTCGGCAACCTGAGTTTCGCTGACGCTGAACCACTGAACGATCGTTTGAGTAAGGCGATCGATCGGCAAGTAGCGCATGAAGCCTTGACCAGATGATGAGTCGGGGGCTGAGTCAATATTCTGTGGCTCAGTCATGGCGGGGGAATGTGGATTTTAGATTGGCGAGATCTGATGGACATTAACGGCTCCATAGCAATCCTAAATCAGCTGTAGGGCTACTCTGCATTCTGAACGATCGGCAATTGAACAATAAACAGGCTGCCCTGCCCTAACGCTGACTTAACGGCGATCGTGCCATTATGAGCCTCTACAATTCTGCGGGACAGGTACATACCCAGCCCACTACCCGATCGCTTGTGGTTGCCCTGCCGGAAGCGATCGAATAGAGTCGCCTGATCTTCTGGAGAGATACCCGAACCTGTATCTTCTACCTCAATCGCCACCAGACCAGGTTGAGCTGTGGATTGAGTGGCTTTGTCCAATCGAATCGTGATCGAGCCGCGATCGGTAAATTTGATGGCGTTACCAATCAGGTTGGTGAGCAGCCGCCGGATCTCCATGCAGTCGGCGGCGATCGTGGTGTCAATGGCTGCATCTATGGCGATCTTCAGTCCGCGCTCTTGTGCCAAGGGCGCTAACTCCTGCACCACTTCTTTAACCAGGGGATACAGTTTGCAAGACTCAAAAGACATGGTTTTGCGACCTGCATCATGTCGATAAACTTCCAGAATGGTGTTGACCATGTGCAGCAAGTTCTGGTTGCTGCGGATCATCACGGTTAGCATATCCTGCATATCTGGAGAAATGTCGCCAAATGCTCCCTCTTGAAATAGATTAAGCGTTCGATCGGCAGCAACTAGCGGCGTTCGGAGGTCGTGGGTTAGCCGAGAGACAAAGTCTTCGCGCTGGCGTGCTAACTGCTCTTTCTGCTGTTCGGCGAGTGCGGCTTGCATCTCTGCTTGGTGGATACGAACGGCATTGCGCAACACTTGAGCCAGGGCTTCGGGCGAGAGCCGTCCTTTGGCAATATAGTCGGATGCTCCCGCTTTCATCAGTTCGACAGCGATCTGTTCGTCACCTTGTCCAGTAAGAATGATCAGCGGGATTCTGATGCTGTCTCCTCGGAGTACCTGCACCAGCTCTAGCCCAGTCATATCGGGCAGGCGATAGTCGATAAACGCGCAGTCAAAGATCTGCTCTTTGAGGATAGCGATCGCCTCTCCACAGTCAACCGTTTCTACGGCTTTTATGGCTACACCTGCCGCCTTCAAAAGACGACGCAATGCCATGCGATCGACTTCATCATCATCTACAATCAGAATCTTGAGAATTTCATCCATATAGGTAACTCATGGAATAAGAATTTGAGGTCAACCCTCCTAACGCAGTTCCTACCCTAATACAGTTTTTTCAGTGGGTTTGACAGAGCGCTCAAGGAGATCTCCGCCGAAAATATTTCTGTAGCCTGTTCTTTTTATGGCGTACGGCTGTAACTTTGGTGGGTCGATCGCAAACCACAGCAAAAACTAACCTCCTAAAGACATCGAAGCTTTAGAACAACGCACAGATTAGAACAACTTGCACAACTCAATCACTGTGAATCGTTAGATGGAAGCGCTTAACTTCAGCGCTAAGCTCATTCTCTCAGAGATTCTCTGTTTGGGATTGGGGGATATCTCTACTCAATGCTGTCGGTAAAAAGACGTTTTTTTACAAACTTGACCTTTGTGCAGATGACTTTTAGAGAATGCCTAATGCTATTTCAAGCCAGCTGTGCTTTGCATATGCAGACAAATAGAAGCCCCCAAAACTGGAGAGTCGGGGACAAATGCACAACAGTCGGTATTTTTATCAAATGTCCTCCCATAGAGAGAACTTCCAGAGTTTGACTCTGATTGAGTAAGGCTTACTCAACAAGGCTTATTCAACAGGCATTTCGCAGAGTGCCCAATACTTGTTCAAAACATCCATGGTGTCTGCAAACTTGCTAAAGGTCACAGGCTTCAGGATATATCCTGCAACATTTAAGTTGTATGCTTCTACCCGATCTCTATCTTGATTAGAGGTCGTCAAGACAATCACAGGAGTCATTCGTAATTCAGCATCCGATCGCAGAGCATAGAGAAATTCAATGCCGCCCATCCGAGGCATATTTAAATCTAATAATACTAAGCGCCTAGAGGCTGGAATAGCTCCCTTGCCTTGGTCACGAAGCATACTTAAAGCTTCTAATCCGTTGGAGGCAACGTAGAGAGGATTTTCAATATTGTGTCTTTTGAAGGCTCGTTGAACGTTCATCACATCCACTTCATCGTCTTCGACAAGGAGAATATTAATAAGTCGCTCCTGCATTTTTTTAACTTGGGCTAACATTGAGAACACTTTGAGAAGATCATTAAATCACACTTGAAAAAGAACGTTTAACCCAGTTAATTAAGTTTCTATGTATAAAAGATATCTAAAAGCATCACCTTTTTTCTAGCCCATGAGTTAGATATTGGCTTAACTTATGTAAGTAGACCATATTCTTATACAACTTATACATTCTTATCCAGAACGCAATAAGCCAATTATAGCTAGAAAGCTTTGGGGAAGGACATTCTATCGATCGCCCATATTTAGCTTCAGCCTGGACGAATCTTGCACAACTTGTTGAAATCACGCAACTTATACGGTCTGTATGAGTTTTTGTATGACTTCTATGTATTTACCCGATCGCTCAACCGATTTTTAAGCAAATTTTTAAGTTTCTATTGGGAATGGGAGAGATTCTTTGAGCCAGGTGAAGTAAAACGTTGCGCCTTTGTCCACCTGAGATTCTACCCAAATCATGCCGCCCTCCGTCTCCACGATTTTTTTGACGATCGCTAAGCCAATTCCGGTACTCTCCTTTGTGTCTCTAGGTTGTAGTGTTTGGAAGATAGTAAAAATGCGCTCGTGATACTCAGGTGCAATGCCGCTCCCATCATCTAAGACGGCAAATTCGTAAAATTTATCCTGCTCTCGGCAAGAAATATCGATCGAGCCATCGGCACGGGGATGGTGATTGATGGCGTTGCCGATCAGATTGGCGAAAACCTGGCGGAGCAAGATGCGCTTTGTCTTGAATTGCGGCATATTGGACTGAATTTTGATATTGAAAAGCTGCGGCGGGTCGAGAGAATCTAGCACCTCCACAATCAGATCGTTAACATTTACCGTTTCAACTGGAGTTTTGCTGCGTCCAACGCGCGAATATTCCAGCAGACCGTTGATCAACGCCTCCATGCGCATGACTCGCCCCCGCAACAGCTTCATCTGGTGCTGATTTTCGGGGGGAAGCTGTCCGCTTAAGTCTTCCTCAATCCATTCCGAAAGATTGGCGATCGCCCTTAGGGGTGCTTTCAGATCATGGGAGGCAACGTAGGCAAACTGCTCTAGCTCCTTGTTGCGATCTTCCAAAGTATTGTTGGTTTGAGCCAAGACAGATGCCAGTCGGACTAACTCATCTGCTCGGCTTTGCAGCTTAGCTTGAGCGTCTTCAAAGACAGAAATGTCTCGGATAATCACAATCAGCCGATCTTCTACCTGAAGATCGCTAATGGAAATCTCAGCCGGGAAAGGAGAACCCACCTTACGCAACCCCATCGTCTTCGACTGCTGACTGCCCACAAAGCGCCTTTTCTTATCTTCCTCATAGCTCTTTAAAATTGGATCGGCAAACAGCATATTGAGCCGCTTACCTTTAACCTCGATCGCCTCATAGCCAAACATTTTGGAAGCCGTCGGGTTGAAAAGCTCAATCTCGCGATCATCATCCAAAATAATTACGCCATCCACAACGTGGGTAGCGATCGCTTGAAGCATCGATCGACTTTCGCGGAGCAGTCGCTCGCGAGTTCTTAGCTCTTGGTCAAGGTTGCTAAACAAAAACAGGGCAGACCCCGTGCCCATGATGCTAACTAGCACCGCCGACCACAGCAGCGTGTTAGTAAATTGCTGCACATTGTTTTTGTCTGACTTGTATTGCTCAAGCAGCGCCCGTTCATCGGCTTGAAACTCACCAATGGCAGACCGGAGCTGATCCATCGCCACTTTGCCTTCAAACACCCGTTGAATGATTTGTGATGAATCGGATGAAGTTTGATTTTGAATGAGGCGAATAGCTTCTGTCACGATGTCAAGGCGTTGCTGCGACATTTGACTGATCGTCTGCAATCGCTGACTCTGTGCTGAGGTATCGTCTGGCAGTAAGGCATCTAGCTTCTGCAATTCTATCGGCACCTGCTCGATCGCCTGGTTATAAGGGGCTAGAAAATCTTCGTTTCGGGTAATGATATATCCCCGCGCACCCGTTTCGGCATTCAGCATTTCTAGCAGGAGGGTATTGCTCTCAACAATGACCTGCTCGGTAGAATCTGACTGCTGCTGCACCATGAGATTGCTGTCTCTTGACCAGATCCAGCCTGCTAGCGTAATGGCAATACAGACCGCCGGAATGGCAATGACAATTGCTGCCCTCTGACGAGTGGGCAGCTTTGCCCAAAAATTAGTTAAGCCCTTTCCAGGAATTTTATACATCCATAACCTCTGTGCAACCGCCCACCTAGCCTCACAACTCCATTCGCTTACCCCCGTAAACGCTTATTCAGGCAACGCTTATTCAGGCATCGCCTCACATCTTCTAAACTCAGCCTCTAGGACGCTTGGGCCAGGTAAATCGGAAAGTGGTGCCCGCACCCAACTGAGACTCAATCTGAATGCTTCCCCCTTCTGTCTCCACGATTTTTTTGACGATCGATAGCCCGATCCCTGTACTCTCCTTGATATCTCTCGACTCAAGCGTATGGAAGATCGCGAAGATCTTCTCGTGGTGCTCAGGGGCAATGCCGCGACCGTCATCAGTGACCGTGAACTCGTACATTGAGCCTTTGTCCTGAATGGCGATCGCCACAGATCCGTCAACGCGGGGATGATGCTTTATAGCATTGCTAATTAAGTTAGAAAAAACCTGTCTCAAAAGGAGGGGTTTGGTGAGAATAGTCGGCATATCTGGCGCGACCTGAATCGTGAAAGATTCGGGTGGAGCCAGAGAATCAATCACTTCACTGAGCAAAGTCTGGACAGACAGCGTTTCGGCTGCAACCTGGGTACGCCCCACTCGTGAGTATTGCAGCAGCCCGTTGATCAAAGACTCCATGCGGTGAACGCGCCCCCGCAAAAGCTGCATCTGGTGCTGATTTTCATCAGGGAGGCGATCGCCTAAGTCTTCCTCAATCCATTCTGAGAGATTGGCGATCGCTCGCAGAGGGGCTTTCAGGTCATGGGAGGCAACATAGGCAAACTGATCAAGTTCGCGGTTGCGCTCTTCCAATAGCAGCGTGGTGCTTGTCAGCAAACCATTGACCTGAAATAGCTCATTGGCACGTTCTTGAACCTGCATCTCGGTCTGCTTGCGATCGGTAATATCCGTTATGGTGCCCACATAGCCAATCATTTCGCCGTTTTCGAGAACTTCGGGCAGCGCTTGACAAACGACCCAAGTAAAGCTGCCGTCTGGTCGCTGATAGCGGTAGTCTGCCTGATAGGGCAATCGATTCTTAACCGAGGCAAGCCACTCTGTCACCATGTGTTGCCGATCGTCGGGGTGAATCGATTGCTGCCAGCCCTCTCCTAGCCCTTCCGAGATTGGCACTCCGGCAATTTCTGCCCAGTATTGGTTGAGGTAGGTGGCTCGTCCGTCGAGATCGGTTCGAAACATGCCGACGGGTAAGATCTGGTTGAGCGTAGCGTAGCGGCGTTCGCTTTCCCGGAGAGCTTCTTCGGCTTGCTTGCGATCGGTAATGTCTGTAATGGTGCCCACATATCCAATGATCTCGTCGTTATCCAACATTTCGGGCAAAGCCTGACAGACCACCCAGGCTAGCTCACCGTTAGCGTGCTGAAACCGCAGCTCTGCCTGGAACGGCAGACGGGCGCGCACGGTTTCATACCAGTTTTTAACGAGCGAACGGCGATCGTTGGGGTGGATGGCTCGCCGCCAACCGCTGCCTCTTGCCTCGGCAAAGGTCAATCCCGCAATTTCTGTCCAGCGTTCGTTGACGTAGAGGTATTTGCCATTGCGATCGGTTTTGAAGATGCCCACCGGAGACATCCGCGCCAAGTTGGCGTAGCGGTGTTCGCTTTCCCGCAGAGCCTGCTCGGTTTGCTTGCGATCGGTGATGTCAGTAATGGTGCCCACATAGCCCACCACTCTGCCGTCCTCCAGAGTTTCAGGGAAAGCCTGACCTAATACCCAGGCAACCTGCCCATCGGGATGCTGAAAGCGACACTCGGTATAAAGCGCCTGCTTGGTACTCATTGCCTCCTGCGATTCCCAAATTACGCGATCGCGATCGTCAGGATGGAGGGCATTCGTCCAACCCTCGCCTTCGATATCACCCGTTAAAAATCCTGAGATTTCTCGCCAGCGCTGGTTGACATAAAGGCACTTGCCTAGGGGATCAGTACGGAAGATGCCCACTGGAGAGCGTTGCGCTAACGTCGCAAACAAGAGTTCACTTTCCTGAAGGGCTTTCTCAGTTTGCTTGCGCTCCATAATATTTTCAAAGGCTACCCCAGCACATTGATTAGGCAATGGAAAGACTCTAAAACTGTAGATACCGCTGACAAGATCATCGCTATACTCAGCTTCGGGCTTGGTTTCTGCAACGCCCGATCGGGCAACTCTGGCAATGATCTCGACATCTTCTGGAGGAATGGCGGGAAAACAATCGGCTATCCGCTTACCCACCAGGGTTTTAGTCGGGCGGTTTGCCATCTGCTCAGCCAAAGGATTAGAGGTGACTAGCTCCAGCGAATAGGGATCAGCGCGATCGGCTAAACGCCAAACATGTACCCCAACCTGCATCGCTTGAACAATATCTGTGTAAAGCTGCATTTCCGCTGGGGTACATGGGGTAACTTGGGCAGCTGCTTCAGCCGCTTTTTTATATTGAGTGATATCTTTGCCTTCTGCTAGCAGCAGCAAGACTACGCCTTCGTCGCTGCAAATAGGCTTGAGCGACAAATCGATCGTCATTGCCCGATCGCCTGCCACGAGATCAACTTCGCAAGACACGGCTTCATCGCTCACGGCGGCAGCAATCGCCTGCTGTAGCTGCGTCCGAGCAGTAGACTCCGACCCACCGCAAACTTCCCAAAAAGGTTGCCCCACAACTTCGGCGATCGGCACGCCCACAAACTTCAGCAAAGCTCGATTGGCTTCTAATACCGTGCCAAAGGCATCTAGCAGAGCCGTCAGTTGGGAGGACTCTTGAAAGGCTTTAAAAAACTTTTGCTCGTTCAGATGCAAGAGATTATCCGACAGATGAAGATTATAGGCTCCCATGAAAGCTTGACGAGGCTGTCCTACCTCTAAATCGAGACAATCTGGGTCGGACTTTGCCTCTGAGTAAACCGTATCAAGCTTATGGATTTGACTCATGCAGCAGCCTCAATCAGGAAACATACAATCCATGATAGACATTGGAAAAGCATTAGGAGGAAGGAGGTGCCAAGGCTAAATTATAAAGCTGCAAAATGAGTCAGTAATTTTGTGCCATCAGCTACATACATTAAAAATCGTTACTTTCTCTGCTTGATTCGGGACAAGCCGATTATGAATCCCGTAATGTCAGGGGTCTGAGATATCAAGCTTAATCTTCTCCCTATAGACCCGTATACAAATCTTTTCATGTACAAACCTTTTCTTGAGCATCTGGAACGATCGCTGTTTCAAAAGTTTGATTTGCAGAGTCGCTCGATTCCAGCAGGGCTAGAGTATCGGGTGAGCGATCGCGGTCGCAACCCCGCTACCATTCAAAGCTGGTGCTACCAATGTCCAGAGTTTCGGAAAATTCGCTACACCTACATTGATGCCGGGGCAAGCGCTCAGATCTTCAATAGCGTAATTTATCCTGGATGCCACTACGATTTGCCCCTGCTGGGCATTGATTTTTTATCTTTTGGTCAGGTCAAAAACTTGATTGTGATGGACTTTCAGCCGCTGTTCCAAGATGAAGCCTATCTGAAGAAATATATTCATCCACTGAAGGTGCTGCATGAAAAATATCCAGACCTGGCGCAAGACTTGGAAATGAAGTTTTACGACGCAAACCAGTATTTCTCGAAATATCTGCTGTTTGCCAAAACTGATGCCGAAACCGTGAAAACCAGAGTGTTTGAGGCGTTCACGGATTATTTGAATCTTTACTGGCAAATGCTGGAAAACGCGCAACCCTTAACCGATCCTGAAGATATTCAGCGAATTGTCAAAGCGCAGAAGGACTACGATCAGTACAGCGCTGAACGCGACCCTGCATCAGGCTTGTTTGGCAGCTACTTCGGACAGGACTGGTCAGAGCGCTTCCTACATGGTTTTTTGTTTGAAGATGCCGTGTCGTTAGCGACTGCGGCGGTCTAATCTGTTACTAAAAATACTCCATGACCCTCTATCAGCCCTTTCTCGACTACGCGATCGCCCTTCTGCAAGAATGCCCAGACCTACAGCCTTACCCGATTCCGGCTGGGTTTGAAACGAAGTCGGCGATCGTCGGCAAAGGCAAGCATCAGGATGAGATCTTGACCACTAGCTATGCCTACCAAACGCAAAAACTGCGGCAAATCCGGGCAGCCCATGTCCAGAGCAACTCGTTTCAAGTGCTAAATTTTGTAATTTTTCCTCATCTCAATTACGATCTGCCCTTCTTTGGCGCGGATTTGGTGACGCTACCGGGCGGACATCTGATCGCGATAGATATGCAGCCGCTGTTTCGAGATGATGAGGGCTACCAGGCAAAATATACCCAGCCGATTCTGCCGATGTTTGAGGCTCATCGATCGCATCTGCCTTGGGGTGGCGACTTCCCAGATGAGGCTCGTCCCTTCTTCTCACCTGCCTTTCTCTGGACGCGCCCCCAGCAAGTTGAAGATGTAGAAACCTATGTGTTTGCTGCCTTCAAAGATTATCTTCAGACCTATCTAAACTTTGTCGAGCAGGCACAGCCCGTCACCCAGCCTCAGCTCCTAGCAGACATAGAGCAAGCGCAACTCCGCTACCTTCGCTATCGAGCCGAAAAAGATCCGGCAAGGGGAATGCTGACGCGCTTCTATGGCGCTGAATGGACAGAGGAATATATCCACGGATTTTTGTTCGATCTAGAAAGAAAGAGGGTGCTTAGCCGCTGATGCCCTTAATAAAGAATTTAGATTGTTAACACTTCTTCATATTCTCAATTATTTTTCTGAGGCTTTGAATTCCGCATGTTGGAAAAGCGCACCCCTCTGTAGCGCTGGAAAGAATGCCCCTAATCACCTGAATGGGCGGGTTATTGAGTGTTTAAGGGCGACCTGCAAATCTGAGACTTCTCGGCTTAAAGGCACTATCCTTGACAATTTGTAATAAATAACGATCCAACGACATAGTATAAACAGAGATGTTGAAGTGTTGTGCAAAGCAGATGCGGGCTACCTGTTATCTGATGAGGCAGGTTCTTCAAATCGCTTAAGAATTGTAAAATATTCCAAGCTTCCTCATTGGAAGATAAGGAAACCGTTTCATTACAAACAAACTAGGAGATTTAGTTTATGTTAGACGCATTTGCAAAGGTGGTTTCTCAGGCTGATGCACGGGGCGAGTACCTCAGCACCAATCAGCTAGACGCTCTGAGCGCAATGGTTGCTGAAGGCAACAAGCGCATGGATACCGTTAACCGGATCACCAGCAATTCATCGACAATCGTGGCAAATGCAGCTCGTGCGCTGTTTGCAGAACAGCCTCAGCTCATCACCCCCGGCGGCAATGCCTACACCAGCCGTCGGATGGCAGCTTGCCTCCGCGATATGGAGATCATCTTGCGCTACATCACCTACGCAATCTTCGCAGGAGATGCCAGCATCTTGGACGATCGCTGCCTCAATGGTTTGAAAGAAACCTACTTGGCTCTGGGCACCCCCGGCGCTTCTGTGGCAGTTGGCGTTCAGAAAATGAAGGATGCTGCTTTGGCGATCGCCAACAATCCTGATGGCGTGACCAAAGGCGACTGTGCCAGCCTAATGGGTGAAGTGGCTAGCTACTTTGACAAGGCTGCTTCTGCGGTTGCTTAAGCTGCGCCTCAAGTTTTTCAGTCCGTTGGCATCTGAGATAGTTGCCTGAGGTCATTTCAAAATACAAGATTAACTGGAGAGAATCTGAACATGAAAACCCCCTTAACCGAAGCAGTTTCTGCTGCTGATTCCCAAGGACGCTTCTTAAGCTCCACCGAGATCCAAACTGCATTTGGTCGTTTCCGTCAGGCTTCTGCTGGTTTGGAAGCAGCAAAAGTTCTAAGCTCTAAGGCTTCGACCCTGGCTTCTGGCGCGGCAAATGCTGTGTACCAAAAGTTTCCGTACACCACCAGCATGACTGGGCCTAACTTTGCTTCTACGCAAGTGGGCAAAGACAAGTGTGTGCGTGACATCGGCTACTACCTGCGCATGGTCACCTACTGCCTAGTTGTGGGCGGCACAGGTCCCATGGATGACTATCTGATCGGCGGCATTGCTGAAATCAACCGCACTTTCGATCTGTCTCCTAGCTGGTATGTTGAAGCTTTGAAGCACATCAAGGCTAACCACGGCTTGAGCGGCGACCCTGCTGTTGAAGCAAATTCCTACCTCGACTACGCAATCAATGCGCTGAGCTAGGTATTGGGTTGGCATGAAGCCGATTAAGTGAACGATTTTGCCCGGAGGGGTAAGCAGTAGCCAGCTCAGGTTGGTCTTTGTTTACGCTTCCGGGCATCGTCTTTAAAGAGGCAGCCTGCTAAAAAAATGGCAAGCTATTAAGCACAGACTTTGTTACGGCTCAACATGAACAGCGAATCTGGGATTCAGGACGATACTCAACTCACCATAGAACAGGCGATCGCCAATCTTCAGGGAGAAGATCTGGGGCTGCGAGTCTATGCGGCCTGGTGGCTGGGGCGGTTTCGAGTCGATGCGCCAGAAGCGATCGATGTGCTGATGGCGGCTCTGGAAGATGAGGACGATCGCACCCATACGGGCGGCTATCCGCTGCGGCGCAATGCGGCAAGGGCATTGGGAAAATTGGGCGATCGTCGTGCGGTTCCCGTGTTGCTCCATGCTTTGACCTGCTCAGATTTTTATGTGCGAGAGGCGGCGGCGCAGTCTTTGGAAATGTTAGGCGATCGCTCCAGTATTTCCCTGTTAGTGGAGCTGTTGAACGATCGCGTTGCCGGAACGCATCCTGCTCCCGAACCGCCTCAGCTGACTCAACCCTTCGATGCCATCTTGGAGGCGTTGGGGACTTTGGGCGCAGTCGAGGCAATTCCGGATATTCGCCCCTTCTTAGACCATTTTGTGCCGCGCGTTCAGTATGCAGCCGCGCGCGCCATGTACCAGTTATCTGAACCTGGAATGGCGGACGAATACGGCGATCGCTTGGTTCAAGCCCTATCTCACGATGACTTGCAGCTCCGTCGCGCTGTGCTGGCAGATTTGGGGGCGATCGGCTATCTGGGTGCTGCTGATGCTATTGCTCAGACTCTGGCCGAGAATAGCCTGAAGCTAATTTCGCTGAAGGGCTTGCTAGAAAAACAGGTGTTGTTGACTTCGCCACCCCATTTGTCTCCGGGCGCGATTAAAGTCATGACAATTATGGATGAATTGTTGTAGCAGGAGTCACAATGAAGACAGGATTTATCGATCGTTTTCCTTGCCATGTCTGACTCTCTTTCCCCTTTGATTCGGGCTGTAGAAGCCGCAGATTCTTCTACGCTATTGACAGAAGCGGTGCAAAATTTGGCGGCAGCTCGTCAGACAGGTGCTATTCCTACGCTCATTGCGGCATTGAGCTACAACAATCCGGGAGCGGCAGTGGCGGCAGTGGAAGGACTCATTCATCTGGGAGAGCCAGCCGTTCCTGCGCTGATTGAGCTGCTTGATCTGCACAACTATACCGCTCGCTCTTGGGCAATTCGCGCTTTGGCAGGCATTGGCGATCCCAGAGGGCTGGTGACTTTGCTGGGAGTGGCAACCGCCGACTTTTCCCTCAGCGTCCGACGGGCGGCGGCTCGTGGGCTGGGCATGATGAAATGGCACTGGTTCCCTGCCGATCTGCTGGAAGTTGCCCAGGAGGAGGTGCTAGAAGCCCTGCTGTTTGTAGCTCAGCAGGATGATGAATGGGTGGTGCGTTATGCTGCCGTGGTGGGTTTGCAGTCGCTGACGGGTGCCGTTGACGAGACTTATTCAGAGTGGCGATCGCGCATTCACTCTCAATTTGAGTACATGGCGAATCATGATCAGAGTGCAGCAGTGCGTGCCCGCGTCTGGATGGCGCAACAGCAGATTCAGGCAGGCGCTATTGTGCCACCTGTTGAGGACCGATCGCCTCTCTCTTCTACAGATTGGCAGGTCATTTTAGAAGGGTTATACAGCCGCAAAGGGCAAGAGCGGCTTGTGTTAGCAGAGGGAGATCCGCGTCGGTATCATGGACTGGCTGTATCGATCGCCCAAAAGACTGAAAACTCCTAAATTTCAGACATCATCCCCAGGCATTGCTGAATCTGGGTATGATTTTTTTGAAAGAGGCGATCGGCGCCTTTTTTTAAAATTACACACCGTTAACCAGCAACGCCCAAACCCAGACAGCTTATACGTATAGATCGCCCGAAATGAGGAGAATTTGAATCCAGGGTTACAATAGCGGTGTCTATGTGATTTTGTCTGATTCATGATTGCGATCGCATCCTTAAATTTGTGAGTGTTTCCCCCAATTCTGGTTTTAATGCTGAACTCGACTTGCCTGGACATGATTCGCCTGGACTTGACTTAAACAGGCTGTTTCCTTTTCCGCTAGATGACTTCCAGAGGGAAGCGATCGAGGCACTAGATGCTGATCGATCGGTTGTGGTGTGTGCCCCAACTGGCTCTGGAAAGACTCTGATTGGTGAATATGCCATTCATCGGGCGTTGGCTAGAGGCAAGCGGGTTCTGTACACCACGCCATTGAAGGCACTCTCCAATCAAAAGCTGCGAGACTTCCGCGATCGATTTGGGGCTGATCGCGTGGGGCTATTGACGGGAGATATGTCGGTGCAGCGAGACGCACCGATCCTGGTCATGACTACCGAGATCTTTCGCAATATGCTTTACGGCACGCCGATCGGGCAGGTGGGAGCCTCGATGGTGGATGTAGAAGCCGTCGTGTTAGACGAATGTCACTACATGAACGATCGTCAGCGCGGCACCGTTTGGGAAGAGTCAATTATCTATGCGCCGCCCGGAATTCAGCTTGTGGCGCTGTCTGCCACGATCGCCAACAGCGACCAGCTGACTGACTGGATCAACCAGGTTCATGGTTCGGCAAAGCTGATTTATTCGGACTTTCGCCCGGTGCCCCTAGAGTTTCACTTTTGCAGTCCCAAAGGGCTGTTTCCTCTGCTCAATGACAGCGGCAAGGGCATCAATGCTCGGCTGAAGCCTAAAGGCGGTAAGCAGCGCGGCAGGCAGGAGCCGCCCCATATTGGCTTTGCTGTCAGCCAGCTTCAGCAGCGAGATATGCTGCCCGCCATTTATTTCATTTTCAGCCGTCGAGGATGCGATAAGGCGGTGGAGGAAATGAATAACTTCTCTTTAGTGAGCGATCGCGAAGCCGCCATTCTTAAAGAACAAATTGATGCTTTTCTGGAGCGCAACCCCGAAGCGGCAAGAAATGGTCATGTTTCGGCGCTCTATCGAGGCGTTGCATCGCACCATGCAGGGGTGTTGCCTGCCTGGAAGACCTTGATCGAGGAGCTATTTCAGCAGGGACTCATTAAAGTGGTTTTTGCCACAGAAACCCTGGCAGCAGGAATCAATATGCCTGCCCGCACCACGATGATTTCCAGCCTGTCCAAGCGCACCGATCGCGGACATCGGCTTCTAACCGCATCTGAGTTTCTGCAAATGGCAGGACGGGCGGGGCGGCGAGGCATGGATGAGATTGGCTATGTGGTCACGGCACAAACGCCTTTTGAAGGAGCCTCGGAAGCAGCCTATCTGGCGACCTCTAAAGCCGATCCGCTGGTCAGCCAATTTACGCCCAGCTATGGCATGGTGCTCAATCTGCTGCAAACCCATACGCTGGAAGAAGCTAAAAATCTCGTAGAGCGAAGCTTTGGACATTATCTGTCCACGATTCATCTGCGTCCGCAGCAGCAGGAAATCGCCCGACTTAATGCCGAGCTGAGCCAGCAGCAGACTCAGATTGATGCCGTTGACCCGGCTCTGCTGAGCAGCTATGAGAAGCTAAACGATCGCCTGAAGGAAGAAAGACGGCTGCTAAAGGTCTTGCAGCAGCAGGCTCTAGAGATTACCGCCGACAATATGGCGATCGCCATTTCCTATGCGGTTGCCGGAACGGTGGTGAGCCTTAAGGGTAAGCATGTGCCCCTATCTGCCCCGTTACCCGCCATTCTGGTGATGAAAATGCAGGGTTCTGGGCAGTTTCCTCATCTGGTTTGCCTAGGGCAAGACAACCGCTGGTATGTGGTGACGGTTTCAGATGTGGTGGGGCTGCATGCTGAGTTTCCCAGATTGGTGCAAGCCGATGAGCTAGTGCCCCCTCTAGAGCTAGCCCCTAGAGCTGGATCGATCCGTAAAGGGGATGAAGTCACAAGGGCGATCGTTCAACAAATTCCGCCGCTAGATGCCGAGCTAGATCTGCCGCCTGAAGTCCGAACGCAGCAAGGACGAGTTAACGCCTTAGAAACCCAGCTTCAGACCCATCCGCTCCGACAGTTTGGCGATCCAGGTAACTTGCTAAAACGCTACAGCCGAGTCAGCAAGCTGCAAAAAGATCTTCAGGATCGTCAGGAAAAGCTGAATCAGTATTCTCAGCGCTACTGGCAAGAATTCCTCAATCTCATGGAAATCCTGCGCTACTTTGGCTGTCTCAGACCTGTTGAAATTGAGGATCAGCCGGGAGACAGCAACCCCGCCAAGGCGATCGGTTCTCGATCGGGCGAACAGTGGCAGCCAACTTCATTAGGCGAAATCGCTGCTGCCATCCGAGGCGATAATGAGCTGTGGCTGGGTCTAGCCTTAGCTTCTGGGGAACTCGATCGCCTAGAGCCGCAGCACTTAGCTGCCGCCTGTGCAGCGCTGGTGACAGAGGTTTCGCGCCCCGATAGCTGGACGCGATACGAAGCTTCTGGAGAAATTGATGAGGCTTTGGGCGGATTGCGAGGGCTGCGCCGAGAGCTGTTTAAGCTCCAGCGTCGCTACCAGGTGGCGCTACCCATTTGGCTAGAGGCGGACTGGGTCGCCCTGGTAGAGCAATGGGCGATGGGAGCCGACTGGATTGAGCTGTGCAGTAACACGAGCCTAGATGAGGGCGATATCGTCAGAATCCTGCGGCGGACGGTGGACTTCCTCTCTCAGGTGCCCCATGCGCCTTACCTCCCAGGTGAGCTGAAAGAAAGCGCACAGTTGGCGATTCGGGCGATCGATCGCTTCCCCGTCAACGAAGGAGTAGATTAGGGGCTAGGCGTAAAGCTACACCGCTACCCCTTCCATCTGAAACCCTCTCAATCCCCTAGGACTCTTCTTTGGTCGGATCGCTAATGGCAGTCGATTGAGTTGCCGATCGGGCAGCAGCAGATTTAGCGATCGCCTCTTTAGCATTCATGGGCTTAAACGGACTCCGCTTCTTGTTTTTGCGTTCTTTCGCTCTTTCGCGCTCGTACTCTAGCTCCTTCAGCTTCTTGGTAATGCGCCCAAAGTATTCCTGCATATAGGTTTCGAGCGTAGTAGTGTCTTTAGGATCGATGCCAAACGCGGTATAAGTCTCATCCATGGATGCCGTTAGAGGCTGTCCGGCAGCCACGACTTCCGCAAAGGCAAGGCGATCGGCAACATTCCAAGTCCACTGGAAGAAGCGAGCTATCTTTTGCACAGCTTGCAAGACTCCGATCGGCATTCGGGTAATTTTTGCCTCTCGCCCCGACAACCGTTCACACAGTCGAATGACTTCGTAGGCTCCCCAAGCTCGTGAACCCACCACAGGGAAACACTTCTTCCCAGTTTCTGGCACCTGGAGCGATCGCACCGCAAACTTGGCGATGTCTTGCGTGTCCATGTAAGCCGTGGGCGCACCGTCCCCCATCACCCAAACTGCCTGCTTTTCCAAAATTGGGATCGCATATTGCCCGATCAATCCCTGCATAAAGCCGCAGAGTCGCAAGACCGTGTAGTTTAATCCAGACTCTGCCAAGTACAGCTCAGTGCAGCGCTTAATCTCCATCAGCGGCACATGGGGGTATTTCTCACAATCCAAAATCGAGAAAAAGATGAAGCGATCGATGTTTGCCGCCTTTGCTGCCTGGATCAGCGCCACTTTGCCATCCCAATCCACCTGGCGAATAGAGGCATCTGTAGGTCTGGCGGCAGCAGCATCAACCACAGCTGTCATGCCCTCTAGAGCAGGAGGCAGAGTGTCTGGGTAACGTAGATCGCCCTGAACTAGCTCTGCACCCCATTCCTTTAAGAAAGATGCTTTTCTAAAGCTGCGCACCAAACACCGCACCTGAAATCCCTCATCCAGCGCGCGGCGAACAATTTGCCTTCCTAAAGTCCCAGTGGCACCGACAACCAGTATATTCATGAGGGATACCGTAAAGAATTGTTAAACTTCGTTAATATACAAGATACCCTGAAATGCACCTGCTTTGACAAGGCGGTTTTGATTGCATCTTGACTGCATCTGCCTCAGTCTTGGAAGCGCCTCAACCATTACAGCAATTTTCAATTGCGTAAACCACAGTTATTTTTGTAGAAGCCTCGCGGAGCGAGGCTTCTACAAAAATAACCCACACTTAACCGAGTGCAAAGCGCTGTAAGTGCTGAATCAAGTGCCGTAGTAATAGATGTTAGGCTTAGGGTGCCATCGGGGTTTCACCTTTTCGAAAGGCACCCTGTACCTTGAGCGATGTCGATTCTGCACTTGAGTTGATTCTGCATTATGAATTTTGCCTCCACAACTCCTGATTCCGCTCCAAACTGTGAGGTTCAGCATCCGGTTGATCTCAACAATGTCCGTCAAGTCCATCAAGATATTCTAGATGTTGCGAAAGCTCAGCGAATGGCAGAGTTTTTTAGCCTGTTGGGAGATGCCAACCGTCTGCGGATTTTGTCAGCATTAACCCATCAGGAGCTTTGCGTTTGCGATCTGGCTGCCGTCGTAAAGATGACAGAGTCAGCAGTTTCTCATCAGCTTAGGGCTTTGCGGGCTATGCGGCTAGTAAGCTACCGTAAGCAGGGGCGAAATGTCTTCTACTACCTGAAAGATAGCCATGTCGCAAATCTATATCGAGAAGTTGCGGAGCACTTAGATGAGCCAGAAGATTAGAGGCTTAAACCCTGAAAGCTTAAAAATTCCTCAAGCTGCCTCTTTGCATGGCTTTCTGATTCTGGGAAATTTGCTTAGAGGTCTGAAGTAGACCCCAAAAACTGCGCTTACTCTTCACCGCCTTGAATTTTGAGCATTAAGAAGCCCAAGCTAAGACCCACTAAAATTAAGGATGAAGACAGGATTGCAGCTCTAAAAATTTCGATATTCATGGGGTGAAATTCTCCAAGGTGGAAGTTTTACAAAAATTAAGACTTTATCTATCTCCCTTTGTTTGCTGCTGTGGCGGCAAGGTGCAACAGCGCCAAGTAGATGGGCAAGTCTTTAATAAAACCGTTTAGAGCATTGTAAAACAGTTCGGGGTGCAAATTTTAGGGCAACACAAAGGCAAGTGTGCCGCGATCGCCCTCTCCCCAAGTTCCATCACGCACTTTTAGGACATATTCAGCCATCTATGGCGCATTCAGCAAGTTCAACTCCGCTTTCGATCTCCTTGCCTTCTCGTCTTAAGTTAGCGATCGCTCTAGGCGACCCTGCCGGAATTGGCACTGAGGTGACGCTGAAGGCATTGAGCGATCCGGCAGTAACGCAATGCTGTGACGTAGTGCTGGTAGGCAATCGATCGCTGCTCTGCCAGTCCTATGCCTCGTTGTCTCAACGGCTCGGTGCAGGTGTCTCTTTGGCTGACCCAACACAGTTCTCCATTGTGGACGTGCCTCTGGATGCGGCGGCGATTAACACAATTGCTCCAGGTCAGGAAAATGTAGCTAGTGGAGAGGCAAGCTTTCGTTTTCTGGAGAAGGCGATCGCTCAAGCTCTCGCAGGGGAAGTCTCAGGCATTGTCACGGCACCCATTTCTAAATCTGCCTGGAAGTCAGCAGGGCATCTGTATCCGGGACAAACGGAGCTGTTGGCAGAGCGATCGGAGGTGCAGCGCTATGGGATGCTGTTTGTGGCGCGATCGCCCCATACAGGCTGGACATTGCGAACGCTGCTAGCAACGACTCATATTCCCTTGCGGCAAGTCCCAGAGGCGCTCACGCCCGATCTGCTCACCCGCAAGCTAGAGCTGCTCCTGGACTGTTTGCAGCAAGACTTTGGCATTCAGCATCCCCACATTGCCATCGCTGGACTCAACCCCCACAGCGGCGAACAGGGGCAGCTTGGACGAGAAGAACAAGATTGGCTAATTCCTTGGATACGACAAATGGGCGATCGATTTCCAGATGCCTCGCTGCAAGGCCCTGTGCCCCCTGATACCCTTTGGGTGCGCCCAGGGCAAGTTTGGTATGGCAGTGCCGACTCTAAGAAAGTTTCTAAGACGGCTCATGATGCTTACCTAGCGCTGTATCACGATCAGGGGCTAATTCCTGTGAAGCTGATGGCCTTCGATCGAGCAGTGAATACAACGATTGGTCTACCTTTTGTCCGTACCTCTCCTGATCATGGGACGGCTTTTGATATTGCGGGACAGGGAATTGCCGATGCGACCAGCATGAAATCGGCTATTTTGCTGGCGGCAGAGCTAACTCAACAGCGGCTTGTACGCGGTGGGGAGACGATTGCATCCATGACTCGTCCTGTCTAACAACCGTAATCTTACGGATGCCAAGATACAGTTTGTTGCCAAATTCAGGCAGCCCTCTGAAGACAAACTTCCACTGAAGTGCAATATTAACGGTGGAAGCGGTATGTTGCACTTCAAAACTGTGTTTACTCCTTGGCTAGGGGCTTCCTGCTTTGAAGGTTTGAATGGTTTAACAATCACGTGACTAAAGCTCAAGAAACGTGCTGAATCTGGCTTTATGTGTTTGAAAGGGGCGCGGAGCGCCCCTTTCAAACACATAAAGCCAGCGATGCCAAAGAATGTTCCTCCGTGTGTTGCCTCAATACGAAACTAATCTGGATTTGGAGAAGGGGCTTGAGCCAAATTCCCGCTCAATTTAGTTACGTTGTATACTTTTGACATTAGCAATTGAGTTCATTACGCCTCCTACTGCGATCTGGTACTGCACCTGCAAACTGTTACCGCGATTGTTCATGAAGTGCATCTATTAACGCGAGGCATCTCTGCACAATGCAGATCTATGATCTCAACATAGGGTCTGGGTTCATCGTGCCGATCGCTGAGATGGGAGCATCCCAGGCAATTCTTCAGATCAGCCACCTCTAAATTTTCTTCGGGGCTATCACATTGTCAAGGTTCAGTGACTTTTGCAATGTTTATTAATATAATCAGGAGGGTAGTGGCGCAAGAATAGAAATTATTCAGTATACCGGATCACAAAGTGAGCCATTTAATTAAATATTAGGCAGCTTTCGGGGGTAGACATTAGCTCTACTCTTCACTCTGTCGCAGTTTCCAAGTCTGATAAATGGAGGGTGAATCATGATTAATGTACTTCAATATTCAATGAGTTTGATTCAGGATGAGGCACGTCAGTTGGTGCAGACAGGCGTAGTTAACCGCCAGCAGCCTATCTATGTTCTCTGCAAATATATTCCAGCTCGAGAATGGTCTTGTGTGGAGTGCGTGTTAGAGAACAATGACTACCTTCTGAGAGATCGAATCGGCGATTTGATCGGTCGTGAAGATTGGACAAATGACTAGACAAAACTTTGCACAAAAATTCCGCTGATTTCCAAAGTCTGGATTTCTCAGCGGATTAGAAGAACTCTATATCTGCTGCTTATAGCTGTCGCAGCCTGCTTAGGGCACTTTTTGCTTAAGGCATTTAGGGTGAGGCGCTTCGCGCCCCACCCTAAATGCCCCGTCCTAATCGCCTTAGCGGTTGCTATATATGTCGATCAGCTATCTAAGAACTAGATGGCAAGATCTAGAGTACCCATTTGGAAGAAGCTATGAGTCTTGTGCTCGTAGCTTTTCTATTTCGGCTCGTAGGGCGGCAATTTGTTCAGTTAGCTCTTGTAAGTCTTGCTGTGCGGCGGGTGAAACTGAAGTCGCTAGCGTGGAGACTGTGCTGGTGGCGTTGGGTTGGCTGACTCGACTAGAAGCTTGATTGATCAGCGAATCTACAAATCCACGCGCTTCTCGCTCTGCGCTTTCGCCTTTAGCCTCCCATTCTTCCGTGAGTTGGCTCAGCTCTGTTTTAAGCTTTGCCAGATTAACATCTCGCTGTTGCGGGTCTTGTAGCGTTTCGATAAATGTTGCCGTTGCGCCTAGAGTAACGCGCAGGCTTTTTTGAGCAAGCTGGAGTAGGTTATCAGAATTCATGAGATTTATCCGTTGAAGTACAGCAATGCGTCTAGGTTCGGCAGTCTTAGGTCTAGAATTTTAGGCTCAGAAGCAATTGAGCGATCGCATTTTCAGCAATCCATTCCAGAAATTTCTGGGGTATAGCGTTTCTCAAGCGCATCATCAGATTAACTGATTTGGCTTCGATCGCGCCTCCTCAAACAGGATCAAGAGTTGAAAATCAGCCTTGGAACTGCCAAAATAGCCGTCTTCCGTCCCGTATACTGTCTCGATATACGGACTTAGCGACCGCAAACTCCCACAGCAATTTTTAATTGCATAAACCGCAGTTGTTTTTAGAAGCCGCGCGGCTTCTAAAAAAATAACCCATACTTAACCAAGCGCAAAGCGCTGTAAGGCACGACCTCATGACTCACGGCTTGAAATGGATAGGATTCGGCAGTGGATTAATGATGGGTACGATCGGCATCACCTCAGCCGCTTGGGCAGAGCAGCCCCTTTTCGTTTCTTACCCACCCGATGGGCACGAAACCACCTCGGCTCAGATTTTTTTGATTGGCACGGCTCCGGCTCAAGGTGAAGTAACGGTCAATGGCATGGCGATCGATCGTAGCCCTGCTGGACATTTTGCCCCTAGTTTGCCGCTGCAAGTGGGCGAGAATCTGTTTACGCTGAAGTATCAAAATCAGGCTGTCACTCTGCGCGTCAAGCGGTTAGCGGATAGTGCTGCTGTGCCTGTAGGAACTTTTGCAGAAGGCTCTCTCACTCCTGCCGTTGATATAGCCCGCCTGCCCCGTGAGCCAATTTGCTTTGGAGCGATCGCCCCTCCCAATGCCCAGGTTGCCGTTACCCTTAACCAACAGACTATCCCGCTTTTTCCGCAGTCCAACATCTCAGAACTGCCCCCTAACTCTGCCGTTCTGACGCTGCAAAATCAGCCTACTCTGACCACAGCCCAAAGCTATCAAGGCTGCATCACGGGCGAACTCTGGTATGAGGCTGGTAACGTGGCGAGCAGCAGTGGAGGGAACCGTCTTACGAGCCTCGATTTGGGCTATCCGCTGTTTCAGCTTGCGCTCAATGGCGAAACAGTAAGGGAACAGGGCAAAGGCAAAGTCGAAATCCTGTCCCCCGCCACACTGCCCGTTGTGGAAGTGATTACCGAATCCGGCACGGCTCGTACAGGGGCCAGCACTGATTACTCCCGGCTCACGCCCTTACCTAAAGGTACTCGCGCGGCGGTGACTGCCCAAGAAGGCGAATGGCTGCGGCTCGACTACGGCGGCTGGATCAAGGCGGCTGAAACTCAGATTATTCCTAATGCCGTCTTGCCCCAAACCCTGATCCGTAGCGTCCGTGCTAGCCAAGAGGGCGACTGGACGGAAATTGCTTTTCCGCTCCAGGTTCCGGTGCCGCTGAGCGTGCAGCAGGGCGATCGCACCTTCACCCTCACCCTCTACAACACCACGGCTCAGACCGATATTATTGCCCTGGAAACCGATCCGGCGATCGCCCGACTCGACTGGCAACAAATCGCCCCTGGGCAGGTACAGTATACCTTTCAGCTTAAGACGCAGCCCTGGGGATACAAGCTGCGCTACGAAGGCACCACGCTGATTCTGTCGCTGAAGCATCTGCCCCAACTGACCCATCAGAAGCCCCTATCCGGTGTCAGTATCTTGCTTGACCCAGGGCATGGAGGGCCTGAAGATTTGGGGTCGCGAGGGCCGACGGGCTATCCCGAAAAGGATGTGACGCTGATCATGGCGAATTTGGTGCGCGATCGCCTGATTGCCCAGGGCGCAACGGTCTACATGACTCGTGAGGGGGATGTTGATTTGTATCCAAACGATCGCGCTAACCTGATTAATCAGATGGAGCCGACGATCGCGATTAGCCTCCACTACAACGCCTTACCCGACAGCGGTGATGCCCGAAACACTCGCGGTGTCAGCACATTTTGGTACAACACTCAGGCACATAGCCTTGCGGATTCTCTGCACAATATGTTAGTTACCCGTCTCGATCGCCCGTCCTATGGCATCTTTTGGGACAACCTGGCGCTCACCCGCCCTACGGTCGCTCCTGCCGTTTTGCTAGAGCTGGGCTTCATGACCAACCCTGAAGAGTTTGAGTGGATTACCAATCCTCAGGAGCAGGAGAAATTGGCGGATGCGATCGCGGAGGGAATCACACAATGGATAGAAGAGACAAGACATTAAAACTGATAGGTGAAAATCCATTAATCCTATGATGTCCCTCACGCTCAACGTTCCTGCCTCAGCAAAACTGACTGACGAGCAATTTTATGAGCTGTGTCAGATCAATCGTGACTTGAGAATCGAGCGTACTGCTATCGGAGAGTTGATCCTTATGCCGCCTACCGGAGGGGAAACGGGCAAACGTAACGCCAAGCTAACGGCTCGATTTGTCATTTGGAATGAACAGACTGAACTGGGCGAGGTTTTTGACTCCTCTACCTGCTTCACGCTTCCTAATGGAGCCAATCGATCGCCTGATGTTGCCTGGATTGCCCGCGAGCGCTGGAATACTCTCACGCCAGAGCAGAAGGAGAAATTTCCGCCCATCTGCCCAGATTTTGTGGTTGAACTCCGCTCTCCTAGCGATGCCCTCAAGCCCCTGCAAGACAAAATGCAGGAATATCTCGACAATGGCGCGCGCTTGGGTTGGCTCTTCAACTATCAAGACCGACAGGTTGAAATTTACAGGTCAAATCGCGAGAAGGAAGTTTTAGAAGCGCCAGTTACCTTGTCGGGTGAGGCAGTTCTGGCAGGGTTTTTCCTTAATCTTGAGTCGTTTTGGTAAGTTAAGCGGCGTTGCTAATTTTAGAGGTAAATTTTTGTGTGAGGGGGGCGCGGAGTGCCCCTCTCGAATTCATCCCCCGATTAAGCCATGCTAGTTAAGTCTTGGGCTTTTGAATTGTGGCGATATGCAGATCTTTAAGCTGCTTCCCATCGACCTCGGAGGGGGCATTGGTCAGCAGACAGCGGGCTTGCTGGGTTTTGGGGAAGGCGATCGCATCTCGAATCGATTCCTCACCTGCCAGCAGCATGACCAGTCGGTCTAGACCATAAGCGATTCCGGCGTGGGGAGGCGTGCCGTACTCAAAGGCTTCTAGCAAAAAGCCAAACTTGCTTTGGGCTTCTTCATCAGAAAGACCGATCGCCTCAAATACCTGCTTCTGAAGCTCAGTTTGATAAATCCGCAGACTGCCGCCGCCAATCTCGAAGCCATTAAACACAATGTCGTAAGCTTGGGCACGGGCAGTCTTCAGATCGTGCGCATCTTCTAGGAATGGCGAGGTAAACGGATGGTGCATGGCTTCTAGCCGCTGTTCATCGGCATTCCATTCAAACATGGGAAACTCTGTTACCCACAGCAGATTAATCTTTTCGGGATCGATGAGCTGGAGTTCACGGGCGACAAACTGACGGATGCGATCGAGTGTCTTGTTGACGGTAGGCGAGTCTCCGGCTCCAAACAGCAGCAGGTGTCCTTCGGTGGCTCCCGTGCGCTCTAGCAATGCCTGCTTATGCGCTTCGCTGAGATTATCTTTGATCGCGCCGATCGTATCTATTTCGCCGTTTTCGCGCACCCGGATATAGGCAAGTCCTTTGGCTCCGGCTTCGGCCGCCTCTCTGAATAAGTCGCCCCCTGGCTTAATCCGAACGTTAGAAATCGCCGCATTGCCGTCTGGAATCGGCAGCACTTTGACCACACCGCCGCTAGAAACTGCCCCTGAGAAGACCTTGAAGCCGGAGTCTTTCATCAAGTCCGAGACATCCACTAGCTCTAGTCCGTAGCGAGTGTCGGGCTTGTCGCAGCCGTATCGATCCATGGCTTCGGCATAGGTGAGACGGGGGAAGGGGGAGGGGAGGTCAATGCCTTTGACTTGCTTGAAGATATGGCAAACGAGCTTTTCGTTGAGGGCTAGCACCTCTTCCTGATCCATGAAGCTCATTTCCATGTCGAGCTGGGTGAATTCGGGCTGGCGATCGGCTCTCAAGTCCTCGTCTCGAAAGCAGCGAGCCACCTGGTAGTAGCGATCGAATCCTGACACCATTAGCAACTGCTTGAAGAGTTGGGGCGATTGGGGGAGGGCATAGAATTCGCCGGGATTGACGCGGCTAGGCACCAGATAATCTCTGGCTCCTTCGGGGGTCGATCGCGTCAGGATCGGGGTTTCGACTTCGATAAAGCCTTCTTGATCTTCCAGGAAACGACGGATGGCTTTGATCACCTGATGGCGAAGCTGCAAGTTGTGGCTCATGCGTTCGCGGCGCAAATCCAGGTAGCGATATTTCAGACGCAATTCTTCCCGCACAGACTCGGTTTCTGAGACAGAAATCTGGAAGGGAAGGGGCTTGCGGACGGCGTTGAGCAGCTCGATCTGATCGGCGTAGATTTCGACTTCGCCTGTGGGAATGCGGGGGTTAAGGGAGTCGGGGGGGCGCTGGGTAACGCGACCTGTGATTTTGACGACGTATTCGTTCCGCAAGTCTCCGGCAGGAAGGTAGGACTCTGGGGTGCGTTCGGGGTCGCTGACGATTTGGGAGATGCCGGAGCGATCGCGCAAGTCGATGAATATGACACCTCCATGATCCCGGCGGCGATCGACCCAACCAAACAGGGTGACGGTTTGTCCGACATGTTCGGCTCGAAGTTGACCGCAGTAGTGGGTACGCATAGAGGCTAATGGGATAGGGGATAGCTAGCTGTCAGCCCTATTCTATCTGGGGAAGGGTTGGGTTATGAAATAAAATCCTTTCCTTGCCTAAATTTGGGGTGGAGAGTTTGCCTGTAGGGGATGGACGGGCTGGGAAATAGCCAACAGCCTTGGGGGTCTCCCCCAAACCCCCGGCAGGGGACGGGTGCGTCCCCCACACCCCCTCCACATAAGGCACTAGATATGCGGCAGGGGGCGCTTTGCATGCGTGGGGCGATCGGGCGTAAATATACTGCGGCTTCCAAAACATCTACCCCTCTACCCCTTTACCAATAATTGACAGATCACTAGAAGCTCAGCGGCGACTCAGGTAGGTTGCTGCTAGATTGACCTGACAGCTCCTTTTCTATTCTCAATAAGTTCTCGATCCGGGCTTCTGTGGTGGGATGGGTGGAGAAGAGGTTGCCGAAGGTTTGCTTGGGTAAGGCATTGACGATTAGGAGCGGCTCGAAGGCGGGGTTGGCGGCGATCGGCATCTGACGGGCGCTGGCTTCGAGGCGCTGTAGGGCACGAGCTAGGGCGCGGGGGTTGCCTGTGATCCGGGCTGATCCGGCATCGGCTTCAAATTCGCGGGTGCGGGAGATCGCCATTTGGATGACGCTGGCGGCTAGGGGGGCTAGAAAAATGGTGGCGATTAGGGCGATCGGGTTGCTGTTGCCTTGGCGATCGTTCCGGGACATGCCGCCAAACATCGCGCCAAATTGCAGCACTTGTGCCAGGTAGGAAATGGCTCCAGCAACGGTGGCGGCAACGGCTTGGGTTAGGGTGTCACGGTTTTTGACATGGGTTAGCTCATGGGCAATGACGGCTTCTAGCTCGTCGCTGGGCAGCATATTGACGATGCCTTGGGTGACGGCAACGGCGGCGTGTTGCGGGTCACGTCCGGTGGCAAAGGCGTTTGCACCTTCGGTGGGAATTAAGTACAGCTTGGGCATGGGCAGTTCAGCGCGATCGCAGAGCTTCTTGACGCTGGCATACAGTTCGGGTGCGTCGGTAGGTTCTAGGGGTTGCGCCTGGTAGGCGGCAAGCGCAATTTTATCGGATGAGTACCAGGAAAATAAGTTCGTAACTGCCGCAAACACTAGCCCCATTAACGCGCCACTAGCTCCGCCCAAGTAGTAGCCAATCCCAACAAACAATCCGCTCAGCAGACCCAATAGCCCAATGGTTTTAATTTGGTTCATGACTCTTACTCCTAATTCCAGTGTTTCTATAGCGCTGTTCCGATATCTAAATTTTCGTATGCCTAAACTTTGTCGTTATAAATCTTAATACCAATAAATCCTAATACGTATAAAAACAGCAAAGCGAGGTCAAATCTGATCTCGCTCGCTGGGTCGAATATTCGATTCTTTCGATACCTAAGCAGCACACGTTACCTACGCTGTAAAACCTCAGATTTTGAACCAGCTCAGCTTTTCTCCATTCAATAATTCGACCTTTTTGTGGCGACCTATCTCAGTAAGACCTAAATGAGGCAGTATCGCTATCAAATAGTGATATCAATACATGGACGTTTAGAATACTAAAGAGGCAAATTTGAGACGGAGAATGAATCTGAACCAGTTCCTTATACCTGTGGAAACTAGCGAGCTGCAACTGCCAGAGTATCTGACTCTTCATCTTCTGGAACCCTTAAACTTGGGAACAGAAAATGATTTTCTTCAACATACTGCGCGCCAAATAGTCCCTTCTCTGCCCAGAAGTATCGATCCGTGGTATGCTCATTCCGCTTCACCAGCAAAAGTGCGGGTGGCGCAATGCCCTCAGATTGAATAAACTTACGGGCAGCAGTTACGGGCTTATCTTCACCGCTCTCAATGCTGTACTGAGGCACCAATTCCAGGATGCGGCGACCCTCTAATCGGCGACGACTTTTACGCTTACGTCTTCTTGCCAACCTAACCCACCTCCTAACGTGTCTATAGTGACCAAAACAGGCTCTCTGTAACCTTCGTTACAAAATCTAGACCGAGCAAAGTATACCGAGTTAAAAATTTAATTTCAACTTCATTTAAACTTTTGAAACAAAAGCTAAAGGCACCTTATATTACGTAGTGTAGACTACAAAGTCAAATTGTATAAGCTAGCGAAAAGTGCTGAATATTTTGTAGAGATGATTTTAAGGGCGATCGTAAAAAATTATTGCAGATTCGATCGCCCCATGCTACTAAGCCAACGTTACTAAGCCAACGTTTTTTGAAGCCAGGTTAACCTATCGCATGTTGATGCCCGCCAGTTCGGAATTTGTTGCACTTTGCCAGTCACAGGTTGCCTTGCTGACCCAGGGGCTGAAAGCGACCTTGAGTATTATTTATCTGACTGAAGAGTTGACGGAGGTCGCAGAGTCCAAAATGGTGCCTGTGGTGGCTTACCCAGAGGCTGTCGCGGGCTGGGGTGAGGAGCAAATTCTCTCTTTGCTGTCGCGGGGCAATTTGTCCTATGACAGCCGCTCCTACGGTGCCCACTCCTACGATAGCTACACGGGCAATGCTGAGGTGCGATCGCTCCAGCCCCATACTTCGCCTCAGTTTGCTCTGTTGCCTCCCTATTCTGGCTCCGACGATCGCGCTCGTGACTCTCACTATGACCCGCTTTCCTCAGAGCGTCCTTTAGAACCGACGGACAGATCTTTCTCACGTCAGCAGCAGGTTGTGCTGCCTATCATTCACGAGGAGGTTGTGATGGGTTTGCTGGTGACGGCAAGAGCCGATCGTGCCTGGACAGAAGCTGAACAAGAGCAGATCGAGCAAATTGCCAAGGCTTTGGCGCTGGGGTGTGTGCTAGATCAGCGATCGCAGTGGCTCCTGCAAGATTCGCGGCAGCAGCGTTTGCTTCGCGAGCAGCGCCGCGACTTGTTTGATAATCTGCTGCATCAGTTTCGCAATCCGTTGACTGCCATGCGCACGTTTGGCAAGCTGCTGACCAGAAGAATTCGCCCTGAAGATGCTAATCACACGGCGGCTGAGGGCATTGTGCGGGAGAGCGATCGCCTACAAGACCTGCTGAAAGAGTTTGATGCAGCCATCGATCTTGATGAAACCGATCTGCGGCGATTGCTTAGCGCGACCGATTCTGAAAGCCCTGATGCTACCCGTCCAGAGCTGACCCCGCGCTCTATGCCTTTGCTCAGCGCTGCCCTCGGCGATAATTTGCCGGATGGCGGCTCGTCTGGTAGCAGCTCGTCTGGCAGCGCCTCGCCCAATAAGCCGTCTAGCAATCATATCTTGCTCGGCACATCCATCCGTCTGGAAACTTGTTCGATCGCACAGGTGCTAAAGCCGATGCTGGAGTCGGTAAAAGCGATCGCTCAAGACCGACAGCTAGAACTCAATGCGGATATTCCCGACCTGCCCCCGGTGCAGATGGATGTCCGGGCGCTGCGGGAAGTGTTGAGTAATCTGCTTGATAACTCGCTCAAGTACACCCCTGCCAACGGGAAAATTGAGGTGAGGGTGCACCGATTCTCAACGGCTTTGGGTCATCGGCAGGCGATCGCTATCTTTGACAATGGGCCAGGTATTCCTCCTCAAGATTTAGAGCGTCTGTTTGAGCGTCACTATCGAGGGGTACAGGCAGCGACTGATATTCCAGGGTCGGGGATAGGGTTGGCGATCGCTCGCGAGTTGGTTCTGCAAATGCAGGGCGAAATCGAGATCTTTAGTCCTGCTGCCACCTGCGCATTGACGCAGCCCAGTAGCTTAGCTAATGATGGGGATGAGCCGATCGCTCCCCAATCTCTTAACCAGTCTCCCAGTCAAGCCCCCAGTCAAGCTCCCAGTCAAGATTCCAGTCAAGCTCCTGGCACTGCGGTAGTGGTTTATTTGCCCGAAGCGCCTGCGGTTGACTTCTGATCGACTGACCGCTAAGCTTCTCAAGGCTGAGGAGTCATCTATTCACTTTCAATTGCCAAATTGCTGGAATTTCTCACTGTATGAACCTGCTGATTCAACGCCTAACTGCGGTTGCCGTCGCCACCTTGAGCACCGCCTGGACAGCCTCTTACGCCCTTGCCGCTGGATTTGGACAACAAGAAGTTGAGCAAAGCCGTTTCATTGCGATCGCTGCTCCCTACTCCGGTGGAACAGCTCACCAGCTCTTGATTCTGGAGCAGGTAAAGGACACACGCCCCTGCTGGAATGTTTTGGGGGGCACCCCGATTATTGTTGATCCGGTGTTGCGGACTTTTGACTTCAACGGGATCTGTGGACGCAGCATCGATGCCAACGGCTACTCGATTCGAGTCAATGGTCAAGACTTGGCTCTGGCCTATAGCGTTCGCGTGATTCGCCGCAACCAAAATCTAGTGCTAGTGGGCGATCCGCTCGGCTGCTACAATCCCGATCGCAGTAAATGCCCCAACCCCGAATTTGATATTGGTCATGCTAACGGACTGAGTGCTGACTTTACTGAGATTAGGCTCAATCCGGGCTGGCGATTTACTCGCCGTGTGCTGGACGATCGCCCCTTAGGGCATATCTATCTCACCTATGAGGGCACTTTCCCTCCTAGCCCGATTGCCTATGCGCCCGTGCCGACTCCTGTACCGCCGCCTAACCCCAACACGCTGACCTTCAGGGATGTGGGCGGCGATACTTACGCCACCGAAATTCAGCAAGCCGTTCAGCTCGGCTTTATTGCTGGGTTTGAGGACGGTACGTTTCGTCCCCAGCGATCGCTCACCCGTGAGCAGTTGGTATCTATGGCGTTAGAGTCCTTGAAGACGCTGCCGGGAGTCACCTTGACTGTACCTAGCACTGCGGCATCTGCCCCCTATGGCGATGTGGAAATGACTCGCTGGAGCGCCGCCAAGATTGAATTTGCCCGCCGCAACAACATCGTTAGCGGTTACGAAGATGGCACCTTCCGTCCGACCAATCCCGTCACCCGTGCCGAGATGATGGCGATCTTGAGCCGCACTGCCGAATATGGGCGATCGCTCCGTCAACTGAGTCCTGATCTACCCTCTACCCAAGCCCCTCAGCCGTTTACCGATATTTCAGGGCACTGGGGCGAAGCTCTGATCAGCGCCATGTCTACCTATTGCGGCGTAGCTTCGCCCTACAACGAGATCGGCACCAACTTTGCCCCTAATGCGGAAGCTCAGCGCAACTATGCAGCGGCGGCAACGTTGAGAATGCTTAACTGTGTGACAACTGCTCCCCAGTAAGGGCACGGTTTTGAGCAAGAAGTGCGGTTGTTTTAGCTGAAAAGACGATCGACTGAGCAAAAAGCGAGATTTCTCTCGCTGTAAGTAATGCTGATTTAAACGAATTTGTGGGCACATCGAACCTCAGAAGGGGCTTGGCATTGCCAAGCCCATACCGGGATCTGTCGTGGTTCTAATTCAAACTGGTATAAGATCAATTGAACACAAAGCCAGAGTTTTCTGCTTCAAACCGAAAGTTTCGAGTTGTGAGGCTGGAGAATGAGGGTTGAAAGGCGATCGTGGTTGTTTTGAGGGCGGAAGCCGCTGACTTTACCTCTAGCCCTCTCCCCCATCAAACATCACCTCATATCGTGCTTGGGGATGGAGCTGCCGCAAAACTTGGGCATAGCCCTCAGCATCCGAGAATCTGTAAAACCGAGCCACATAGACATGCCGCAAATTCGGCAACATCCGCACGACAATCCATCGCTTGATGCGACGTTCATAGGTCATAATAAATTGTCTCCATTGCAAGTTGGAGCTAGAGCCAGTGCAGAACTTTCCAGGGGACGCACTGGCTTGCTAGTTGGTTAAATATTATCACACAGTTCGACCATGTACTAAAAAAGTTAAACATTGGTCTACTGCTGATTATTTATGTACCTCCAGCTCTTATTTGTGTAGGCACAAGCTTAATAATCTCTGTGAGATTCAGAAATTGACCGTCCGCTGGCGACTAAGAGAAGTAATGGCAAGGCAGCGTATGACCAACAAACGCTTAGCCGAACTTATTGGTGTTCACCCAAATGCCATCTCATCTCTCAAAAATCAAGACAAAATGCCGCGCATCGGTGGAGATATGCTCAATGCGCTCTGCACCCATCTAAACTGCACACCCTTCGACCTGATTGAGTATGCGCCCGATCGCCCCACCTTAGACCCAGAAACTTTGTCCTCTACAGTTCATGACGAGATTTAGACGAGGGCTGCTATCCCTCAGTCTAAACTGCGCCAAAGATACCAGGAGGCGATCGTCTGGTAAGGCTTCCAGACTTGTCCAATTCGCTCAACGGTTTTCTTATCTGGCAATTCTTCCAGCCCATAAAGCTTGCGGATAGCTGAGCGAATGCCCAAATCATCGACAGGCAAAACGTCCCAGCGGTGCAGACGAAAAATCAGCAGCATTTGCACTGTCCAACGCCCAATGCCTTTAACCTGCGTCAGTAACTGAATGATTGACTCATTGTCTAGAGTTTCTAGGTGAGCGATCGGCGGCAGCCCCACCTGGATTCTTTGCGCCAAGTCTTTGATGTACAGCACTTTGGAGCGGGACAGCCCTACACTCCGAAGAGTCTCATCTGAGGTACTGAGGATGGCTTCTGCGGTAAGCAAATTAAGTTCAGGGTAAAGCTGAAGAAAGCGGCGATGAATTGCGGCAGCTGCCTTGCCAGAAAGCTGCTGATAAATAATAGACCTTGCCAGAGCGTCAAGCAGTTCACCTTGGTGCGGCTCCTGATTCAACGTGCAGTTTCCTACGCGATCGATCACTGTTCCCAAGATCGGATCAGCTTGCTTGAGAGTAGTTTGGGCGATCGAATAATCCATACCTATACTTATCCTCTCAATGGGTACGGCACCGTACGAACCAACGACTTACAGTTCGATAACCTGATGGAGGCAAAACAGGTAGCGATTACTTCATATTAGGCGGTGTCTGGGGCGCTTCCTACGTTGAAAATAGCTATGCAGTCATCCAAGATTGAAACCCAGTAAATGAATTGAAGTGAAAGGCAAAATTAGCCGATATGATCTGAAGCACACTTCAGTATCTTTGGCGCTAGCGCCAAAGATACTGAAATTTATTACATAGACGCGTTTGGCAACAGAGATCAGATTGGTATTGTTCAAAACTTATACTAATTTAAGACCCAAACAGGGCAGATGATTTTCGAGAGCCGCGCGGAGCGCGGCTCTCGAAAATCATCTGCTGCCTCATCAATTTAAATTGGTATTAGTAAATGCTCAATTAAACGCCGACTTCAAGTTCATCGATTAACTCAATACTTAGCCCCGTAAAAAAGTCCCCTGCTTTTCAGCAGGGGACTTCATTCATCTATTCAACACTGACCGATCAACCGTATCGACTTGCTGTCGAAGCGATCAAGAAGGCAGCGTAGGTTAAGACATAGCCGATCGTAAAGTGAGCTAAGCCAACCACGCGACCTTGAACGATCGACATCGCCACAGGCTTATCCTTCCAACGAACCAAGTTCGCCAGCGGAGTCCGCTCATGTGCCCAAACGATCGTTTCGATTAGCTCCTGCCAATAACCTCTCCAAGAGATCAGGAACATGAAGCCCGTCGCCCAAACCAAGTGTCCAAATAGGAACATCCAAGCCCAGACCGCCAGGTTATTCATGCCATAGGGGTTGTACCCGTTGATCAACTGCGAAGAGTTGAGCCAGAGGTAGTCCCGCAGCCAGCCCATGATCGTCACTGAAGACTCATTGAACTGAGCCACGTTGCCGCTCCAGACCGCCAGGTGTTTCCAATGCCAGTAGAAGGTGACCCAACCTAAAGTGTTCAGCATCCAGAACATGGCGAGGTAGAAGGAATCCCAAGCTGAGATATCGCAAGTACCACCACGACCGGGACCATCACAAGGGAAGGCATAGCCAAAGTCTTTCTTATCGGGCATCAGCTTGGAGCCACGAGCATCCAACGCACCCTTAACCAAGATTAAGGTGGTGGTGTGTAGACCCAGAGCGATCGCATGGTGAACCAAGAAGTCGCCAGGTCCAATGGTCAAGAACAAAGAGTTCTTGCCGCTGTTGATGGCATCTAGCCAGCCAGCCAGCCACACGTTGCCGTGATTGGGCCAAGCCGTCGAAGCAATGCTGTCAGGGTTTGAGAGCAATGTATCAAAGCCATACAGCAGCTTGCCATGGGAAGCTTGAATAAACTGTGCGAACACAGGCTCAATCAAGATTTGCTTCTCAGGCGTACCAAAGGCCTGCATCACGTCGTTGTGGACGTAGATACCCAGCGTATGGAAGCCCAAGAACAGAGATACCCAGCTCAAGTGAGAGATGATTGCCTCTTTGTGGTTCAGAACGCGATCGAGCACGTTGCCCTTGTTCTGAGCCGGATCGTAATCCCGCACCAAGAAAATCGCGCCGTGAGCAAACGCCCCCACCATAATGAAACCAGCAATGTACTGGTGATGGGTGTAAAGCGCCGCCTGAGTCGTGTAATCCCGTGCCATAAAGGCATAAGGAGGCAGCGAGTACATGTGCTGAGCCACTAAAGACGTGATTACGCCCAGCGCAGCCAATGCCAGTGCCAACTGGAAATGCAGCGAATTGTTCAGAGTGTCGTACAGACCTTGGTGAGGCAGGTTGAACTGACCTTCACTCTTGGCGCTGAGCAGACCCTTCTTAGAATCCAGCATTTCTTTGATGCTGTGACCAATACCAAAGTTGGTGCGGTACATGTGACCCGCAATGATGAACAGAACGGCGATCGCCAGATGGTGATGCGCAATATCCGTCAACCACAGCGACTCAGTTTGAGGATGGAAGCCACCCAAGAAAGTGAGAATTGCAGTTCCAGCGCCCTGAGAGGTGCCAAAAATATGGTTCGCACTATCCGGATTTTGGGCATACACGCCCCAATTTCCGGTAAAGAAGGGCATCAAACCTTCAGGATGAGGCTTCACCGATAGGAAGTTGTCCCAGCCCACATGCACACCCCGCGATTCGGGAATGGCAACGTGAACCATGTGCCCTGTCCAAGCCAAAGAGCTAACGCCAAATAGACCCGCTAGGTGGTGGTTAAGGCGAGACTCTGCATTCTTAAACCAGGACAAGCTAGGGCGAAACTTCGGCTGAAGGTGCAGCCAGCCTGCAAACAGCATCACTGCCGCCAGGAATAGCAAGAAGATAGAGCCTTGGTACAGGTCAGCATTCGTCCGCATCCCCTGGGTGTACCACCAGTGGTAGACACCAGAATAAGCAATGTTGACAGGGTTAGAAGCACCTGCACGGGTGAAGGCATCTACCGCTGCTTGACCGAAGTGAGGATCCCAAATCGCATGGGCGATCGGGCGAACGTTCAGAGGGTCTTTAATCCACTGTTCAAAGTTACCTTGCCAGGCGACGTGGAATAGGTTGCCGGAAGTCCACAAGAAGATGATTGCTATATGACCGAAGTGGGAAGCAAAAATCTTTTGGTAAAGATTCTCTTCCGTCATGCCGTCATGGCTTTCAAAGTCGTGGGCGGTGGCAATCCCATACCAGATCCGACGCGTGGTCGGGTCCTGAGCCAAATCCTGGCTAAATTTTGGGAATTTTGTTGCCATAAGTCCTAATTGAAGTTCTCAATTAGCGATCGCCTCTCGCCTAATTTCCCTGAGTTAGATAAAGGGCATAGATTAACCTATGCCCACACTTAATCTAGAGAGATTAGCGATCAGCCAACGCTAGCCTACTGCAATAATCCGAGCCAGGAAGAACGCCCAGGTGGTCGCAATTCCTCCAAGCAAGAAGTGAGCAACCCCCACCGCACGACCCTGAATGATGCTCAGAGCGCGAGGTTGGATTGCAGGAGACACCCTCAGCTTACTGTGGGCCCAAACGATCGATTCGATCAGCTCTTGCCAATAGCCCCGACCGCTGAACAAGAACATCAGGCTGAACGCCCAGATGAAGTGTGCGCCTAAGAACATTAGACCGTAAGCCGAAAGTGCCGATCCATAAGAGCCAATCACTTGAGCCGCCTGTGCCCAGAGGAAGTCACGCAGCCAGCCGTTAATCGTAATGGCACTTTGAGCAAAGTTTCCGCCCGTAATGTGCGTCACCGTACCATCCGAGCCAACCGTGCCCCAGACATCTGACTGCATCTTCCAGCTAAAGTGGAAAATTACAACCGAGATGGCATTGTACATCCAGAACAGACCGAGGAAGACGTGATCCCAACCAGAAACCTGGCAGGTGCCACCCCGACCGGGGCCATCACAAGGGAAGCGGAAGCCCAGATTAGCTTTGTCTGGGATCAGACGAGAGCTACGGGCATACAGCACACCCTTTAGCAGAATCAAAACCGTGACGTGAATCGTGAAGGCATGGATGTGGTGAACCATGAAATCTGCCGTGCCTAGGGCGATCGGCATCATAGCCACCTTACCGCCGACTGCAACCACACCGCCGCCAAAAGCATAGCTAGCGGGAGCGATCGCATTCGGAGCCGTTGCGCCTGGTGCCAGCGTATGCAGATTTTGAATCCACTGAGCAAACACAGGCTGGAGCTGAATCGCCGTATCCGAGAACATGTCTTGAGGGCGACCCAAAGCACTCATCGTGTCGTTGTGAATGTATAGACCAAAGCTATGGAAGCCCAAGAAAATACAGACCCAGTTGAGGTGAGAAATCAACGCATCTCGCTGACGCAAAACGCGATCGAGCAAGTTATTGACGTTTTGAGCCGGATCGTAATCCCGCACCATGAAGATCGCGCCGTGAGCAGACGCACCCACAATCAGAAAGCCGCCAATCCACATGTGGTGAGTAAACAGCGAAATCTGAGTAGGATAATCAGTCGCCATGTACGGATAGGGAGGCATGGCGTACATATGCTGAGCCACAATGATCGTGACCGAACCCAACATCGCCAGGTTAATAGCGAGCTGTGCATGCCAGGAGGTCGTCAAGATTTCGTAGAGACCCTTGTGACCTTCACCCGTAAACGGACCTTTGTGAGCTTCCAAGATCTGCTTCATGCTGTGACCGATACCCCAGTTGGTACGGTACATGTGACCCGCAATGATAAATAGCACCGCCAAAGCCAAATGGTGATGCGCTGTATCAGAGAGCCACAGACCACCCGTTACCGGATTCAGGCCACCTTTGAAGGTGAGGAAATCAGCGTATGCGCCCCAGTTCAACGTGAAAAAGGGAATTAAGCCGCTAGGGAAGCCCCAATCCACACTGGGATAGAGATCCGTCATCAAACTGGGGTTGAGAATAAACTCATGCGGCAACGGAATGTCCTTAATGGCGACACCCGCATCCATCAGCTTGTTAATTGGCAGAGAGACGTGAATCTGGTGCCCTGCCCATCCGAGGCAGCCCAGACCCAGCAATCCAGCCAAGTGATGGTTCATCATTGATTCCACATTCTGGAACCACTCCAGTTTTGGAGCAGCCTTGTGGTAGTGGAACCAGCCGGCGAACAGCATCAGACCCGCCATTACTAGACCGCCGATCGCGGTGCAGTAAAGCTGGTAGGTATTGGTAAACCCGGAAGCTCTCCACAGTTGAAACAGTCCAGACGTAATCTGGATTCCGTGAAAGCCGCCGCCAACATCTGCATTCAAAATTTCTTGACCAAAAATGGGCCAAACCACCTGAGCACTAGGCTTAATGCTGAGGGGATCTGCCAGCCAAGATTCGTAATTTGAAAATTTAGCGCCATGAAAGTACATGCCGCTGAGCCAGACAAACACAACGGCCAAATGACCAAAGTGAGCGCTGAAAATTTTACGGGATATGTCTTCTAAATCACTGGTGTGGCTATCAAAATCGTGGGCATCAGCGTGAAGGTTCCAGATCCAGGTCGTTGTTTTCGGACCCTTAGCTAGCGTGCGATCGAAGTGACCTGGCTGAGCCCACTTCTCAAAAGAAGTAGGTACCGGATCTCTGTCTACCACAACTTTTACCTTTTCCGACTGCCCGCGTGGGGTAGTTGTCATTCGAGACTCTCCTCTCTAGACAAGGACGAGATAAATCCTATTCCCAAACCGCCTAAGTTCGCGTCTAACAGCAGCGTTTTTCTAAAAACGTATCAGATGATAGCGACTTACCAAGCAGGCTTCAGACTCAGGGGGGAGCGTCGATCAGTCTGAAGCCTACATTGGCTCTCGAAAAAACGGGTTGCAGTTAACCGCCTGTGAGATTCTGGATTAGGTCTTAAGAACAGATCCAAGATTTCTCAGCGCAACATCAACGGCTTGGGGAGGTACTGACGAGCATTATAGATCTGTAATCCGGTCGAACTCAGCGCAGGTTTACAATAATTCAAAATTCAAAGCCTTTATCCGTCTGCTTTTCACGCTCAGCCATCAGCAAATAAAGTGCCTAGTACTCCATACTTTTTACAAATCGAAATATTTGACATTGATAATATAGCCCTACGTAATTGAGTTTAGGACGAGTTATTTTTTGAGAGCCGCGCGGAGCGCGGCTCTCAAAAAATAACTCATTGGATCTAAGCGCGTAGCGCTATAGAAATCCCTTGAACAGACAATATCCTGCGGGGCTTCGCGAAGAGGGAGAATCAGAAGCCATTGGCTTCACCAAAGGTGGATTGAGTACCAAGATTCAGGTGGCAACGGATGCACTAGGTAATTTCATGAGCTTCCGCCTTACAATTATCAACCCCCTGATGAAGAGTTTATAGATAGCTGCATCCTGGCTTGAGGCTAGGCTAGGATAGCCACGATGTCATCAGTTTGAAAGTCATCAGTTTGAAACTTTGGGTCAGCCTATCAAAGTCACCTCACTACATATGACGCGATATATGACGCGATCGAATGCCGATACAGCCGACAAGGGCAAAGTTCAAGGGCACTGGAGAGAACTTGATGTCTTACGAGGCATTGCCGCTGTCATGATGATCGCCAATCACGTTGGCGTTAAGTTTCTCAGTCCTCAACATACTGAAAGCGGCCTCACAGAAGCAGTGCTCTTTGTCGGCAGTTTCGCACCCGTAATGTTTTTCTTTATCACAGGTGTGGGGGCTGGGATTCAGTCCGGTCAGAAAAAACAAGCAAGCCGCTGGTTTAGCGTCATTAACAAAGTTGGGATTCTAGTGCTGGCTGATTTCTTGATGGCATGGAGCGGAGGCAGCTGGTGGCGACTTGATTTCTTAAGTTTCATTGGTCTATGTATATTGATCTTGGAATGTGTTAGAAATTCAAAATCACCTGTTGTGGCTAGTGCAGTTGGCTTGGGTGCAGTTTCCTTACTGCGCTATCTGATTGGACCGATCGCCCATGAGTTTGGCTATGATCAGCAAATCTGGGGTTTAAGCTTTCTGCTGGGAACTGAGATTACGCCAGGTGTTTCCTATCCTTTGGCTCCGTGGCTTGCCTATCCATTCCTGGGATATTTGGTAGGTGTTGCGATCGATCGTTTCAGGTCTAGGGTTGAGGAGCAGCGATGGAGGGCAGCTCTAGGTCTGCTGGCGGTAGCGATCGTACCAGGAATAATTGCTGTGTATCTGGCGCTCAAAGGAGCCGTTTTCTTCCGGTGGGGAACGGTGAGCCTAGCATTTTATATCATTAGCTTTACTGCCCTTGCAGTCTGTGTTGCTTTTTCACTCATGCTTTGTAGCAATCTCTGCCCCCAATTTGGGCCTCGGTTCTTGTCGCTAAAGGGCATTAGCTCCCTTGCTATCGTTCCTATCCATTACTTCCTCATTGACACAGGGTTTTGGCTAGGACTGCGAGCAATTCAGCCTGCGGCATATTATTGGGTGATGATCGCCATCCTTGCCCTCAGCTTTTTTCTTGCTGCTCGGATGGATAGAATCGGCAGTGCAGTCCGGCAAATCTCTGAGCAAGGGCTGATTCGCAGCTGTCTCTTAGGCTTGCTAACTGCTTCTGCACTCATTATCTTAGTCACCCACCAAACTCACCCGCCCACAGCAATGGTTGCTAAGACAATCGGACAACTGGCTCTATGTCTACTGTTTGTTCTACCGTCTGCTTTAATGCCCTTGCCGCTATCTAGAGCTAAGGCGTAAGTATCGGTGTTTCAGTCGGTATTTCACAAGACAGCTCCGCTTGTTTCTCAGACTAAATGGGAACTTTATGGTCAATCCACTACTAATTCTGCATAGCCTCTCTCCTCCTTCAAACCCTGCTATGGAGCGCTGTACCTTTAGCCTGGAGATATTAGGTAAGGTCTGCTAGGGTGCAAGTTAAGCTTTGTTAATGTGAGAACTTTGAGTGCAATGCTCTGCCGATCATTATGAAAATTACGTTTGTTATGGCAAGTGGGTTTACGCTCACAGGTGGAGATCGCGTGGTGGCAACCTACGCTGAAGGTCTGCACAAGCGAGGTCACGATGTTCTGGTGGTTTCTCGCCCTCGCATCCCAGTTACATTGTCTGAACGCGTACGTTCTCTCCTGAAGGGTCAGGGATGGCTACCAGATAAGAAAAAATATCCTTCTCATTTCGATCATCTAGATGTTCCTTGTCGCCTGACTAACCACTTTGGTCCGGTTGGAGATAATGATCTGCCTGATGCGGATGTTGTGATTGCAACTTGGTGGGAAACGGCTGAATGGGTAGCCAATCTCTCTCCAGGTAAGGGGGCAAAGGCGTACTTTATCCAGCATCACGAGGTTTTTGACTATTTACCTAAAGAAAAGGTTGAAGCAAGCTACCGACTGCCTTTGCACAAAATTACGATCGCACAATGGCTCGTAGACTTGATGAAAACTCAGTACGAAGATCCTCATGTTTCTCTGGTACCCAATAGCGTTGACACCACCCAATTTTTTGCTCCTCCTCGTGGTAAACAGCCATTTCCTACTGTAGGTTTGACCTATTCTGACATTCCCTGGAAGGGGTGTGATATTAGTCTGGCAGCCTTCTCGATCGCTGCTCAGCAAATACCTGATTTGCGCCTTGTATCTTTTGGTAGCGAGCAACCTACACCTGATTTACCCCTACCTGCGGATACAGAGTTCCACCTCAGTCCCTCTCAAGAACAGCTCAAAAAAATTTATTCTGAGTGTGATGCTTGGCTCTTTGGCAGCCGTATTGAGGGATATGGATTGCCTATTTTGGAAGCTATGGCTTGCCGCACCCCAGTCATTGGTACCCCTGCAGGAGCTGCCCCTGAACTACTTTCAGGAGGGGCAGGAGTGCTGGTTGATCTGGAAAATCCAGTAGACATGGCACGGGCAATCGTCAAAATCTGTCAAATTTCAGAAGATCAGTGGAAGGCTATGTCTAATACTGCCTACACAAAAGCCACAAGCTACACTCTAGAGATGGCAATAGAGCTGTTTGAATCAGCCCTTTCCACCGCCATGGAGCGATCGCAGTCGCTCTACTAGCCAGTAAAAGTTAGTTGCTGCATGAAGTGAGAATCCACTAGCTTGAACCTAGCCACAACTTTAGACAAAACTGAATTTTTTGTGTGTCTAGCAAAGTTTTCGTAAAGGCAACAAATTTTGACCTAGGAGATGAAAAGGACTTTGATATCCTCTACTTATCAGTAAGTTGTAAATTAGGATACTTCTGATTCTGCTAATCAGTCCCTAAGAGTGATGAAAGAAGTGTACTAGGAGAAAAATATGAAGCTAAGTTCAACGTACTACCTCGACTCAGATTACCTGAGCAACCTCGCTGAAAAATATCGGGACGACTATCAGAGCGCTAAACCCTTTCCCCATGCGGTGATTGACAATTTTCTACCGGAAACCCTACTGGATTCAATTCTTGAAGAATTTCCTAAAGCTGGGGCGATCGAATGGCAGAAATTTGATGCGGCGGCTGAGAAAAAACTGGCTTCCAAGTCAGAACTCCAGATGGGAGAAATGACTCGCTTTTTGCTGTACCAGCTTAATTCCTCCACATTTATTACCTTTCTAGAGCGCTTGACTGGCGTTGATGGACTGATTCCTGATCCTCATTTCGTTGGGGGTGGTTTACATCAAATCGAGCCAGGTGGCTTCTTGAAAATGCATGTTGACTTCAACCGCCATGAGCGACTGCGCCTCGATCGCCGCCTCAATCTGCTAATTTATCTCAACAAAGATTGGGAAGAAGAGTATGGTGGATATTTAGAGCTGTGGGACAAAGAAGTAACTCAGTGCAGCAAAAAAATCCTTCCTATCTTCAATCGATGCGTGGTCTTTACTACAACCGATTTTTCGTTCCACGGTCACCCTGAGCCACTAACCTGCCCTGAAGGCGAAACTCGTAAGTCTCTGGCGCTTTACTATTACAGTAACGGCAGACCCGCTTCAGAAATTCGTAAAGGGGGGGCTGGACACTCAACTTTATTCCGTGCTCGACCTGGTGAAACAATCAACATTGAGAAAGAGCCAATTGGCGCTCGAGTCAAGTCATCGATTAAGAAGCTGCTTCCCATCATTGCCAAGGATTAATTGCCGCGATCTGAGTGAACCCTGGATTCATAGCTCAGAAATTTTATCCAGTGCTTTGCTTAAAGACAGGTAGCCTGTTGCGAGTAATGTTGTCGATCGGCTGTTGATTTTTGAAATTTACTTTTGAAACGATAGCAGGTTTGCAACCCAGTGCCTGACATGAAGCTTAAACCAACTTAACTGTGAAAAAGAGGTCACTATGGGATTTACATTGCCTAATAATCCAGCAGGGTATGCGGCGATCACCGTTCCCATAGTTATGTTTCTCTGGATTCCAGTCGTTCTTTACCTATTTTCACGGTTTCCTGCCAGAAAAGCAGTTGTTGCTAGCTTCTTAGGAGCGTGGCTGTTTTTGCCTCAGGCTAGCCTTACACTGCCTAGCATCCCAGACTATGACAAAATATCAGCAACCTGCTACGGCATTCTGCTAGCTACCTTTATTTTTGATGTTGGACGCTTTCGCACATTCAAATTTGGCTGGGTAGATGTACCCATGGCAATTTGGTGTTTTTGTCCATTCATCTCATCCATAACCAACGACTTGGGTCCTTATGACGGCTTTTCAACCCTTCTAGACCAAACAATGAGTTGGGGTGTACCCTATTTCCTAGGACGCATCTACTTCAACACTCTGGATGGGCTGAAGCAGCTAGCAATGGGAATCTTCATAGGTGGGCTGGTATACGTTCCCCTGTGCCTAATTGAGGTGAGAATTAGTCCTCAGCTACACAGGATTGTCTATGGAGATTTTCCTCACTCTTTCGCTCAAATGATTCGAGATGGAGGCTATAGACCCAACGTATTTATGGAATCAGGGCTAATGCTGTCAGCCTTCATGATGGCAGCTACTTTGATTGGCATTTGGTTTTGGCAGTCTGGCGTGGTTAAGCAAGTCTGGAATATTCCCATTTCCTGGCTAGTATGGATTTTAATCATCACCTTTGCTTTGCTCAAGTCCTATGGAGCCTATACCTTATTTATTGTCGGCGTTGGTACCTTGTTTATCGCCAAGCAATTTCGTACAGCGCTGCCCGTCTTTCTCCTGATGATAGGCATGGGCGTTTACCTTTACGTCAACGCTGGGACTGAAACCTATTCTTCTGATCAGCTTGTTGCCTATTTGTCTGATATATTTCCGCCTGATCGAATTCAATCTTACATATTCAGATTGAACAATGAGGAAATCTTGGTAGATCACGCCAGAGAAAGATTCATTTTTGGCTGGGGCGGCTGGAGCCGATCAAGAGTCGTTATTGATGAGTTTGGCGGTATGACTGTTCAGGATAGTCTATGGGTTATTGCCTTGGGTCAGTTCGGTATAGTTGGATTGATAAGCTGCTTTGCCTCAATGCTTTCGCCTGTCATTGCACTCTTCTCAACGCGCTATCCTGCTAGCCTATGGTTTAATCGCAAGGTTGCATCAGCAGCAGCGCTGGCAGTGATTATCACGTTGTACATGGTGGACTGCATCCTTAACGCTATGATCAACCCCATTTATATTTTGGCATGTGGCGGGATTGCGACTCTAGCTATGAAGCCAAGAGAACGAGAAAGCAGCCAAAATGAGCGAAGGGCTGTACGACAGCGCGGCTGGCAATCTGAGGAATCTGGAGGCGATATTTCTTAGGCTTTCTTCCCTAGTTCACTTAAGCAAACAATTGGGTCAGGGCACGAAGCGACCTGACCCAATTGTTTGCTTAATCTTAATCACAAAAGTGGCGAATGTACCTTGACTTTTGCCAAACATACCAGACTCTTGAGCACTGGAGTTGTGGAGAATCTCGCTATCGCTACAAATGGGGACGCATGTACTGCATCCCCACTTAAAATTGATATTCAAACCGAGCTACCAGGCTCTACGTTCTACATTAGGCCAATTTGAGAAAGAATCCCTTGACCTGTCAAAAATTCTGTAGCCAGACCAATCACAAACCCCATCATTGCCAAACGACCGTTCCAGGTTTCAGCGAACTGAGTGAAGCCAAATTTAGTTTGCTGGTTTTCCATGACTGCTTATGCCTCGCTTAAAATCAACCTTGTGTAAATAAACTTAACACAAGTTCAAATAAGTTGGCAATAGCCAAAGGGTTGTTGCAGAATTGTGACCCAGAGAGACACAGCACTCTACATAGTAGATCGCTGTGTTTAGTAACTCCTTAGAGAGTGGCATTATCTCTCGGTCAGATTTGCAGCGTGCTGGGTAGCTGCTCGTTAACCTATTCAAAGGTTTGGAAGGTCTGCGCGCCATACTAGAGTGCACAGACCGCGATAATATGGCTAGATCTCCCTAGATGACACCTAAATTAGATAGTCCCAAAATCACTCCAGCTCCTAGAACATGCCCAAGAGATGTGGTTCCCAATAGAGCGCCCAAACTTAACCCGCCAAATAGATTAGATGAAGGTAAAGCAGGTCCTTCACTAGGTTTTTGAATGGTTAGCTTGCCAATGGCGATCGCCAGAATATTGCAAGCAATCATGATAAAACCGACTGTGGGAGACCACTCCAGAGTGTTAGGAACAGCGGCAAGTAAAGCTGGGGTATACACCAAAATTTCTCCTTAATAACTTGTCAATGATTTCAAATCTAGGTGAACTTCTACCAAAGAATGCCCTCCCTTAGATATGAATTGCATCAATAATTAATATTTTTAGAGATTTTTATAGCCGTATTCAATTTCTTTAGGACATTTTGGGTGGTGTGCGGAGCGCGCCACCCAAAATGTCCCCGTCCTAACCCAGATGAATACAGCTATACAAATAAAGAAGAGGCTCTTTCTGAGAAAGAGCCTCTTCTCATTAACCTGCTTAAGTTTGTCTTGGCCTTGCGGGTCCTAGACAGTAGGAGTGGTAGCTGGGACTAGAGGACTTGGAGCAAATCGACCCAAGCTTTGCTTAACGAGCGAGTGCAGAAATTCTGATCGCTGATTGGCATCGAAAACGGCTTTGATTTTTTGCAGCATGCGATCGACCTTGAAGTTAGGTTCTAAAGCGGGGTCAAGGCTCTGTTCTTCAAAGTATTCAACTAGGCTCAGCCCTGCAATTCGAGTCAGATAGGCTGCGCTGGTTCCTTGGAGCGTACCTCCGGCAACATAGGTAAGAGCATGACTCTTGAGGAGAGGTGCGATCGCCTGACTCGCCATTTCCACTAGACCCAGCTTCACCATCTGGCTAGCTAGATTGCCCATGACGGTTTTTGCCTGATCCAAAGAGAACTGTTGCTGATAGATTGCGCCAAGGTCAACCACAAGCTGGGCATTGATTGTGGCAGTAGCGAGTAGGTCGAGACTGGGAACAGGGTTTGCAAAAGCAGCACCCGCAGCAACCCATTGGTATTGCTCGATAATGGGTAAAGCGCGCTGGCGGCGAACTTGATTGAGTTCAGTTTGAACGACAGCACTCAAGGCTTGAGCCTGCCGCTTGACGGTTGCCAAGATGAGCTGTTGCGATTCTTGGGTCAAGACTTGCTGAAGCCGCTGTTGAAGAATGGCAACATCAGGGGCAGGTTGCTCAAATCGCTCTTCAAAGGTTCCATCGGGCTGATGCTTGCGGACTTTAATCGGGACGGGCTGAGCAGCGATCGCCATAATGTCTTCTGTAGCCAGCAGACCTGCCATCCGATCGCGGATTTGCTGAAGAATAACGGGGCGGTCGGCGATCAAATACTGGTCTTGCTTGTTAAACAGCAGCAAAATCCGGTGATTTTTAACGAGTAGCTTCTTGAGGGTTTGAAACTCAGAGTCGGTGATGTCACCCGTTGTTAGGAACATAACTAGATCAGCATTCTCAGCATCTGCTACAGCAGAATCAGCGCTATAGAACTCTGGCTGATCTAAGGCTGAAGCTGTTGATTGAATGCTAGTTTTTTGAACACTAATGGAGCTATCGCTCAAAAGCTGAGTCAGCGTTGTTTTGCCGACCGATCGCTCTCCTAAGAAAGCAAGGCGGATGCTTTTGCGCTCTAGTTCAGTTGCCAGAGCCGCTAGCTGTTGGCGCAAGTTCACGATGAGAACGGCTGTCTCAGGCAGACTGGCATTCAGCTCGGTGGAGAGATGGTTGATTTGCACCTCTACTTCCGCCAATGCCTTTTCTACTGCCGTGCGATCGACAGGCGTAAAGGACAGTAGGGGACGCTCGACCCTACGCTTTTGGTTAAGCCACCATAGACCCGAACCTAGAGCGACAGCACTCCATACAGCGCTGCTACCCATGCCAATCATATGGGGATCTAGACTACCCAGCAACCAAACTCCGGCTGTTAAACCTAATCCGCCAACCAAAAGCGGCTTCTGTAATAGAGGAATCATAAAGCTATCACCTTTTCTACATCTAGCAAGTTTTCTGCATTCAGCAAGCCATTGAAAACCCCTGACATCCGATCGCATGAACTCTATGCTCAGCATAGCTTGTCAGACTCAGTTTATGAGGCGGTTATCTGTCCTGCTATTACCCAAAAATCCGTCAGATTTTCGGCTAGTGCTTCGAGTAAGCCCTGCTTTGAGATGGCTCTCAATTGTGAGCTTCGGACAAATACAAGCGATCGTTACTACCATGTGAGCGATTGTTCTACCACTCGATGTATCCATAGCTCGATCGCCCTCATTCTTCCAAATTACTCAAGTCTTCCAGATTAAACCGCTCAATGAGGTTTTGCACGTCAGCATTATGGTTGATGTAGAACTCGATTGCCTCATTAACTAAGCCGCTCAATGAGGTGTCTCTGATACCTGCCAGTGCCTTGAGGAGACGATCTAAATCCTCCTCAACAAAGACTCTAATTTCTGGCTTCCTTTTCTTCGCAGCCACTGGGGGCACCTGTATTGATCTCAGTTATTCTCTCTGATCACAGCTGCAAAATGTTTCATCTACCGTATTGTGGCAACTGCCACAATGACGTATATTAGCTATCAAGTCCAATCAATCTAAGGCAGGAACCAAGGAAACTTACTTATGGTCACACTCTCCGATGATGAAGTCGTCTTAATCCGATCGATCCTGACGGCGCTCCGGGCGATCAAGGTGCGCGATATCGATAAAGCTTTGGTGATTTGTCGAAAGGCGATCGTTTCTCAGACGAATTGCGTCGCTAAGTCATTAGGTAGCTTACAGGTTAGCCATAAATTCAAAGCTGATGCTTAGCCGCATCCATCCCGACTGCCATTCACCGTCTTGGTCTATCAGGTCAACCTCCGTACCTTGCAGTAATAGCAGTAGCTCAGGCGTGGTTTGGGCGATGTGCTGCTGCACCTGAGCCTCCAAAGTTTCCAGCAACGCGGGCTGTTGAAGCCAGAACAGATCGGGCGATCGCACCACGCTATTCAGCTCAACCACCGTAGGCGCAATCTCAGGTAGCTCAATGGTAGAGAAGCCTCCAATCTCATGCCCTGTCATCAAATCCAAGCTCCAGTCTAGTTCTGGCGTTTGCACCGTCAAGCCAATCCACAGACGCAGGATTCCCATTTCCCACGGGCGATCGGGTTGGAGCAAGGTCACAGAAATGCCGCTCATCAGCTGCATCACTTCGTAAGAACTGTGGCTAAAGCACCAGAGCAGCCGCAACGCCAGCTCGTCCGTTTGCCATTCTGGCTGAAGAAAATTGCGGCTGGTCAGGGTCAGGTCAGTGTGGAGGCGATCGTCGGCTGTCTCTATTCCTGAAACTGGGGGAGCGATCGCCCCTCGATACTGCTCAATCCAGGCTGCGTCCGTAAATTTGAGGCTGGGCTGAGCCGGGGTTGCCGGAGGCGTTGGCGCTGTCGTGAACTCAAACCCCAGGCTGAGGTGAAGCGTGGCGGGTTGCCAAGGCTGCTGAGGAATCAATAATTCAGTCTGGGTGCCTTCCAGAAAAGGCATTAGAGCAAGTGTCGTGATCTGAATTTGCCGACTTAATAAATTAACTGCCTCAGCGATCGTTGTCGGCTGGGGATAGAGGGTAGAATCGCCGAGCTGAATCAGGCGATCGTCTGTCAAAAGTTCTGATAGGGGTTGCTGTGTGACTAAATCGAACTTGTCAGACAGCGTCGGAGTCTTGACCTGTAACTGAGCGACTAGGCGCAAAATTCCAGTTTGCCAGCTCTCGTCAGACTGCAAGATTCGAGCGGGAGTTCCTTCTAGCAAGCGCATAGCTCCGTAGGCGCTACGGGCAATTCCCCAAAGCAGCCAGGAAGTTAGACCTTTGATGGCAACGTAGTCTATGGGACTGCCTGGGGTCGATCGTCTCAAAACCGCCTGATTTAGTACTTCATGACCTGAGGCGCTAGGACTTGACCATTTATGCAAGCGATCGACAGATGTCCGTTCGGAAGAATTCGCCATTAGGAGTACAGATGAGGAATTGACCTAATCTCCGCCTATCTTAAGCAAAATAACCTAAGAAAAGTAAGAGATCAGGTCAAATGGGTCACTTACGACCCAGATAGAGCGTGAATTGTCAGGTTAAGTGTAGAACAGATTTCAAGATTATGCTACTAATAGCGTTGAGATTGGCGTTAAGTATTAAATAACGCTACTTGTAGCGAACTATCCCTTCTTATTTTCATCTATCCGTTTTAGCAGATCTCGAATCCTGGGAGCATCTGACACCATGGAGGGCGCACAAATCAGGTAGTGTTCCAAATCCTGTTGTGCCTCTGCCCAGCGTCCGAGCTGATAGTAGAGTAAACCACGATCCCGTTGCTCCATCCAGGAATGGGGTAGCAGCAGCAAGATCCGATCGATGGCGGCGATCGCCCTTGACCAATCTTCCTGCTTCAGGTAGACCCCTTTTAGGTTAGTCAGCATCCGCGCCAAAAAATAGTGTGGGCTAACTGCCTCCAAAAATTCGGGGCGGAGCGCCATCGGTCTGCCGTAGACTTGGCTAAGCCGCTCCTGACAGTCTTCCGCAAACAGCACCTCGCCCTGATGAAACGGGTCTACAAAAATTTGCATGTCGTCGCCGATCGGCCGGACGAGAAAGTGCCCCGGCATTCCTACCCCTACCATGGGGAAATCAATTCGACCCGCAACTTCTAAATACACTAGGGATAGCGTAATCGGAATGCCTGTACGGCGATCGATTACTTCATTTAGATAACTGTTGCGCGGGTCGTCATAGCGTTCGGTATTGCCTCGAAATTGCAGATCTTCGTAGAAATAGCGATTCAGGGTTTGGATGATACGCAGCGGATATGGCTCTCTGGGCAGACGTTCCCGCACTTCTACCGCCATGGCATCCAAGGCGCTCAGATACTCCTCGACATCCAGATCCGGGTATTCCTCTTGCGCCAGATATAGGGCTGCTTTTGCCAGATCAATCTGGTCAGGGGGCTGATGAATTTCTTGATAGAAGCGCTGCCGTGCCAGAGAAGATCCTAGAGAAAAATTCATGCTTGCGAGTAATGAGGAGGCTAGAAAGTTTGCTTCAGACGACTGAGCAGCCAGCCCAGCCGCGCCTCGGCGAGTTCAATATTCTTGGCAATTTGCGGACTCATGTCATCAGAGCTGTTTCGATCGCCCTGCGGATTCATCGTATCGCGCAATCGGTCGGACAGAAACACCGCGATCGCATGGTAAAAGTGGCTGGCAAAGTCTCGATCTTGGGAAAGCTTGGTGGCAAGCTGCGATCGCGGAATTACCCAGACCAGAGAATCGATCGCTGATTTGACGGTAGCCGAAGGATTGCGGGAATCGACAAATGACATTTCTCCCACTACCTCGCCGCTGCCTAGCTTAGCAATCTCCTTGCCTGCCGCTTCCAAAGAGACTACCAAAGCACCTTCCAAGACAATGTACAGCGCATCGGTGGGTTCGCCTTCCCGAATCAGCGTGTTACCTGCTGCCACCGATTTCTTTCGACCCGCTGTCATCAACCAATCGAAGTCGCGATCGCTGAATGCTGCCAGCATATAAAGTGCTTTCTTCATGTCAAGGAGTTTTTCTGGAAATTTGTGAAGGCTCGATCGCTCTGGCGATGACGTATTTTTCGCAAAACTTTAATCCCTGACCGGACTAAAATTCAAGTCCGATTGAAACAGTTTGTAAGGCACATGCAGTTATGAAGGGGCTTGGCATTGCCAAGCCCGTACCGAGCTATTCATCTAGGGGTAATCATTGCCAGAGCCGTACTGCAATGCCTCCAGCCAGCGATCGCCATAATATTGCCAAGCGGTTGGCAGTGACTTAGTCCAGGGCTTCAACCTCAGCGCCAAAGGACACAAAGCCGCGTACAAACCCAGCGCCAGGAAATGCCCCATCCAGGTCAGTAACGTTAACAAGCCTACATGGGGAATGATTGCCAATATCAGGCAGGGATGGGCGATCGCCACACGCAGCATCGTCTGAGCCAGCGCCGAGAACTGCACCACGTCTTGCAGGAAAGGCTTTAGCACCCGATCGCCCAACTGCTGCATTTCCTCAAATACGGCGGACAGCAGAGCGTTAATCTGGTTGGGCGCAACTTTCTGGTGAATGCCCACACTCATCGATCGCTGAAATAGCCAAGTTACCGCCAAACTGGGCTGGTAGGGATGGAGCAGGGCAAGGGCAGAGCGATCGAGCAAATCTTCAGCCAGCGCCGCATCAATGCCAGCGGTTAGCCGTTTCAAATGGCGAATCATGGCTCCAAATCCGCCAAAGCTGAGGGGTGATTGATTGCCGCTACTGTCGCCAATGGGCAAAATCCGATTCCAGGCGGGCTTTAGCGGACTCTGACGGTAGCAGGGAAAGAAGCCAAACAGGGCACGTTGGAATTGGAGGCGATCGAGTTCTATCCCCTGATACTGCGGCAAAAGCTGGAAATAGCTTTCAAATAGGGTTTCTAGGCTGGGGCGTTCTGGCTGGGCATCTAAATACGTGAACAGGTAGGTAGTTCTGCCATCCCGCGCCGGAAACGCCTCCCAAAAATACTGACACTGATTCTGCACCGTCGTAAAGGTGGCAAACAGATCGCCTGTAGGATTTTCAGGGAAGCCCTGAGCACAAGTGCCGACGACTAAACAGACGGCATCGGGTGACCTTCCCTGTCGTGCCTGCTGGGTAACGGGCGAGAAGTGACCCATGGCATCCAGTAAAAGGCGGGTTGTAAACAGTGTCTCCGCAACCTGAACGGTGACGCCGTTGGGATGGACGACCGCCCCCTTAAACGCTGTGTCTTCAAACAACTGCCCTCCGGCAGCCAAGAATTTTGTTTTGAGGGTGTCAAGCAGCTCGACTGGATCAACGCCGATATTTAGCACATCGGTGACCTGTAGCTCAATACCCTCGTGAAAGCGAACATAGCCCGGATTGTAGGTGGTGGCGATCGTCCCTTCTAGCTCTGCCTCAGTCAGCAAGCCCAGCTCCACCAAGGCTTGTAACTCTCGCCGCGAGATATTCCATTCCTGGTCACGTCCGCGTAGCTTGCCGCGCTCCAAAACTGCCACCCGCCAGCCGCGTTGGGCAAGCGCTGCGCCGATGAGAATTCCTAACGTGCCGCCGCAAATGACTACATCCCAGTCGATCGCTAGCGGCTCAGACGTTTCTTGAACCACTTCAGACGGGGGAATCTTGGCTTCCCGGTAGGCTTGCCAGAGGCGATCGGCTTGTCGCAATCCGGCGAAGGGATTTCCTGGCATTTGTGACAGAATTTGTTCGGTCAGGCTCATAGAATGGCTTGGGTGTAATGTTCACTGTTTCAAACAGGTGCACGGCACCCTTTGCAGACAATCAATTTATAGAGACATCTATGCGAATTAAAGTGATTAACGGCAATACCTTTGAGTCTATGACACAGGGCATCGATCAGTCTGCTCAGGCGGCGCGGTTTCCAGACACAGAAATTGTCACGACTCAACCTAAAGCGGGACCAGAGTCGGTGGAGAGCTATTATGACGAGTATCTGGCGATTCCTGGAATTCTTGAGGAAATTATTTTATCTGGGGACGAATTTGATGCTTTTGTAATCGCCTGCTGGGGCGATCCCGGTGTTGAGGCAGCGAGAGAGATTACCCTAAAGCCTGTGATTGGTATTGCGGAAGCCAGTATGTATGTTGCCAATATGGTTGCGGCACGATGGGGCGTGATCACCACCCAGCACCGTACCCTCGACATGATTGAGAAAACTATTTACAAAACTGGATTTTCCCATCGGTGCGTTTCGATTCGCACGACGGGTATTCCTGTGGTAGAAACCGAAACGGCGCGCGAGGCAACAACGGACGCTCTGGAGCAAATTGGGCGGTTGGCGATCGCCCAAGACAAAGCAGAAGCTCTCTGCCTCGGCTGTGCTGGGATGAGCGGCTTAGATCACGCGCTGGAAAAACGGCTGGGGATTCCAGTGATTGACTCCGTTGCCGCAGCCGTCAAAATGGCAGAGGCGATCGTCTCATTGCACAAACAGAACAGCAAGGCTCTAACTTATCAGGTGCCCTCGCCCAAGCCGATTAAGGGATTCCCGGCTCATATGCAGCCCGGTCGCTTTAGCGCAAATTCGGACAAGAAATGAGGGTATTTCTTAAAGGGTAAGGATTTTTTTGTTGCTTGGGCAAAGCCCAAGCAACAAAAAAATCCTTACCTAAATACCACTACCGAAATGAGCTAGTTTTGCCAACGATCGAGTGCATTTTCCTGCTTCAAAAACGCCTGAATTTGATCTTTGTAGCGCTTTTTATAGGTTTCAAATTTGTATGCATTCACCTGGATGCCAAAGGCTGAAGCCTGATTTTCAGCCTGAAGAATGGCGGCAATGCGATCGTTGGTAGGCGTAAAGAAGTGGCTGCCGTCAAACGTGTTGCGCGGCTCTTGGGTAACAGCTGAGGGAATTGAAAAGTCATAAAAAACGTCATAGCTTTGAGATATCTGATAGAACCCTTGTAGAGTACAGTCTGTCAGGTTGCGGCTGTAGGTTTCATTCACAACACTCCAAGCCGATCGTGGTGGTACATAACCCACATATTTGGCATCTGGGAATATGTTTCTAAGCTGATTAAATAAACCAACCTTTGATAAATTGCACTGCTGAGGAGAAAGCTTTTGGGTGAACTGCGGTGTATATTGTGGCGGATGCTCAAAATCTGCCACTTCAAAATTGCGATCGTAATACTGAGCCTTATCCGGGCTGACTCCTGCCAGCGTCATCAGCGAGAACAGAAAAACATCAGCTGAAAAGAACGCATGGTAGACAGAAGGAGTGGCAATATGTTCCGCATCTTCTCCTGCTTTCTCTATTTCTTGTCCAGCAACTAGGTTGAACTCATCTACGCCAACATAGACTGTTTTGGGAATCAAACCCTGCTCTTTTAGAAACTTGGCATAGGCAATAAAGTCTCTGATATTTCCGCCTTTGATGGCGTAGTTAAAGCAGCGCTGATTTTTGAAGGCAGAGGCTCTGAGCGCGATCGCCCTAGAGCTGCCCAAGATCAGGCAATCGTATCCTGAATCTTTGGTTCGTAAAAATAAATTTGTTTTAGAAATCCGTTCATTGAACGCAAAGTTTTTGTTCGTCAACTGATTCCCATGGCTATACCAAAGCGGATCAATTAACCAGTTCAATAATCCGGCTCCTGAGAAGATGATTACCGAAATGATGGAGTATAGCCAGAAGTCGAATTTAGCAGTCTGTGGATTAGAAACCTGTGGTGGTGTAGGGCGATCGCGCCTCTCTAGCGGTGATTGCGATCGTCGAATGCCTCTAAGCAGCGCCTTGGTGGAAAAGTTGAGGTGCATAGTTTTTAGGAAGACAGAATTAGAACTGGAAATATAGGAACTCGCTGACTCGCGTGAAGCAAAGTAGGGAAACGGCGGTCAACAAAGCCACGATCGCGCTCCAAACTTTGCCGGGATGCCAAGATAACTTTTGCCAAAACTGCTCAAACCAGACAGGATGATTGGCAGCGATCGGCTGATCTAATGTGGGGCTGTATCGACCCATCCACTGCTGCGTATTAGGCGTAAACCAGGCGATTGCCAGCAAAATCGCAATGCCAAAAACGGCGTACTGCTGGCTAATGCCGACATTGACTGTAAACCCGTCAAAGGTGGCTCCGACGCTGCGAAGAAAGCCCAGTCTTGCCTCCAGAAATTGCGGTAGCGCCAAGCCATTCATGCCCAACATTGCGCCTAAAATTGCCCCTGCCGTTTGGAGATTGTGCGCCCTAAAAATCACCCAAGAAATCACGACTGCCAGAAATGTTGTTAGCCAGCCCATACCTCGTAACCATGCCGGATCTTGGTGGAGGTCATGCCCTAGGCTGCGCCGAAGCGATCGCCACTGGTGATTAATCACCAGGTAGGCACCGTGCAACCCGCCCCAGACCACAAACGTCCAGCCTGCGCCATGCCACAGTCCGCCTAGCAGCATGGTAATCATCAAATTTAGGTGCCGTCGAAATGTGCCTTGGCGACTGCCGCCCAGGGGAATGTATAGATAGTCCCGCAGAAAATTGGAAAGGGTGATGTGCCAGCGTCGCCAAAAATCGATGATGCTGATGGCTTTGTAAGGCGAGTCAAAGTTGATGCCAAATCGAATGCCGAACATATACGCTAGCCCGATCGCCATGTCGGAGTAGCCGGAAAAATCGAAATAAAGCTGTAGTGCGTAGGACAACGCTCCCGCCCAGGCCTCTGAGAAAGTAAGCGACACGCCTTGAGCTGCCGCCCCAAATGCAGCGTTAGCAAATCCTGAAATGCGGTCAGCAAAGACCATTTTTTTGAATAGCCCTGCCATGAACACCGTCAAGCCGATGGAAAAACACTGTCCGCTGAACCGATAAACCGATTCTTTAGCAAACTGCGGCAAGATATCTTGATACCGAACGATCGGCCCCGCAATTAGGTGCGGGAAAAAGGTGACAACCAGGGTGTATTCCAGAAATTTGTATCGCTGCGCCGTTCCTCGGTAAGTATCCACCAAATAGGCGATCTGCTGAAAAGTGAAGAACGAAATCGCTAGCGGTAGGGCAATTTTAGCCAGATGAAACTCTGTTCTAGCCGTCTGATTCACCGTGTCCACAAAGAAATTGGCGTATTTGAAATAGCCAATCAGCGCCAAGTCAACAAAAATTCCGAAAGACAGCAGCAGCTTACGGGTGCTGGGCGATCGCTCCGCCTGCCCCAACTGCCGAGACAAACAGTAATTAAATATGACTGAAAAGCCTAGCAGCGCCAGATTCGCCGGATTCCACCAGGCATAGAAAAACAGAGAAGTAACCACTAGCCACAAAATGGCGCGGCGTTGAGCGATCGGCTGTCGATCTCGACCGATCAGAAAAAAGCCCAATAGCGCCACCGGCAAAAATGCGAATAGAAACTCAAAAGAATTGAATAACATACACCCCAGCGATTTTGAGAAAGCTCTTTCTTAGAGGCTCACCCGCTATTTCTTAAGCAAGTAACCCAAGTACATAATTCACTAATTATACCTGTCTACTGTGTTTAACTCAGTGTTAGCACTGAGCTTCACCGAAAACTCATAAGTGATGCTTAAGGGTTGCAAAATCCAAAATCTAAAGTTCTATAGCAGACTCGCTCAAAACTTCGGTAAGCTCTGAATGTAAAAACTGCAAACAGGTCGCAACCATGGAGGACAATCGCCTTCCTAACTCTGCTGAACTCGTAAAGTTACAGCGTCAGAAGCTCAAAGAGCTAGTGCCAGTCTTTCTGAAATTGGGCACGATCGCCTTTGGTGGCCCAGCTGCACATATTGCGCTGATGGACGATGAGGTGGTGAAGCGGCGGCAGTGGATGAGCCGCGAAAAGCTGCTGGATTTGTTGGGAATTACTAATTTGATTCCGGGGCCCAACTCAACTGAGCTAGCGATCCACATTGGCTATGAACGTGCCGGATGGCAAGGACTAATAGTAGCCGGATTCTGCTTTATTGTGCCCGCCACGCTGATGGTTTGGGCGATCGCAGCCATTTATGTTCAGTATCAAACTTTACCTCAAGTAGAAGGATTGCTGTATGGCATCAAGCCTGTGATTATGGCGATCGTCATTCAGGCGCTGTGGAAACTGGGTAAGTCGGCGCTCAAGGATCTGCCGACGATCGCGGCAGGAGTGATGGTGATTCTCTGCTCTTTCCTTAAAATTAATGAAATTCTGCTGCTGTTAGGGGCAGGATTGAGCGTCATGCTCGTGAAAAATCGCGATCGAATAAGAGCCAACTTTGCTCTGTTGCTGCCTGTTGCTAGCGTATTACCTGTTTCAGTTCAGGCTCCACCAACGGTGGCTCCAGCCAGCAGCATTAATGTTTTCCTGTTTTTTCTCAAAATTGGCTCAGTGCTGTATGGCAGCGGCTATGTGCTACTTGCCTTCCTCCAGCGAGATCTGGTGGAGCGATCGCACTGGCTCACCTCTCAGCAGTTGCTAGATGCTGTTGCAGTCGGGCAAATTACGCCAGGGCCTGTGTTTACCACGGCAACTTTTATTGGCTATTTGCTGGCGGGAAATGGGGGAGCGATCGCGGCTACTCTCGGCATCTTTCTCCCTGCCTTCGTTTTCGTGGCGTTGGTTAATCCCTTTGTGCCCAAATTGCGCCAGTCTGCCTGGGCAAGCGGTTTTCTGGATGGGGTAAATGCCGCTTCGCTAGGGCTGATGGCAGTCGTGACCTGGCAATTGGGGCAAGCCGCTTTAATAAATGGATTCACCGTTGCTTTAGCTTTGCTTAGCTTGGTAGCAATCTTTCGGTATCGGGTAAATTCTGCATGGCTGGTGTTAGCAGGTGGTGTCGCGGGTGTTACGGCTCAAGCTTTGTCGCTGTAGGAATTTCTAACTTCTCCTCATGCTTCTCTATTTCAGGGCTAAATTTCCGATCGGAGGGCAGCTTTTTCTTGCCATAGGTGCTGCGAAACTCCGAGATTAGGGCGATCGTCAAGCCCAGCAACGCCCCGGCAACGGTGCCTAACCCCAAAACCATGATCTTTTTACTGGCTAAGGGCTGAGTGGGTACGATCGCGGGTTCAATCACCCGCACGTTTTTTGCCACCTGGCGCTCTTTGACTTGAAGCTCTTCCTGGCGGGCTAGGAGTGCCTCGTAGGTGTTTTGAGCCGCAGTCAGCCGTCGCTCTAGCTCACGCTGTTCTTGCTCTAGCTCAGGTAGACTATAAACGCGCTGTTGGTACTGTGCTTTGGAATTCTGTAAAGAATCCAGCTTTCTTGCTAGGCTCAAGCGCTGCACATCAGCAGTGAGAAAGGCGGTAATTAGGCTTTGCTTCAATTCGCCAATCTGAAGCAGACCTTCAGGAACTGAGGTTGGACTGCCCGCTACTTTCGCCACTTCCTGTTGCAATAGGCTACGCAACAAAGCCTCACGCTCATTTAAACGCAGGACGATCGGGCTAGCATCGCTGAAGCGGGAGCGTTCGGCGGCAAGTTGTCGCTGGATCTGCTGAAGGTCGGTGAGTATGCTCTGAATTGCCGGAGACTGACTAAGGGCGCTAACGACGATCGCCGATCTAGGATCTAACGCAATCTGATCCCTCAACGAAAGGGTTCGCGCTGAGGTCTCTTCCATCTCGGCACGAGTAGACAAAATTTGACTATCCAGATTTCCTAAAATCGCCACGGCTGACTCTGCCTCTTTGTCCAGCGCCACGACTTGATTCTGCTCTTTAAAGTCCCGTAGCGCCGATTCTGCCGATCGCACGTTTGCCTCTGATTGCGGAGTCTGACTGGCTAAGAATTCTCGCGCAGAAACCGTCTCCGACTGACCAGCCAGCGTAGAGCTTCTAATGTAAAGATCGACCAGAGTATTAATGACTGCGGTTGCCTCCTGCGGATCTTCACCCTGATAGATCATCTGGATGACATCTGCTGCACCTACAATCTTGATGTTTAATCTTGCCTCCAGTCCTTGAACATCTAGCGGTTTGCCGTTGTTGGCTTTGAGGTTTAGCTTGGCGATCGTCTGCTGAAGTAACGGTCGAGAAGACAGAATCTCAATTTCTGAGTTCAAGGGACTTTGCTCCTGTAACAACGATTTCAGCGCCTCGCCGTCCTGCGGATTTTTAGTAAGAGCCGTTAGGGCAGAAGCTCTGTCTGCTTTAAAGAGTAACTTGGCATCTGCTTGGTATAGAGGTTTGAGCCGCGTTGTATACCAGGCTGACAGAAGCACGGTTGTTACAAAAGCTGCTAGAGCGGGTATCCAAGAGCGGCACAACGCCTCTCGATAACGGCTAAAGTCCACATCCAAAGCATCTCGAGACTCCATAAAGCTATGTAAATTCTCCCTTTCATCTGAAATTAATATGCCCCAAACCTTAGCAGATCTCACTTTGCTAATTCGGGCTGATCCGGGAACTCTGAATCCAAGAGGCTTTGGTAAATCCATCCGGACGATCGCGCTATGAATTGGCTCAAACACCGGGTTGAACCCGCGCTCACCGTACTGTGCTTGTTTCACTACTCTCAGGGAGCGCTACCGCTGATTCTGCGTAGAGGAGTCAGTGAGGGCGATAACGTTTCTAGCAGCTCATTTGATTACTCTCTAAATCTACAAATCTTTTTTGTCATTTACCTGCTGACATTTTTTTTGCTATTTATTCGCTGGAAAAAAGTTTTGCATACTAGCTTAAAAGACGGCTGGATATGGCTACTGCTTGGATTTGCTATCTTCTCGTTTTCCTGGTCTTTAGCTCCCTCAAAAACTATTAGCAGCTGGATTGCGTTACTGATCACAACGCTGTTTGGGCTTTATTTCGCAACCCGGTACACCCTCAAAGAGCAGCTTCAGCTTTTGGCGTGGATGTACGGTATTTCTGTCGTGTTGAGTATTCTATTTGCGATCGTTCCGCCTCATTACGGCATTATGGGCGGTGTTCATGCGGGCGCATTCCGAGGCATTCATCTCCACAAAAATGGCTTTGGCAAAATTATGGTGCCTGGGGTAATTGTTTTTGCGCTGTTGGCGATCGATACTCCTAAATATCGGGTTTTGCTGTGGGGAAGCTGCGCCGTTACGGTGGCTCTACTGATTTTGGCAGAGTCTACAACTGCCGTCGTCAATACCCTAATTCTGGTTGCTGCCCTACAGATCTATCGCGCTTTTCGATGGCGATACACTCTTTTGGTTCCTTCCTTGTTTGCGCTTTTCTTTGCTAGTGTCGGCTCCTACACGTTGCTGATATTTAATTCAGATACCTTTTTTAATCTGCTGGGCAAAGATCCTAGCCTGACAGGTCGCACCGATTTTTGGCCCATAGTTGTGGAAATCATTGCTAAGCGTCCTTGGCTGGGGTACGGCTACAACGCTTTTTGGAATGGCGTTAGCGACGAGTCTGCCTACATCGCTCAGGCTGCTCGATGGGAAGTTCCGGATTCGCACAACGGGCTGCTTGATGTGTGGTTGATGTTGGGGGCTGTAGGAGTTACTCTTTTCCTGTTCAGTTTTTGGACGAGTGCGGTAAGGGCGATCGCCTGGATACGACTCAATCCCCGACCGGAGGCAGTATGGCCAATGCTCTACCTCACCTACATGGTTTTGGCTAATTTGACTGAAAGCAGCTTGATGATTCAGAACAATATGTTTTGGATGCTTTACTCTGCAACGGTTTTCTCGGTTTTGATGCCGCCTGCCACGCCTGCTTCTATTGCGCCTGCCCCTACCGTGCCTGAAATCCTCTAAATCTCAGCTGCCTGCTCCTCTCGTGTTCAACAGGAAGGTGAGCTGATCATTACTTTGGAACTCTAGAAAATAGCGATCGTCTCTTTGTCTTTGTGAGACCATACAGCTTCATATAGCCATAATTATTGGGTTTAGGACATTTTTGAGGGCGCGCGGAGCGCGCCCTCAAAAATGTCCCCCTCCTAATTGCTGTGAATACAGCTATGCAATCACGCACTACTCCTGCAACATATTTTGCATCCTGCCAGAGTAGAGTATTATCTTGCTTTGTGGCGTATGTGTGGGTTTCGGGTAAAACCAATACTGAAATCTGTGTAGAGTACGATAGAGATGGTTTCTAGGAGAGTTTGAGACAGAATCAGCATTAAGTGGTTGAGCATTAACGATTTCAGAGGAGTGGCGTGAGTGGCAAGTGGAGATGTCAGGCTGGCAACTGCGAGAGGTAAGGTGCAGCACCATGGCAGTGAGAGGAGTTGGGAGAGCTATCGAGATCTCTTGTTGGTTTTAGTTCAAAAAGAGCTGAAAGTTCGGTACAACAACAAGGTTTTAGGATATTTGTGGTCGATCGCCAATCCTCTATCCTCTGCGCTGATCTATTACATTGCGTTCAAGGTTTTCATGCGGGTTCAGATTGAAGACTACCCGCTGGTGCTGATTTCGGGCGTGTTTCCCTGGCAGTGGTTCACCAATGCCGTAGGCTCATCGACTGGGCTGTTTGTCGGAAACTCGTCGATCATTAAGAAAGTAAACTTTCCTAAGCAGATTGTGCCGCTCTCAGGTGGGCTAAATCATCTAATCCACTACATCGTTTCTATTCCGGTTATCCTGCTGTTTCTGTTTATATTCCACAAGTCGCCAACGCTATCCTGGCTTTATGGGTTTCCCATTCTACTGACCATCCAGTTCATCATGGTTTACGGTATTAGCCTGCTGCTAGCATCCCTCAATGTCTTTCTTAGAGATTTAGAGCGGTTAGTCGGCATTGTTCTCCACTTTGTCTTCTACATCACGCCGATTCTCTACCCCCTGGAAAATCTGCCTAAGCGATTTAGAGACGCACTTTACCTTAATCCTGTTGCACCTCTAATGGTGAGCTGGCGTGAGCTGATTTTGCAGGGAAAGCTAGATCCTATGAACTTGGGAGTGAGCTTGGGTTATGCCCTGCTGTTTTTTGCGATCGGATATTGGGTCTATCGCAAGCTTTCCTGGAAATTTGCGGAAGTTATATGAGAGAGACAGTGAGAGAGCCGGTCATTAGTTTTCAGAATGTTAGCAAGTCCTATGCTTTCTATCGGCAGATTACGGGTATCAAGAACTTTGCCTTTAATCTGCACCGCAGCTTAGCCTCTATTAAAAATGCTCAGTATGAGGCGCTACGAGACATCTCGTTTGATGTGTATAAGGGCGAAAACTTTGGCATTATCGGTCACAATGGCGCCGGAAAGAGTACGGCGCTGGGGCTGATTGCTGGAGTTCTAGAACCCACACGCGGCAGGGTTGTGGTGAGAGGCAGAATTTCGCCTCTGCTGGCGCTGGGGGCAGGATTTCATCCGGAGCTGACGGGCAGAGAAAACATTATTCTTAATGGCGTGCTGATGGGTCTGACTCGGCGCGAAATTATGAAAAAGATGGATGAGATCATTGATTTCGCTGAGTTGGGCGAGTTCATTGATAGCCCCATTCGGGTTTACTCTAGGGGAATGCTGGCAAGGCTGGGCTTTGCGGTCGTCGCCTCTCTTGATCCAGAGATTTTGCTGATCGACGAAATCCTGGGCGTTGGCGATATCCGTTTTCAGAAGAAGTGTCAGGAGAAGATGCTGAGCTTCAAAGAAAGTGGGGTGACGCTGCTGCTGGTGACGCATTCGATCGCCAGCATTGCCAAACTTTGCGATCGCGCCCTCTGGATCGAAGATCACGTCGTCAGAATGATTGGCGATCCCTATGAAATTGCTGAGCAATATTGCAAGGCGGCAGGCGTAGAAGTCGATTTGGGAGTTCCGACTAAAGGTGAACTCAGCACCACAAGTTTGTAGACAAGCGTTGTGTCGCTCAAAAGTTTATTCAGTAAAAGTGTCAGGCTGATTCATGAGAAATTTTCCGGCGCAATATCAATTGCAACCTCAGGATGTTTTGAACTTCTCGCACATCCCTAAAACCGCAGGCATGACCTTTAGAACGATCGTCGAAGATCAGTTTCGGGACGAGGAAACCTGCCCTGCGACTCTGAATGCGCAAATCAAGCCTATTCCATCCGAGGAGTTTGCAAAATATCGCCTGTTTCGTGGGCACTTAGCCTACACAAATCTGCCGGAACTGCTGCCTCCTGGTAAGCGGATGATTAACGTGACTGTGCTGCGAGAGCCGATCGCTCGCGTCATTTCTCACTACGAGTACATCCGCAGAATGCCGGGAGATCCTTTTTATGAAGCTGTCAAAGACATGACCCTAGAGGAGTTTGCCCATAAGCTCCCAGCAGGCAGCCTCAAGAAAAATTTGCAAACTTATTATTTGGCTAAGCTAATCAAGTTTGATTTGTCGCAAACGCCACCTGACGAAATCTTTGAGCTTGCTAAGCAAAGTTTAGATCAGTGCGCCTTCGTGGGTTTGGTAGAGCGGTTTCAAGATTCGCTCTATCTCCTATCCTATATTTTTGGCTGGAATCCCATTATCAATACGCGCCGAGAGAATGCTGCTAAATCTAAAAGCCCGCTAGATGAAATCCCGGCGACAACGCTAGAAGTCCTTAAGGAAAATAGCGCTTACGATATCGAGCTTTATCAGTACGCCAAAGATATTTTTGAGCAGCGGTTTGATCAGATGGAGCAAGATTTGCGGCAAAAGTACCTGAGTCAGGCAGAACCGCCTTCTTCAGAGCCGATCTCTTCAGAAGCGCTAGCTAAACTGCTCGACAAGCACTACAACCAGCGCTATGCAGATCGGCGGATTCCTACCTCTGAGCAGACTTCTTACAATTTCGCTGAACCTCTGCGGGGTTCGGGCTGGCAGCGCCGAGAGCGATCGCCAGAGCTAGGTGGCTTCCGCTGGATGGGTCCTGGCACGATCGCCACCCTGGATCTACCGCTGCAAATTAACCCTGAGACTGACTTGGTAATTGAGTTTCGGGTTCTGCATACCCATCTTGTGGCTCCAGACATTCTCAATAGCCTGACTGTTGCAGTCAATGGGCAGTCGATCGCCCTAGACATTCTCCATAATGACCAAGGCTCTCGCTTTTACCACGGGTTTATTCCTAGTGCAGTGCTGAAAAGCGATCGCGTCTTCACGGAATTTGCGTTTCAGGTTTGTCGCACTGCTTCACTACAGGAGCTTTTTCCCAATAATCCAGATGCCCGAATTCTAGGGCTGGCTTTCAATTATATGCAGGTGTTTCCAGCAAAGCTGCAATATCAAAAAAGCTCCCTGGCTTCCACGTTTGATTCTCCAGCCTGGAAAATGACGGCTGAGTTTCTTCAGCAGCAAGCCCAAGCTGAGGAAACGATCGCTGCTCCTCTAATTTTTCGAGCTGCGGTGCCTCGGTCTATCGTCAGCTATGATGCGTTTTTACGCGGAGACACGGCATCTTGGGCGGTAGTGCACAAAGGTAAGGGCGATCGCACGGGGGCCTTACTGTTCAAGTTTTTCACTCAAGGCTATGCGCCTGTTTTTGCCAACGAAGTATTTGTAGTGTTCACAAAGCGTCAGGATTTGCCGCATCTTGCCTACAATTCACTTCATATCAAGCCTTTATATGCTGATTTTTTGAAGCGCAACGTTATAAAGAATGCAAAATCAGCGTATCGAAAATATTTAGGCTCAAAACCCTCTCCAGTCTAGTCAAGCTCGTGATGGCAATGGAAGATATGGGATTTCAGCTTACAGAGCGGGAATACTGCATTACCTGGGATGGTTGACGCATCGCCCTATTTAGCTATCTATCATGTCTGACTGCTAGATCTCATGAGGTTTAAGAAATTCTGGTGTAGTGCATTATTCTTCAGCTTTTTGGTGTTGCCCCTGTTGCTGACCTCCAAAAGCTTTGATGGTTTCTTCGCGGTATCTTCATCTGTGTCTTCACCAGTCCCAACCTCTTCTTCCGAGCGTTCTGTCTTTGTTCACCTATTTGAATGGAAATGGGATGACGTGGCGCAAGAGTGCGAGAACTTCTTAGCGCCCAATGGCTATGGTGCGGTACAGGTTTCGCCCGCTACTGAGCATATTCTGGCTCCCCAAAATCCATGGTGGCAGCGCTATCAGCCTGTCAGTTACAAGATCAACAGCCGCAGTGGCGATCGCTCTCAGTTTGCCCAAATGATTGCTCGATGCCATGCCGTAGGAGTGAAAGTGTATGCTGATGCGGTGATTAACCACATGGCAGGTATAGAGGGTGGCGTAGGCAGCGCGGGTTCCGTTTTCACCAAATATGACTATCCAGGTCTGTATCAGCCCAGTGATTTTCATACTTGTAAAGCCAACATTAAAAACTACGGCATTCATAAAGAAGTGACTCAGTGCGAGCTAGTAGGCTTAGCTGATTTAGATACCAGTTCGCCCAAAGTGCGGCGGCAAATTGCTAATTACCTGGCAGACTTGGTGCATCTGGGTGTAGATGGCTTCCGAGTAGATGCGGCTAAGCACATGGACACGCAAGATATCGGGGCGATCGTTCAGTTGCTGCAAAACGCCACAAATGTCAAGCCGTTTATCTATCAGGAAGTCATTGATCCTGGGAATGAAGCTGTTCGTAAAAGCGAATATTATCCCAACGGCAAGGTCATTGAATCTGAGTATGGGAAATTTCTGGGGGCAAAATTCCTTGGCATTGGCGGTCAAACCTTGTCTCAGCTCCAGACCTTGGGTGAAGCTTGGGGGCTGATGCCTAACGAAAAGGCGATCGTTTTTATCGACAACCACGACAAGCAGCGCGGACATGCGGGTGGAGGCACCTATCTAACCTATAAAAACGGCAAACTCTACGATCTTGCCAATGTCTTTATGCTGGCGTTTCCCTATGGCACGCCGCAGGTGATGTCTAGCTATGTTTTCACAGATTCTGATCAAGGTCCTCCTGCTAATGCTCAAGGGCAAACTGATGCAGTGTACGTGAACGGTCAAACCACCTGCTTGAAGCAGTGGGTCTGCGAACATCGCCATAGAGCGATCGCCCCTATGGTGAAATTTCGCAATCAGGTTGCACCTGATGCGCCCGTAACTCACTGGTGGAGTAATGGCAATAATCAAATTGCCTTCGGTCGTGGTAGTCAAGGGTTTGTGGTGATCAATCGTGAGAACCAGCTGCTAACTCAAACGTTTCAGACTAACTTACCTGCGGGACAATATCGCAACCTAATCGCAGAAGAAGCTTTACCTGAGCCAATGATCGTCAATGCTAAGGGCGAACTGATGGTGACTGTGAATGGGATGGAGGCGATCGCCATTAATCTAAACTCGAAGCTATAACTGTCGCCAGTTTGCTTCGGACATTTTTGGTGGGGCGCTTCGCGCCCCACCAAAAATGTCCCTGTCCTAACCGCCTTGGCGGTTGCCATATAGCCCTAGTCAAAGGCATAAGCTGCCATGCTAAACACGCTATAGGTATAGCTATTGTGGAGGCGGGTTCCTTTTGCAGTTCCCCCTGCTGCCCCCAACGCCACAAATAGCGGTAGCAGATGCTCATCTGTTGGGTGATTTTCTTTGGCATAGGGCGCAAGCTGACGATAGCTGAGTAGTGAAGCAAGATCATGCTGAGCGATCGTCGCCGCCAGCCACTCATCGAACCTCTTGACCCAGGTGGGCGGATTCGCATCGCTGCTAGCGCCAAATGCTTGCAGGTTATGGGTGGCTCCGCCACTAGCAAGGATTAATACCCCTTCCCGTCTCAGCGGTTCTAGCGCTTTCCCAACGCGCAAATGATGCGTGGGATCTGCATCATATTGAATGGATAGCTGAGTGACGGGAATATCTGCCTCTGGATATGTCAAGAGTAGCGGTGCCCAAGCGCCGTGATCTAAGCCGCGATTAGAGTGAACTGTCCCCGATAAACTGTGCTGATTCAGCAATGTCGCGACTCGGTCTGCCAAATCGGGTGCACCGGGTGCAGGATAGGTCAGTTGATACAGCGATGCCGGAAAACCAGAAAAGTCATGGATTGTCTGAGGTTGTAGTGCCCTACTCACGGTTGGGTGAGAAGTATTCCAGTGGGCTGAAACCACCAAAATTGCCTTAGGTTTTGGGAACTGCTGACCCAACTGCTTCAGAAAGCTGTGTGCTTCCCCCTCGTGGGTAGATAGATCAGGTGCGCCATGAGAAATAAATAAAGTTGGGAATTGCTCCATACATCCTTCCTTCTTCAGAAAATCCTTGTTTAAAACTATACGGGTTAAAACTGTACTTACTAGAACTGTATGGTCTAAAACTATCACATGATTTCTGAGCTTGTCAAGAAACACAACGCTCCTATCCAGGTTGAAAAGCTTGGCGGAGGCGACTTAGCAGAACCCTAAGCAGCTCCAGTTCTGAAGGTTCAAGCTGCTCAAACCGCTGTTTTAAATGAGCAATATGAGCTGGAAAGACTTGCTCGAATACCTTCTCTCCGGCTGGCGTGAGCCGCACAATGACGCTACGACGATTATCTCCTGGGATTTCTCGCGCCGCTAATTGTTTTTGTATCAAGCGATCGATTACTCCAGTTAATGTTCCTTTTGTAATCAGCGTCTTTTCACCTAGCTCTCCCATGCACATACCTGCTGTGTTTCCTAATGTGGCAATGACATCAAACTGAGCCGGAGTCAGATCGAGCTGGCGCAGGTGGGTCTCCGAACAGGCAGAAAACACCTGATAAGCCCGTGCCAACTCACGCATGGTCGGCAGAAAGGATTCTTTTGCTGCGGCATTGGCGAGAGTAATCATTGCAAGTATTAATTGTTCTACCTAGAAGTATTTTGGCTGTCTATGTGAGAGCAGTAACAAGAAAATATTAGTTGCTAAATAACAGCTTCTATGGAGCTTGCTCGGATCTAGAGATTAGCACTGCGATCGAGGGATTGTTGGTAGGTGCATTGATCTCGCGCGAATTGCAGATTTCCGCCTATCGGCAATGTGTACAAGATTATGAGTAGATTAGTATTGGTCTCATTCAGCAGAACAGCTTAGCTCACTTGATTCAAACGTCTTTAGAGAGTTTTTTGAGCGCACCAGGTATCATTCTTGATGTGCGTAGTCCCGCTGAATATCAGCAAGGGCATATTCCAGGAGCCGTCAGTTTTCCTCTATTTACGGATGCAGAACGCACCCAGGTGGGTACCTGCTATAAGCAGAAGGGGCGAGATGAAGCTGTGGAGTTGGGATTTGCGATCGCAGGACCCAAGTTTTCCCAGTTTATTGCCGATGCAAAACAGCTCTCTCCCGATCGCCACGTCCGAATTCACTGTTGGCGGGGTGGGATGCGAAGTGGCGCAGTCGCCTGGGTGCTAGAAACCGCAGGATTTAAGTTAATCACGCTAGCAGGTGGCTACAAAATGTTTCGCCGCTGGGCGATCGCCATTTTCGAGCCACCCAAACCCATTCTGATCGTGGGCGGTATGACGGGTACAGGCAAAACCAACATCCTTGCGGCTCTGCATCACAAAAAAGCGCAGGTATTGGATCTGGAAGGGTTAGCCAGCCATCGAGGCAGCAGCTATGGCAGCTTAGGATTGCCGCCTCAGCCTACAAATGAGCAATTTGAAAATGAAATTGCGGTACGTTGGGCAGCCTTTGATCCCAACCAGCCTGTTTGGATTGAGGCGGAAAGCAATCGCATTGGCACCTGCCGAGTCCCCGAATCTTTGTTTCTTCAGATGAATCAAGCTACCGTGCTAGAAATTAAGCGATCGCGTTCAGAACGTCTATCAACGCTAGTTCAAGTCTATGGAAGTGCCGATCGTCAAGATTTGATTAGTGCTACGATGCGCATCCAAAAAAGGCTAGGCGGGCAGCGCACCAAAGAAGCGATCGAGCTGATTCAATCCAATCAACTAACGGAAGCCTTTGATATTATCCTGGGCTACTACGATAAGACTTATACCTACGATTTGCAACGCCGCAACGTCAAAATTTATCCGATCGAAGCCACAGGTCTGCAAGCTGCCGACGTTGCTACAACGTTGCTTGCAGACCTGCCTCAGCTGAAACTGTAACTCGGTTGAACAAAGCTTGCCTTCGCAATCTGTTTTTTACCCAAAATAATCCGGTGCGTTTCCCGGCTTCCACTTAATGTTGCAGCCGATACTAGGCTTTTGGTCCACAAGAGTTGGCTGATCTGACAGTAAGGAATCGATCGCCTTTCTTAAATCTTGACCATTCACGGGTTTATCATTTCCCGGACGGCTATCATCTAGCTGTCCTCGATAAGCAAGCTTGCCCTCACCATCAAACAAGAAAAAATCGGGTGTACAGGCTGCCGTGTAAGCTTTAGCAGTCTCCTGGCTCTCGTCGTAGCAAACAGGAAATGTAAAGCCCAACGTCTCTGCCATTGCCTTAAGGTGGTCAGGCGAATCATCCGGATAATTGGCGACATCGTTAGCGCTAATGGCAACTATGCCAACATTGCGATCGCTATAGTCCTTCCCCAACCTAGCGAGCTCTTCCCGTACATGAATGACAAAGGGGCAATGCTGACAAACAAACATTACCAACAGCGCCTTCTTCCCTGCAAAAGTTGCCAGTGAGATTGTTGCCCCCGTCACCACGTCCGGCAATTGAAAGTCAGGAGCCGAAGTTCCCAATGCCAACATTGTTGAGGCAGTTCTTGCCACGATCGCTTCTCCCTAAATACACGCCTCACTGATCCTACCGTAAGAAGCAGAGACAGCTGATTAAAACTTGCAAGATGCAGGGCAAACGCATACTTTTAGATGTGAAGATCGGTGGTGATAATTTGGGACACCACTCATGTTCCAGCCATCTTAGTCCTCTGTGTCTTTGATAGAGCACTTCAAACATCTAGAAGACCCGCGAGTAAAGAATCGATTACTCGATGTCATTGCCCTGAGCCTCTGCGCGTGCAGGGGAGATAGCTGAGTCAATAATGGTAGAACTTGCCGCAGCCAAGGAAGAATGGCTGCGGCAAGTTCTACCATTATCGGGCGGCATCTCAATCTCATAACACAATTGAGCGTTTGTTTGCCGCTCTCAACCCTCAAATGCTGTAGGAGTGCTTCTTGGGCTGGGTGAAAGTGATAGCACTCCTGATTCCAGACGAAACCATCATCATTGTGTGATGGCAAGACCCCGCGTCCTTCCTATGAAGCAGGAGATGGCTCAGGCGCAACCCATAGGCTTGGTGCCTGAGCCAGCCAACATCGACTGATGTCGGGGCAACGGAAGATGGATAAAAATCCAATGTCTATACTCTCATGCACTCTTGACTATCTGAGAGTATGCGTTTGCCCTGCTACAAGATGCTCTACTCCCTGCTTTGCTCTAAAGCTCTGTGATATAGCTGTGTTCATCATGCTCTTCTGAACACAGCTATACGTGTTCAGAAGAGTCAGGCTCACAACCTATCGCTGCTTTGGATCTATGGCTAGTCGCGATTATGAGTCGCTCACAAGGATGCTTCTCCTCATCAAAACCAGGCATATGCAAAATTACTTTCAATTACCAGTTGACAGAGCTTGGAAACCTCCGCTATATTGATAAAGCGGTCGAGGGGGGACGAAGCGAAGCGAGAGCGGAGC
>NZ_JCACIN010000010.1:0-88396 GCF_059504425.1 Drouetiella sp.
CTAATGGTGAAGAGGCTTGCAGCATCTTCTTAAGATCTCAAATGGGTTCTATACAATGCTACCTCTCCCGTCTTTCGGCGCGCTGTTTTTGGACTCGATCAAGCCGGAACTATTGAGATGGCGGTTTCCAGCGCTCTGTTATGTCGTCAACTTGCCGCAGAACAACCCCAAACTCACTGGCGCTTTGAGTATTCGCCCGAAACCTTTACCGCCACAGAGCTAGACTTTGCTCAAGAGATTTGTAATGCCGTTCTCAATGTCTGGCAACCCAGCTTAGACCGAAAAGCTATCATTAATTTACCTGCTACGGTTGAAGTGGCAACGCCCAATGTCTATGCCGATCAGGTGGAGTGGATGCACCGCAATCTGGCTTACCGCGATCGCATCATCTTAAGCGTCCATCCCCACAACGATCGCGGTTCGGGCATTGCCGCCGCTGAACTGGCACAGATGGCAGGAGCCGATCGCGTTGAGGGCTGTTTGTTTGGCAACGGCGAACGTACAGGCAATGTGGATTTGGTGACGTTGGCGTTAAATCTCTACACGCAGGGCATTCATCCCCAGCTTGATTTTTCGGACATTAACAAAGTGGCGCGATCGGTCGAGCATTGCACTCAACTCCCCATTCATCCACGCCACCCCTATGTCGGTGATTTAGTATTCACGGCTTTTTCGGGTTCGCATCAAGACGCAATCAAAAAAGGCTTTGTCGTTCAGCAGCCAGATGACCTCTGGGAAATCCCTTATTTGCCGATCGATCCAGCCGATTTAGGGCGTAGCTATGAGTCTGTGGTGCGGGTGAATAGCCAGTCTGGCAAGGGCGGCATTGCTTTCTTGTTAGAGCAAGAATATGGCTTGGTGTTACCGCGCCGATTGCAGATTGAATTTAGCCAAGTGGTGCAGCAGGTGATGGATACGAACGGTACAGAAATGACGGCAGGTATGCTCTGGGAATTATTCGATCGCGAGTATCTCAAGATTCATTCTCCGTTGAAGTATGTGTCTCATGATTTGTCCCCGGCAGCTTCAGTAAATTGGTCGGAAGATCAAGTACAGATCATCTCAGTTTTGGTGAAAAATGAAGATCAAACCTATTGCCTCACAGGTCACGGCAATGGCGTGATCGATGCCTTAATGAACGCGCTTAACCCTGCTTTAAACGCGAGTCTCAATATTCAGCATTATGAGGAGCGATCGCTCAGTCGAGGGAGTGATGCTTTGGCGATCGCCTATATTGAGTTGATGGGCGATCGGATAGGCGATCGGACAAGTTCAGTCTGCGGCGTGGGCATTGACTCAAACTTCACAACGGCTGCTTTGCTAGCTGTGATGAGTGCCGTGAATCGGATGTTGAACCGATTAGGGATTAATGTTCAGGAGCGGCTTGCACGGCTTAGCACTGGGCAAAAATCTGAAAAGTGAGGCAACTTAAAGGGTTTGTTGTGAGAGGCATTTCACAGCAAACCCTCTGCCAGATGAAAACTCAGCGTATGGTTGCCTAAAGATCATCAGGATCGATGCCTCGCTGTCGCAGTTTAGCGATCAAAGCCTCGTGCTGCTGTCTTTCCTGGTCTATCTTTCGCTGCGCGTCTGAGAGCTGCTGTCGCGCGCCTAAGAGCTGCTGTTGCACGTCTGAGAGCTGCTGCTGTGCTGCCTCCTCAGGCAATGGCACAAGTTCACCCGCCGAATTATAAAAACGCAGCCAGTGACAGCTACCCGTTGTCGGCTCTCGATCGACTATACCCTGCCAAGCACCCAGCCACAAGCCCAGTGACTCGCACCAGAGCCATCCGCGATCGTCATGCTGCAAAGGCTGATATTGGTTACGCACCAGCGTCCAGCCCGCAAACGAACTCGCATCAAAGGGATCAAAAACAAAGTAGTCTGACGTTTTGAAAATCCGTTCGTAAAGATCTTTTTTAATCGTTTGATCTATTTTTGCTGTGCTGGATGAGAGCAGTTCCACAATCACATCAGGATAGCGACCTTCTTCTTCCCATACCACCCAGCCTTGTCGCTCACGATCGCTCTCTACATCAAGCACCACAAAAAAGTCGGAACCTCGGAAGTCACGATTCATTGCTTGATTGCGACTATAGTAGACAAACATATTGCCGCCCGTGAAGTAATTAGTGCGCTCGCCCATGGCTTGAGGCAGCGATCGAATCAACAAGTTCATGGCAATGCGGTGTCGATTAGTCTCCAAGGGTTCTCCATCATCGAAGATGAGATTATCTGGGGGCAACGGTTGCCAGTCAAGTGGCATATGAATCGGCTGTGACAGTTTGGGCGTAGCGTCAACCATGCTGAGATGGCTCCAAGCTGAGGTGTATTTCTAGGATATCGCATCAGCTACAGGTGATAAAGTAAGGTAAAGTCCACCGTAGCGCCATGTGTAGCGTCACAGCAGCCTCACAGCCCTTACAACCTGCCTCGTCTTTTCAAGCGCTGTGTCAGGATAGATAAATGACTAGCCCTCAAATCCTTTTGAATCATGGTTTCAGACATTGACTCCCGCCAACCCGCTAACGCCAGAGCCAGCGATATCTTCGACGTTTTCCATTTCAAGCACTACTTAGGTCCTAATCCTTATTTGCAAAGCGGAGCCTTCGTATTTGACTTTGCCTTGAGCGGCTACGGCGAGCCTCTGCCCATCAAAGCTTACGTAGACTGGATTTCACAACGCTTTCCTCAGTTTAGGGATCGATCGTTTGAGTCTCATGCCGAGCTGTTTGCCCAGACTGCGGTTGAATTAGGCAAGCTAGAAATGGATCTGCGCTGCGATCGCCATAGCCTCAAGTCGCTAGGCAAGGCAACCCGGATCGCCATTGAGTCCCTGCATGAATCTACCAGCCGGGGCGTAGTTTATGCCGTCTGGGATTGGTTTGAAGATATTTCCCGCGATCGCTACTTCAACCTGGATGGACAAATTCAGATCTTGCAGAATCGATTTCGGCGATCGTCCTATGGCGGGCCGACGGTGTATGCGCTGTTGAATGCAGCGTACATTAGAGGTATTCCCACCTTTTATCTGCCTGACGAAGGATTGATGCAGTATGGCTATGGCAGTAAGCAGGTGCGCGGGATCGCCACTACCTTTAATGCAGACAGCCATCTCGATTCCGATTTCACGACTCGCAAGGATGACTGCAAAGCGTTTTTAGCCACGCTGGGCTTCCCCGTGCCCAAAGGAGAGATTGTCTCAACTCGAAAAGCCGTGCTGGAAACAGCGCAGCGGATTGGCTACCCGGTCGCCATCAAGCCCGTTGTGGGTCATAAAGGGATTGGGGTGACGGCAGAGGTGCAAACCGATGACGAAGCTGAGCGAGCATTCGATCGCGCCGTCAAAGCGCATCCAGAAGGGGAGCCGATCCGAGTAATTGTGGAGCAGCATATTTATGGCAATGACCACCGCTTGCTGTGCGTCAACGGCAAGTTTGTTGCGGCAACCGAGCGTCATCCGGCCTCAGTGATAGGCGATGGCAAATCCACGATTGCTCAACTCATTGAAGACGAAAACGCCAAACCCGAACGACTCGATACGCCTACCTCTCCGCTGGGCAAGATCATCAGCGATGATTCAATGGAGCATTTCTTGGCAGAACAAGGCTTGACGTTGGATAGTGTGCCAGGGCGCGATCGCCAGATCTATCTGCGCAAGGTGGCGAATTTGTCATCGGGGGGCACGAGTCTAGACGCAACTCTTAAGCTGCATCCTGACAACATCATCTTGGCGCAGGATATCGCTCAGCATTTTCAATTGGTATGCCTGGGCATTGATGTCCTGACTCCTGACATTTCTCGCTCCTGGAAAGAGGGCAAGTTTGGCATCGTTGAGATTAACTCAGCACCCGGTGTGTATATGCACTTACGACCTGCCGTAGGAGAAAGCGTAGATGTAGGTGGGGAAATTATTGAAAACTTCTTTGCATCAGCTGAGGAATCCAGAATTCCTATCCTTAGCTTTAACTACATTCCTGTAGATGAACTGAAGGAGTTGATTGACGATATCTCCGTGAAGCATCCCCATTGGGCGATCGGTGCCATCTGCCAAGAGGGCGTGTTTGTCGATCGCAGTGAAAAGCAGATGATTGGCAGCTATAGTACTAAAGTACAAAGCTTGCTCCGCAATCCTAAACTAGATTTATTGATTGCTGAGTATTCTGAAAGGATACTTGAGGAGCAGGGCATGTTTTATGACAAGAGTGACATTGTGATTCTGAATGAACCGACCGAGATAGAGATGATGCTGACTCAGAACATTGCTGATGATGCGACGATCGTCATTAAGCAAGGAACCATGATCACGGTTCGTAGTAAGGGTTTGCTCAATCAATATCAGCTGGGAGAGCAGGAGCCATTCAAACGAATTTACTGGAAGGAAATTTCTGCTATTCTGTAAGGCTGGCTAGAATCTCTGACTGAGAAAAAGTCACGCTTGTCCGCACGAACTGAGACACCAAAATGCTACCAACTTACAGCAATTTTCAATTGCATAAACCACAGTTATTTTTGTAGAAGCCGCGCGGAGCGCGGCTTCTACAAAAATAACCCATACTTAATCAAGCGCAAACCGCTGTAAACGAATTTATGGGCACATCGAACCTCAGAAGCGGCTTGGCAATGCCAAGCCCGTACCGGGATCTGTAGTGGTTCCAATTCAAATTGGTATGACATCATTCAGAGACATTAGTGTCGGATTGTACAAGCAGACCATAATAAAGTCCCCAGTGAAGCCGTCAACTTCAGCGGGGACTTTTGCTAGAGAGACAAGCAGCCAGGGTAAATCTCCCTAGTGTCAGCCATCTATTTGATAGGGCAAACAGCAGAAGAAGTTTGGTTACAAAAGCCACCATCTCCAGCAACAGCAAAAGCTCTATAGCCCTACGTAATTGAGTTAGCTTGTCTAGTTTTCGGGGTACAACATCATAATAATCGATGGTTCTGACTTTAACCGACAGGCAGAAGAACGGGGCGATCGCCGAGAGGTTAGTATTCCACCATTACCGCCAGTCGCGGCTGAGGAAGTGCCACCTAGTGAAGCTGCTGTACCTACGGAAACTTCTCCTGCAAGCGCACCTACACCCAATGAGTCTGTTCTAGGAGATGTGCAGCTAGAGCCTCATCAGGATCCCCGCCAGAGCAGCAGCTGAGTCACCCGCTGCGCTAACACCTGAGGCAGCTACCTCACCTGATCCGGTTGCACCATCAGTATTAGAGTCTGTGCCGTCATCAGATTTCCCTACACCTGCTGCCGCTGCACCGTCGCCGGGGCCTGCCAACTTGCTGCTGCCCGAACCTGCCAATGAACTACTGCCTGAACCAACCTATGAGGCTTCTCCCATACCTGCTTATGAAGTTCCACCGAAAGCTGCTTCAGCTTCAGAGGTTCCTGTTGCCCCCCTAAGTCAACAGAACTACGCTATGCCCAAATGCACTCTTGAAACCGAAAGGCGACAGCAACGGAGAATTCAAAGCAAGCCTAACATTGGAGAAGTCCTTCCTACTCCATAACAAAGGCGTAATTGTGGAATAGACTTCGTCCCATTTCACAAAGAAAATACTCCGTTTGACAAAGAAAAACGGTCTCCAAATCACCTACTGTTACTTAGTGCCTCTTGTTGAGAAAGTTTCTTAATTGTTGAGGTGCTCTAGTGTCTGGTTTGACTTTTGGCTGGGAGTGCGAGGATATGATTGCGAGGGCTTGCATGTTTTGGATGGGGCGATCAGTTCAATTGGCCATTGGGCTGTTTCTGTTGCTAGGTCAGTCGGCGATCGGCCACGAAGCTAATACACAGGCAGCAGAAAATATTTCTGCCTCAGAGGTTCTGTATCTGAAGCAGAATGAAAGCGAACCGACTACCCTTGATCAAGAGCTTGAGCAAATTACCCAAGCTGTTGATCAAGCTGCCATAGCAGAAATTACGGGCATCCGATTAGACACGACTGAAGGAGCGCTTGGACTGATTCTGGAAACGTCTGGCGAGCTGTTTCCCACAACATTAGTGATAGGCGATGCACTGATTGTTGAGATTGCTAATGCAGTGCTGGCACTGCCTGACCGTGATGAGCTTCTTGCCAGCAACCCAGTTGCTGGGATTGCACAGGTCAATGTCACCAATCTTCCAGGTAATCGGGTACGAGTTGCCATTACTGGAACTGATGCCCCACCCAAGGTTGAGATTATTTCTGAATCATCTATGCTGACGTTGAGCGTAACGCCAGAAACTTCAACTGCTGAAACTGGGGCAGATGATTCTATTCAAATTGTTGTCACAGGCGAACAGGAAGAATACTTCGTTCCAGAGGCGAGTACCGCGACAGGGACAGATACGCCCGTTTTAGATGTCCCCGCATCAATTCAGGTCATTCCCCGTAGGGTGCTGGAAGACCAGCAGGTGATTCGACTGGATGAAGCACTGAACAACGTCAGCGGTGTGACGACGGCTGGCACATCTGGCAACACAAACCTCAATTTCAATATTCGAGGGTTTGATAATGCTCCCGTTTTGTTGGATGGCTTCAGAGACTTCGGGGGGTTTGAGGGGTCAATCCCAGAAACCGCCAATCTTGAGCGGATAGAAGTCCTCAAAGGGCCAGCTTCAATTTTATATGGAGAGATTCAGCCAGGGGGGGTAATTAACCTGGTCAGAGAGCAGCCCCTAGCAGAGCCATTTTATCAATTCGGATTGCTAGCTGGAAATCGAGGCTTGTTTCAACCTCAAATGGACATTGCGGGTCCTTTAACCTCAGATGGACGCTTGCTCTACCGACTGAATGCGTTGTATCAGAATAGTGATGGATTTACAAACTTCGATCAAGAATACGATCGCGCTTTTGTTGCCCCTGCCCTAAGCTGGCAGATTGGGGAGCGCACGGATTTAAACGCCTACTTGGAATACACCAATGAACAGGCACCGCTTGATAATGGTTTAGTTGCCTTCGGCAGTGGTGTCGTCGATGTCCCATTTGAGCGGATTATTGGCGAACCTGATGATTTTACGGACAGCGAATTCCTCAATATTGGCTATGACTTGGAACATCGCTTTAACGACGATTGGCAAATCCGCAATGCCTTTCGGTATACCAATCGCGATCTTCTGGATGTGGGTGCCATTCCATTTGGATTTGACGAAGCGACTGGCATTGTGACCCGGTTCGCAGGAGAGCAAAATTTCGACACTGAAAATTATTCGCTGCAAACCAATGTCGTCGGAGAATTTGCGACTGGATCGATCGACCACACGCTGCTATTTGGCGTTGATCTGAATCGAACAGACGACAGAGATGTCACGAGGCTTGATACCTCTACCCCTCTGCCCCTGAATATCTTTGACCCTGATTATGGAGCGTTTGCCGACGTTAGCCTTGATAACTTGCCGCTGGCATTCAATGTAGATACCCAAACGGATAGGCTCGGCGTTTATCTGCAAGACCAGATTGAATTTCTAGATAATTTGATCTTACTGGCAGGAATCCGCTATGACACCGTAGAGCAAACCATAGTCAACTACCCGGCTGCTTTCGCCCCTAACCGCTCTGAAACCACTCAAAATGATCAGGCCTGGACTCCTCGGTTCGGACTTGTGTATCAACCCATCCCAGAAGTTTCGCTTTACGCTAGCTATTCCCAATCGTTTACCCCCAACACAGCCAGAACATCCTCAGGCGATCCTCTAGCCCCTGAGCGGGGCGAGGGCTATGAAGTGGGAGCCAAAGCAGAACTTCTTGATGGCGACTTGTTAGTCACGCTGGCGTACTTTGATATTACCCGACAGAATGTTGCCACGCCTGATCCTGGCGATCCGTTTTCCTCGGTGGCAACGGGAGAGCAGCGCAGTCGTGGAGTTGAACTGGATGTGGTGGGAGAAATTTTGCCGGGATGGAATGTGATCGTCACCTATGCCTACATTGATGCGGAAGTGACAGACGATAACTCGATTCCTGAAGGCAACCGCCTCTTCAATGCGCCTGAACACAGTGCCAGTCTGTGGACGACCTATGAGATCCAACGGGGCAATTTACAGGGATTAGGATTTGGTATTGGATTTGACGTTGTGGGGGAACGCGAAGGTGATTTATCCAATAGTTTTCAGGTGGACAACTATTTTCTCACCAATGCTGCCGTTTATTATCGACGCAGTAACTGGCGATTTGCAGTCAACGTTAAAAACCTGTTTGATATTGACTATATTTCAGCTACTCAAAATAGTAGAACCAGTGGAATTGAACCCGGCGCTCCGCTCAGTGTGATTGGCTCAATTTCAGTAGAATTTTGACCTCACCTCAAATCTACCTCTTACAATGATTCGGCTTCTAATATTCGCCATATTGACAGCGTTTGCGATCGCCGCCTGCCAGGGCGACTATCCAGCCGTTAATCCTACCCGTCCCTCATCCTCTGGCCTAACCGACTGTCGGATGATTCGGCATGAGCTAGGCGAAACCGAAGTTTGTGGTCAGCCCCAGAGGATTGTGGCACTGGGTCCCTACGTCCTGGAATCTCTGCTTACCTTGGGTGTTCAGCCAACCGGATTTGCGGATGACATGATGCTGCATCAGGGAGATTATGACGATCCCAGTCAACAAATTCCTTATCTGGGTCGTCAAATCACTCAGCCGTTGGCCAATGTTGGCTTATCATCTAGCCCTTCGATCGAAGCCATGCTCAAGATCCAGCCCGATCTGATTTTGGGTACGGGTAGTAATGCCAGCCAGTATGAAACCTTTTCTAACATGGCTCCCACCTTACTGCTCAAGTGGGCTGATCCGGAAGCGAGTTTGAGGACAATCGCCCAAGCCGTTGAGCGTTCTGATCAAGTTAAACCCTTGTTGGCAGCAACAAAACGGCGAATTGCGTCGGCTCGTGCTGCCTTTGCCCCACTTGTTGCTAGCCATCCCAAACTGCTCTTGCTCAGTTCAGGTCAATTACAGGAAATTAATTTAGGCAACGCTGCTCATGGGCTTTGCAGTTCCCTCATAGAATCGTTAGGATTTCAACTTGTGGCTCCGCCCGGATTCGATAGCTCTGAAGCCAACTCACTGGTGCCTATTTCTCTAGAAACATTGCCGCAATTGAATGACGCTGACTCAATCATTCTGCTAGGCAGCAATTTTAGCGAACTCAAGCAATTCAAGGGTGCAGGTGACTTTGAAGAACACCAACTGGCGAATTTAAAGCAGGCATGGCAAAAAAATGCAATTGCCCAATCCTTACAAGCCAGCAAATCTGGGCGGGTCTATTTTGTTCCTGCCTATCTCTGTTTGGGATTGCCCGGTTCCATTGGTACCGAGTTATATCTTAAGGAACTTCAAGACCAGCTGTTAACTGACTTATGACCTTTACTCCCCACATGCTCAATCGTTGGATTAAATGCATCACGCCTAATCCAGATGCAGACCTGCGGTTGTTTTGCTTTCATTACGCAGGGGGTAATGCATCCGTCTTTCGGACTTGGTCAAATCATATCCTCGATCGTGTCGAAGTTTATTCTATTGAGCTTCCTGGACATGGAACGCGATTAATGGAGCCAGCATTCGATCGCATACAACCCTTGATTCATGCCTTAAAAACTGCTCTGTCACCCAGCTTGACTCAGCCCTTTGCCTTCTTTGGTCACAGTATGGGAGCATTGATTAGCTATGAGTTAGGGCAGGCTCTGCGACAGAATCATAATCTGTGCCCTACTCATCTGTTTATATCAGGTCATCGGGCACCCCATATACCCGATCAAGATTTACCCATCCATGCTTTACCCCAAGCGGAATTTCTGGATACTCTGCGTCGCTATAACGGCACACCGGAAATCATCCTGCAAAATGCTGAACTGATGGAGCTACTGCTGCCGACTCTACGGGCTGATTTTGCCTTGGTTGAAACTTATACTCACACGCATCAATTCCCTTTAGATTGCCCCATCACGGTATTTGGTGGCTTGCAGGACTGGAAAACGAGCATCAATGATTTAGAAGCTTGGCGCGGATACACCCGTGCGACCTTTTCCCTGCAAATGCTTCCAGGCGATCATTTTTTCATCCATTCGAGGCAGGCTTCACTTCTGCAAGCGCTTAATGCTGCCATCAGTCGGCACTGCTAGTCGAACGGTTAACACCTGCTTTGTGAGCGTGTGGAGCGCGCCCACAAAAATGTTCTAAGCGTAATGGATACAGTTCTAAAGCCTAATTTTTCCCGCGCAGTGCGCGGGAAAAATTAGGCTTTAGAGTTTTAGGGCGCGCTCTGCACGCCCTAAAAACCATTGATGATCAACAGAGATTTGCTATAAAGCGTCAATCGTACTGTAGACTAATAAGAATTAATTGCAACTAGCTGGAACAGACTCTGAATGAAAATTGCGATTCCTTCAGCAAGCAGGACAAACATACTGACAACAGCAGAGTTAGACGCTCTGTTTGAGCAAGCTCAGCAGCAGGGCGAATCGATTTTCCAACGAACAGCGTCAGAAGTGAGAGTTAATCTGCCGAAACAGCTTGGGTCTGGAGGCGATCGCATCATTCACCTGCGAGGGGGGCTAACCCTGCATATTCGCAACGGCAAACTCTGGGAAACAACCCAGATGGAGCAACAGCATGCGCCTGTCTTTCCCTTGACTGCCAAGTTTTATCTGTCTGGCTCTTCTAGAGTGCAGACTCAAGGGATTTCAGGAATTCAGTCCGATTACGAAGAAGTAGCAGGGTGTCATTATCTCTACCACTTACCTGATGTAAAAGAGATTGAAGAATGGCAAGCTCATGAACTTAATCAGGTGGTGATGATCTATGCCGAGGTCGATTACTTTCGATCCTTCAATTGGGCTGGCAATGATTTACCTAGACCGTTGCAGGCACTCATGCAGTCCAATGTGATTCAACGGTTTCACCAATCGTTAGGAAAGACTACGCTCTCTATGCAGCAAGTCCTTCAGCAGATTATCCACTGTCCGTATCAGGGCATCATGCAACAGCTTTATCTAGAGGGTAAAGCCTTAGAATTATTGACACTTCAATTTGCCCATTGGACTGCAACAGATCGCTCTACCGAACTCAGTTTATCTAGAGAAGCCCTATTGCGTTCAGATGATATTGAGCAGCTTCACCATGCCAGAGAAATTCTCATTCAACACTCTACCCAGCCCCCTTCACTGATTGAATTAGCCCGTCAAGTTGGCATCAACGATCGTAAGCTCAAGCAAGGGTTTCGTCAGCTGTTTGGCACCACTGTATTTGGGTATTTGCACGACTATCGGATGCAGCAGGCTAAACAGTTGCTGCACGACTCAGATCTTTCGATTGCGGCGATCGCAACCACCATTGGCTATAGCAATCCAGAGGCATTCAGCACTGCTTTCCGGCGCAAATTTGCTGTGAGTCCAAAAGCCTATCAGCTCAGTCAGCGCTTCTAGCGACAAAAGTCCGCTTTGCAAAGGAAAAAGTCCACTTTACAAAGAAAACCCTGGCTTCAGCCCCCTATTATTTTCATGTCACTATTTGCAAAAGATTCTTGATTACTAATCTCCATGATTAGTTCACAGCTAACCTGAGCGGCTACTGCCCCCTAAGTTAAACCTTCTACAAGATTTTTTTACCACCCTTCATCGGAGTGATCGCATGACGGGTTCCGCCGTTGGTATTTGTTCGCTGGCTGTCAGCTTTCCAAGCGTGATTCGGACAAACGAGTATTGGTACGAAACGTTTCCAGAGCTGGCTAACGCTCAGGCTAAAAGAGTTCGCTCATCCAAAACTCGGTCTTCCTACAGCAATCCTGAGCTTGATATCTGGTCACAGGAAGTAGCGCCTTACTTAAATGATCCGTTCCGGGGCAATGTTGAGCGACGAATTTTGGCTGAAGCGGAGTCACCCCTGATGCTGGAGTGCTGTGCCGCTCAAGACGCGCTGGCGGCAGCGAACCTTTGCCCTGACGACATTGAGCTGGCGATCGCTAGCACCCTCTTTTCAGAGCTTGGCGGCAACGCGCCCTATCTTGCCCGCCAGTTGGGATTACGCTGTCCTGCCTGGAATCTGGAATCTACCTGTTCGAGTGCGTTAGTTGCTCTGCAAACTGCCCATCGCTTGGTGCAGGCAGGAGAGTATCGTAATGCGCTAGTGGTGGTTTCACAATTTGGCTCTCGTGCGGTAGATGAAGCCGATACCCTCTCTTGGTCGATGGGAGACGGGGTGGGGGCATTGGTGGTCAGTTCGCTCCAGCCCAATCAGGGCATTTTGAGTATCTCTCTCATCAGCACCCGTGAGACGTGCGGGGCTTACGCGCATGAGCTAGTTGCCGATGCCCAAGGCGTGCCTCGGATGCGGACTCGAACGGGGGAGAATGCCAGTGCGATCGCTGAAACTGCCGTAGCGTTTGTCCGCACCTGCTGCGAAGAGGCCGTCAAAAAGGCGGGCGTTCAGCTTGATCAAATCGACTTTTTTGCCTTTAATACGCCCACAGCCTGGTACGCCAGCGTCTGTGCTCGATCCTTGGGGATCGATCCAGCCCGGACGATCAACCTTTATCCGCGATACGCCAATGTGGGGGCGGTTTTGCCGATCGCCAATCTCTACCACGCGGCTGCATCAGGCAAACTGCGCGAAAACGACCTCGTTCTCGTTTACACGAATGGTGCAGGGGCAACGGCTGGCGCTACCGTGATGCGTTGGGGAAAAGCGGGATTAGGGACAATGCCTGCGCCGCCTCTGCGCGTTACCGCAGAGCAAGAAAAGGTGCTTTGCGCCGGGGCAGATGTAGCAGAAAAATCTTTCGATTCAGGCATACTCTCTAGAGAAGAACTGCTAAAGGCTGAGCCAACGCAAAGACAGCAGAGGCTAGAAGCCTATCTTCTGAACTGGCTGGCAACCTCGTTGCAACTCCCCCCAACTCAGCTCACGTCTCAACAATCTTTTGCTACATTGCTGGACTCCTTACTGGCACTAACGCTGAAAAGCCGGATTGAAACAGATCTACAGGTGCAAGTACCAATGGAACAGTTCTTTGGTGAAACCACGATCGCCCAGTTTGCAGAACGAGTCCTTAACCAGTTGATCTTAGCCAGCTTAACTGCACCGAATTCAAGTTCTACTGCCGATACTCCCGCAGAATACCGAGAAACATTGAGTCTGTAATATGGAACTACATTCACTGTTAACGACTCTCTCTAGCAACGGTGTCAAACTTGCTGTCAACGGCAATTCACTGGAGGTTGACGCTCCGCAAGGCGCGATCACCTCCGAACTGCGCTGCGCACTCGCTGAGCATAAGGCAGAGATTATCCAGTTGTTAAACAGTCAGGTTGGCAGTGGAGCCGCCCTTCCAAGCCTCACGCCCTTGTCTGAATCACGCTATGAACCGTTTCCCCTAACGGATATGCAATATGCCTTCTGGGTCGGAAGGAGCGGCGTATTGGAGTTAGGAGAAGTTGCCAATCATGGCTATTACGAAATTGAAGGACAGAACTTAGACCTGGAGCGACTGAATGCCGCACTGCAAACGCTGATCGATCGCCATGATATGCTGCGGGCGATCGTCCTAACAGATGGTCAGCAACAGGTGCAAAAGACCGTACCGCCTTATCAAATGCAGGTGTCCGATCTGAGAGGAAAGGCGGAAAATCAGGTTCGCCAAACGCTGGAAGAAATTCGCGATCGCCTCTCTCATCAGGTGGTGCCTGCTGATCAGTGGCCGCTGTTTGAATTTTGTGCAACGCGCCTGGATGGAGACAGGGTGCGACTGCATATTAGCTACGATTTGCAGGTGTTTGATGCCTGGAGTTTGTTCCGTCTGTTTGATGAATGGGCGCAATTATACACGCATCCGGATGCACAGCCTGAAACGATATTACCCCCATTAGAACTCTCGTTCCGCGACTATGTGCTGGCTGAGCAAGCGCTGCAAGCCACGGAACTGTATGCGCGATCGCAGGCATACTGGCTGAGCCGTTTGGATACTTTACCTGCCGCTCCCGATTTACCGCTGGCTAAACACCCTAAAGATCTGAAGCAGCATCGGAGTCAGCGCTACGAAGCTCGATTAGAACAAACCGATTGGCAGCAGTTGAAGCAGCGATCGGCACAAATGGGCTTAACGCCCTCTGCACTATTGCTAGCAGCTTTTGCCGAAATCCTGGCGGCTTGGAGCAAGCACCCACAATTTACAATCAATCTTGCCCTGTTCAATCGGCTGCCCCTGCATCCGCAAGTCAACTCCCTGATTGGCGATTTCACCTCCGTCACGCTCTTAGCGATCGATCATTCCACTCCCGCCTCTTTTAGAGATCGAGCTATTCGTCTCCAGAAGCAGCTTTGGCAAGATTTAGAACACCGATACTTTAGTGGGGTGCGGGTGATCCGAGAGCTTGCTCGGAAACAAGGCACGCCGCCAAGTGCGATGCCAATCATTTTCACGAGTACGCTGGGCTTCCGCTCTCTGGGACAGGAAACCCTAACCTTTAGCCACTTTGGCGAGAGGGTCTATGGCATTAGCCAAGCCTCTCAAGCCTGGATGGATGTGCAAGTTTGGGAGGAGAAAGAGACGCTGACCTTTAATTGGGATGTGGTAGAGGGATTATTCCCAGAGGGGCTAATTGATGCCATGTTTGAGTCCTATGGGCGGCTTCTCAAGCAGCTCGCCCACACTGAATCTAGCTGGGTAGAAACAACGCGCTCCCTCCTGCCTCCAGCTCAACGGTTGCAACGAGAGGCAGTCAACGCGACAGATGCACCTATTCCAGATACACTCTTACATGATTTATTTATAGAGCAAGTTCCTATTCACGCAAACGATCCGGCAGTCATCACCTCGCAATGCATCTTGACGTATCAAGAATTGTCCGATCGCGCTAACCAAGTCGGACATCGATTGCGTCAGTTGGGAGTTGTTCCTAATCAAGGGGTGGCGATCGTCATGGAGAAAGGATGGGAGCAAATCGTTGCCGTCCTGGGTATTTTGGCCTCTGGAGCCGCCTACGTGCCCCTTGATCCCACCTTGCCACAGGAACGTCTAAGATATCTTCTAGAGAATAGTCAGGCGACGATCGTTCTGACTCAATCTCGACTGGTAAAAAAACTGAAGTTACCTGAAGGCGTTCACTGCCTATGCGTCGATGCTGGTGACTTCGATCGGCAGAGTGTAGAACCGCTCTCGTCTGTCCAATCTGCTGATGACTTAGCCTATGTCATTTACACTTCCGGTTCTACGGGCAATCCCAAAGGCGTGATGATCACCCATCGCAATGTGGCGAATGTCGTGGTTCACACTAACCAACGCTTTCAGGTGAATGCCCAAGATCGAATTCTGGCTCTGACCGCACTGCATCACGATCTATCGGTGTACGACATCTTTGGTTTGCTGAGCGCGGGGGGTGCGATCGTCATGCCCGACGCGGATGCTGTCAAAGACCCTAGCCACTGGGCAGCCTGGATGGAACGCGAACAGGTGACGCTGTGGAACTCCGTTCCCGCTCTCATGGAGATGCTGGTAGACCAGGCTGAAGAACAGGCGATCGACCTCCCCAACAGTCTGCGGTTAACGATCTTAGGAGGTGATTGGCTACCCGTTTCCTTACCCGATCGCCTCAGAAAGTTAGTGCCTACTACGCAAATCCTCAGCATTGGCGGACCAACGGAAACCACCATTTGGAATATTGGATATTTGATCGAACAGGTTGACCCAGCGTGGAAGAGTATTCCCTATGGTCAGCCGATGGCAAACTCAAAATATTACATTTTGAATGACGCTCTAGAAGACTGTCCGGTTTGGATTCCTGGTCAGATGTACTGTGCCGGAGTGCAGGTGGCAAAAGGCTATTGGCGCGATCAAGAAAAGACTCGCGCTCAGTTTATCACCCATCCTCACACGGGAGAGCGACTCTACCGCACGGGAGATTTAGGTCGTTATTTGCCCGATGGACAGATCGAATTTTGGGGACGCGTCGATTTCCAAATCAAGATTCGGGGACAGCGGATTGAGGCGGGTGAAATTGAGGCAACTTTGACCCAGCATCCGCAGGTGCGATCGGCGATTGTTGCTGTGACGCCACATCCTGATCGGCTAGTCGCCTATGTGGTGACTAATTCTGAATCCACCACTTCCCAATTCATCGCTAACCCTGAAGAACTCAAGCAGTTCCTCCATCAGAAGTTGCCTGCTCATATGGTGCCATCGGCGTTTGTGTTTTTGGACGCATTCCCGCTATCAACCAATGGCAAAGTCGATCGCAATGAATTACTCCTGCACGACGCTCAAATTCACGCCGTAGAGGCGACATATATTGCCCCTAACAATGAACTGGAGCAAACGGTGGTCGCCATCTTTCAAGACATTCTGGAACTATCCAAAGTAGGCGTTAATGATAACTTCTTTGATATGGGAGGAAACTCATTATTGCTGGCGAAAGTGTATCGATCGCTTCTCAACGCATTACCAGATGAAACAACGTCAATTTCGCTGATCGATTTATTTCATTACCCAACGGTGAAAACATTAGCTCAGCGCCTCAATCAAGATCAATCTGCTCCTGTGTTCATGCAGCCGATCGCCGATAGAGAACAAAAGTTAGCCCAAGGAAAAGATCGTCTCAAACAGCGCCTGAAACAATCCAAGCAGACCTAAATTTCTTAAGAATTGCATAGTCTAAGCAGTATCAAAGAGTTTGTGGATGAATACTCAATTCAACGGGTTAGAGATTGCGATTATTGGTCTTGCTGGACGATTTCCCGGCAGCCAGACGCTTGATCAATTTTGGGAAAATTTAAAGGCAGGAGTAGAATTAGTCTCAGCTTTTTCTAGCACAGTTCTTTCTAACGCAGAGCAGCCATCACCAACAGCGCCATCTCATCAAGACGATCGCCGGATCAAAGCGGGTGCTGTTCTAACCGATATTGAATACTTTGACGCAGCATTCTTTGGCTTCAATCCTAGAGAAGCGGAAAGTATGGACCCACAGCATCGGTTGTTCTTGGAATGCGCCTGGGAAGCATTAGAGAATGCGGGTTATACCGCTGCCACTGAGGAGAAATCTATCGGCGTTTATGCAGGCGTGGGCATGGGGACGTATTTGCTCCATAACCTCAGTCCGAACCCAGAATGGATGGCATCCAAGGGATTTTTGCAAACGCTGATTGGGGTAGACAAAGATTACCTGCCCACCCGCGTTTCTTACAAACTGAATCTGACAGGGCCGAGTGTCAGTGTTGGCACTGCCTGCTCTAGTTCGCTCGTCGCGGTTCACTTAGCTTGTCAAAGTCTGTTGAGTGGCGAATGCGACATGGCGATCGCGGCGGGTGTTGCTGTGAAAGTCCCGCAAACTGAATTGACCCTATCGCCTGATGAGATTGTTTCACCCGATGGACATTGCAAAGCGTTTGATGCCAAAGCCAACGGCACTGTAGGCGGCAATGGACTGGGCGCAGTGGTGCTAAAACGGTTGGAGGATGCGATCGCCGATCGGGATGCTATCTATGCCGTGATTAAAGGGTCTGCCATCAATAACGATGGGGCATTGAAAGTGGGCTATACGGCACCCAGTCAAGCGGGACAAGCCAAGGTGATTCGCGCTGCTCAGGTTATGGCGGAGGTAGAGCCAGACACGATTAGCTATCTGGAAACGCATGGGACTGGCACGGCCTTGGGTGATCCCATCGAAGTGGCTGCTATGACGCAGGCTTTTCGGATCGGGACGGCGAACACGGGCTTTTGTGCCATTGGTTCGGTCAAGACCAATGTGGGACATCTAGATGCAGCCGCAGGCATGGCCGGACTGATCAAAACCGTTTTGTCGCTGCATCACAAAGTTTTGCCCCCTAGCCTTAATTTTGAGACCCCCAACCCAGAGATTGATTTCGCCAATAGTCCGTTTTACGTCAATACGAAGCTGACGGAGTGGAACGTCAAGGATAGTCCCCGGCGAGCGGGGGTTAGCTCCTTTGGCTTTGGCGGCACCAATGTTCATATGGTTCTAGAAGAAGCTCCACCTCCAGAAGTTTCCAGTCCGTCGCGACCCCATCAGCTATTGCTGCTTTCGGCGAAAACTCGTTCGGCACTTGATGCCATTACCGTCAATCTTGCCCAATATTTACAACAGCATCCTGATCTCAATTTAGCCGATGTTGCCTATACACTCCAGATCGGGCGTACTGCGTTTGAGCATCGTCGTGTAGCAGTCTGTTCAACTTTAGATGAGGCGGTGGAATCATTAGGAGAACCTCAGTATGGATTGATTGATCCAGATTCCGATCGCCCGGTTGTGTTCATGTTCACGGGTCAGGGCGCACAATATGTAAATATGGCGCGGGAACTCTACCAGTGCGAACCAACTTTTCGGGAAGTGTGCGATCGATGCTGCACCCTACTCCATCCCCAACTCGGCTTTGATTTGCGCCAGGTTCTCTACCCCACCGTAGAAAACGTTGAAACGGCAACGCAACAATTGCAGCAAACTGCGATTACCCAACCCGCTCTATTTGTGATCGAGTATGCGCTAGCACAATTGTGGATGTCATGGGGCGTGCAGCCCGTAGCGATGATTGGGCACAGTATTGGGGAATATGTGGCAGCCTGTCTGGCGGGAGTCTTTTCCCTTGAAGATGCCTTGTCATTGGTGGTTAGACGTGGACAATTGATGCAACAGCAGCCGAAGGGAGCCATGCTCTCCGTCGAGTTGTTATTAGACGATGTTCAACGGCTTATTCGGGAGAGCGGTAAAAAACTTTCGATCGCAGCCAACAACAGTCCTGCTTTAAATGTGGTTTCGGGAACGGTAGAAGCCATTGAATCCCTAGAACGTCAACTAACGGATCAAGGGGTCAATGTTCGTCGTCTTCATACCTCCCATGCCTTTCACTCTGAAATGATGGAGGCGATCGCTGAACCGTTCACGCTAGCGGTTAAGCACATTCAACTCCATCCTCCCCAAATTCCGCTGATCTCAAATGTGACGGGCACTTGGATGACTGCCACCGATGCCACCGATCCGCTTTACTGGGCAAAGCACCTGCGTCAGACCGTGCGATTTTCTGAAGGCATTGCCGAGCTATTGCAGGATTCAACGCGAATTTTTCTAGAGGTCGGGCCAGGTCGAACGTTGGCTACTCTCACGAAACAGCAAGCAGAGGGGAGAGCTATCTTCTCGTCGCTCCGCCATCCTCACGATCGACAGTCCGATATGGCATTTCTGCTCAACACGTTGGGTCGCCTTTGGCTAGCGGGGGTGCAGGTGGATGGGGCGGGATTCTATCAGCACGAGAAGCGCGATCGTCTCCCCTTACCCACCTATCCGTTTGAGCGCCAGCGGTATTGGATTGACCCCCCTCCTCCCTCCACTCAGTCGAGGGCATTTCAGCCTTTGATTTCTGCGTCAGAACAATGGAACTGTTTGCTAGAGGCAGGTCAAGCGCAGGATACAACCGCAACAGTGGATCAGCCAATGTACTTGGCAAATCAGCAAGGATTGGCGCAGTTGTCACTTGCCTACATTAACCTAGCACTGAGGAGTTTAGGTGCCTTTAGCGATATCAACAAAACCTATTCTGATCAGGAGTTATTCGATCGGTATGGCATCATACCTCGATATCAACTCTTAGTCTCTCAATGGTTGCAGGTTTTGGTAGAGCAGGGTCATTTGCAGCAGGATCAGGGACGCTTTACCCATCTGATTTCCTGTTCTTTAGAGTCTGTGAATGCACTTTTAGAAACAGTCCGAGTCGAGTGGGCAGATTCTCCGCAGGTCATAGATTTAGTTCAACGCTGTGGTGAAAATTTAAGGTCTGTGCTGATTGGCAAGACAGAACCGCTGACGCTCTTCAAAGGATTACTCTATGACTTTAAATCAAGAACCCCGCCGCAAGCGGACGGGGTATGGAAGCAGAGTTTCTCCCGAATACGAGATTCGGATTGCAAGCCCCAAAGCTTCGCCGCAGAGCGGCGGGGAATATATCCCCTACTCGATTCAATAGAAAATTTAGCTTCAGAATTTCCTTCACACAGTTACTACAGCAAGATAATTCGAGCAATTCTACAACAGGCGGTAGAGTCATTACCCTCGATCGCCCACCTGAGAATTTTGGAAATCGGCAGCGGTATCGGTCACATCACCGATGAGTTGCTGCCGCTGTTGCCGCTGTCACAAACCCATTATTGCTTTGCCGATGTTGGTAACTCCTTCTTCCATGAGGCCAGCAAGAGATTTAGTCAGTATGCCTCGATCGCCTGTCGTGCCCTAGACCTGGATCAACCGCTAACGGAGCAGGGATTTGCGAAACATAGTGTCGATGTGGCGATCGCGGTCAAGTCTCTACATATTGCTAAGAATATCGAAGCGTCGCTTCAGCAAATTCATGAGTTACTAGCGCCTGGTGGCTTTCTCTTAGTCTGGGAGAAAACGCAGCAAACTCCAGATTTTTATATGACTTGGGCGTTGCTGATGAATCCAGCACAGGACGAAGCCCACCGCCTGAAAAATCCTTATTTATCTCAGGAACAGTGGCAGGATGCCCTGCAAGCCGGCGGATTTGTGCAGGTGGCAGCATTTTTGGAAACGGATGTCTTCGGACAACGCCTATTAATTGCTCAGGCTGCCACATCTGCCAGCCCATCCGTCCCTGCCGCATTTACTGCACCCTTGCAGCCGAGCGATTCGATTCATTCCGTGCGCTCAGGCAAAAAGCCAGATTTAGCAGACTGGTTCTATGTTCCGACATGGAAACGTGCGCTGCTGCCGCAGCCGTTTCAGTTTGGCATACAAACCCCTCAATCAGAGCGTTGGCTGGTGTTTGGCGATCGCCATCAGTGCGATTTGGCAGCGCAACTCTTGCGGCAATTGCAGCATGACGGTCAGGATGTAATTACGGTTGGAATAGGGGAACAATTTGTTTGCCAGAACCAGACGCTCGACAGTCCACAGGAGTATACGCTCAACCCTCAGAACCGAGATGATTATGATGCGCTGCTCAAGGCACTACAAGCTCAAAATTGGATACCCACCCAGATTCTTCATCTCTGGACTATCCAGCATGACACAGTGTCCACACTGCTAGAAACCGTTGACCAGACTCAAGTCACAGGATTCTATTCGCTGCTATTTCTGGTACAGGCACTCGGTAAACAGAACGTGACACAGGCGTTGCAGCTAGCGGTTGTTTCTAATCATCTCCAAAGTGTAACGGGAGAAGAACCAATATCTCCTGAAAAATCAACGGTACTCGGTGTAGTTAAAGTGATTCCGCAAGAATATCCCAACATTCGCTGTCGCAGCATTGATGTGCTGCTGCCCGATACAGACAGCAGACTAAAGTTACTCATAGACAGCCTGTTGATAGAACTCAGAGCGGATACTTCTGACGACATCATTGTCTACCGAGGTAAACATCGCTGGATACCTGCTTTTGACTCCGTTCGACTGGATGAAACGTTTGAGGGTACGTCACGGCTACGGCAAGGCGGCGTGTATTTGATTACTGGAGGGTTAGGTGCGATCGGACTTGCTCTGGCATCCCATTTGGCACAGACTGCCCAAGCGAAACTGATCCTGATCGGACGTTCAGCCTTTCCCGATCGCCAGGATTGGGAAACCTGGTTGACAACGCATGACAAGGACGATCAGGTCAGCGATAAAATTCGCAAGCTCAAGCAGCTGGAAGACCTAGGAGCCGAGGTTTGGGTGACAGAGGCAGATGTGACCCAGCTCGAACCGATGCAACAGACGATCGCTCAGGCTCAGACGCGATTCGGTCAAATTAATGGCGTGATTCATGCGGCAGGCATTCTCAAGGAGGGAGCGATCGGACGAACCACTGCTGAGGATGCGGAAAAAGTTCTAGCGCCTAAAGTGAAAGGCGCGCTGGTGCTAGATGCCATCTTCAAAGAGGTTCAGCTAGATTTCTTCATCTGCTGCTCATCACGGGCTGCCATCAACCCAGTATTTGGTCAGATGAGCTATGCTGCCGCCAACACTTTTTTGGATGCCTTTGCTCACTACAAAACTGTGAATGCGGGTACACCCACGATCTCGATTAACTGGATCTCTCCCTGGCAAGAGGGGGGCATAGCGGTCGAAGCGGCGAAAAAATTAGCGCAACTCCAGCCCCATTCTTCCTCGTCGGCAGACTTGCTTAAACATGGCCTCTCCGACTCAGAAGGAATCAAAGCCTTCAGTCGAATTGTGGGGAGTTCGTTCCCTCAAGTGCTGGTATCTACCACCGATTTATTCGCTGATATGGATCAGCAAGAATACACCTTATTCACCTCCCTGGATACTTCAGCATCCCAAGATCGGAAAGAATCCACCCCTTCGACCTATCCACGACCGTCCTTGAGTTACGCCTATGTACCGCCCCGCAATGAACTGGAGCAGGCGATCGCCCAAATCTGGCAACAGTTTCTGGGCATTGATCCAGTCGGTATCCACGATAGCTTTTTTGAATTAGGCGGACATTCCCTCATGGCAACTCAGGTGATGGCGCAAATGAGTGGAGTCGCTCAGGTCAATCTCTCGATGAACGTCCTATTTGAACAACCGACAGTGGCTGAGATCGCTCAGTACATTGAGCGGATTCGCTGTGTTGCCCATAATTTGCAGTCCCCTATCCATGCAGACTCGGACGATCGCGCGGAGATCGAACTATGAACCCACCCATTGCAGAGTTTTTATTCAATCTGAGTGAACAGGGCATCAAGCTCTGGTTTGATGGCGATCGTCTGCGCTGTAATGCCCCCAAACAAGTTTTAACGCCGGATCTGCAAATGCAGCTCACCGAGCGCAAGCCAGAGATTTTGGCATTTTTGCAGAGCCTGAGCGAACCCTCTGCGGCAGGATTGGATTTACCTGCGATCGTCCCCGATCAAAACAATCGCCATCAGCCGTTTCCGCTCAACGAGATGCAGCAGGCATATTGGATCGGCAGAATGGATTCCTTTGATATGGGAAATGTCTCGATCCACAGCTACACCGAGATTGAGATCAATGATTTCGATCTGGCGCGATTTAGCCACGCCTGGAATCAGTTAATTAACCGTCATGATATGCTGCGTGCCGTTGTTCTACCGGATGGGCAACAGCAAATTTTGGCGCAGGTGCCGCCTTATGCTATTCAACAACTCGATTGGCGGGATCAGGAGGCTGAGACGGTTAGGGTGCAATCTGCTGCCATTCGCGATCGCCTCTCTCACCAGATGCTGCCCCTAGAACAGTGGCCGCAATTTGAGATCCTTGCCGCTCGTCTAGATGAAACGCGCACCAGAATCCACATCAGTTTAGAGGGTTGGTGTTTGGATGGCAGAAGTTTACAGCTCTTGTTCCGCGAGTTGAAAGCTCTGTATGAGGCTCCGACTGCCCCGATGCCAGTGCTGGATCTGTCCTTCCGAGACTATGTGCTAGCGGTAATCGCCCTGGAGAACTCGCCCTTTTACCAAAAATCCCTGGCATACTGGCAGCGCCGGATTCCCACCCTGCCGCCCCCGCCAGAGTTACCGCTGGCACAAAATCCAGCCGCTCTAAAAACCCCGCGATTCGTCAATTTTAAGTACACCCTGGAGCGTCAGGCGCTTCAGCAATTGACAAGCCGAGCCGCCCAAGCTGGGCTGACCTTAGCCTGTACCCTCCTCACTGTCTATGCTGAGGTGATCCATCTCTGGAGCAAAAGCTCACGATTTACCCTGAATGTGCCACGCTTTAATCGCCTGCCCCTGCACCCGCAAGTCAACGACATTATGGGCGAGTTAGCGTCATTTACCCTCTTGGAAGTAGATTGTTCGGTAGATGAACCGTTTACTGCCCGCGCCAAGCGAATTCAGACGCAGCTCTGGCAGGATCTGGAGCATGATGCGGTGAGTGGGGTGCGGCTGCTGCGGGAGTTGGCGAAGCAGCAAGGGAAAGCTAGCGGCAGCGCCATGCCGATCGTCTTCACCACGACTCCGCAGGAAATAACGCCGCAAGCCTTAAGCCATCAGCAAACCGTTGGCGATATTCCTTTAGGCGAAGTGGTCTACAGCGTTTATCAAACGCCGCAAGTCTGGCTAGACAACATCTACTACTCGGATGCAGACGGTTCCCTCACCTACACCTGGCAGGTGGTTGCTGACCTTTTCCCAGAGGGGATGGTAGAGGATATGTTTGATGCCGCCTGTCGCCTTTTGCAGCGTCTCGCCTCAGAGGAGACGGCTTGGCAAGACACCCAACAACCGCTTATCCCTCCCGCTCAATTAGAGCAACGATTTGCTCTGAATAGCCAGACGATCGCTCTCCCTAATCAACTCCTCCATCAGCTGTTTGCCGCTCAAGTGGCTCGGCAGCCGCAACAGGCAGCGGTAGTGACATCTACTCATACCCTTACTTACGAAGCATTATCCTGGCGATCGAATCAGGTGGGGCATCGGTTGCGCCAGCTGGGGGTGACACCAAATCAGCTCGTAGCCGTGGTGATGGAAAAAGGCTGGGAGCAAATCGTTGCGGTCATGGGCATTTTGGCGGCAGGTGGAGCCTATGTGCCGATCGATCCGACCTTGCCCCAGGAACGGTTTTTATACCTGCTAGAAGATAGCCAAGTGAATATTGTGCTGACTCAATCTTGGCTGGAACCTAACCTGCCTTGGACGAACAATGTGAAGCGGTTGTGTCTCGATGTAGGTGGGTTTAATGCAGGTGAGTTCGATACAGGTGAGTTCGCTGCCGAGAGCACCGCACCGCTTCAGCCCGTACAAACTTTGGATGATTTAGCCTACGTCATCTATACCTCTGGCTCCACCGGACTGCCCAAGGGCGTGATGATTACCCATCGCAATGTAGTGAATGTAGTCGTCTATACCAATGAGCGGTTTCAGATAAATTCTGGCGATCGCATTCTCTCGTTAACCGCGCTCAATCATGATCTGTCAGTGTACGACCTCTTTGGTCTGGTGAGTGCAGGCGGTACGCTAGTTCTGCCCAATGCAGATGCGGTTAAAGATCCTCACCATTGGGCTGACTTAATGATTCGCCATCGGGTAACGCTGTGGAATTCAGTCCCGGCGATGATGGAAATGTGGGTGGATGCCGTTGAGCCGCAAGCCGCATCTTTTCCCAACTTGCGACTGGCAATTTTGGGAGGAGATTGGCTGCCCGTTTCGCTGCCGCAACGGTTGAGAGCCTTAGTGCCGCAAATACAGATTCTCAGCATTGGCGGGCCGACGGAAACCACCATCTGGAATATCGGCTATCTGATCGAACAGGTTGACCCCGACTGGAAGAGTATTCCTTACGGTCAGCCCATGTCCAATTCAAAATACTACATTCTCAACGCAGCTCTAGAAAACTGTCCGACTTGGGTGCCCGGTACGATGTACTGTGCCGGAGTGCAGGTGGCAAAAGGCTACTGGCGCAATCAAGAGAAGACGCGCGATCGCTTTACCCTTCATCCTCGTACCGGAGAGCACCTCTATTGCACTGGGGATCTGGGGCGCTATCTGCCAGATGGCAACATTGAGTTTTTAGGACGGGTAGACTTCCAAATTAAGCTGCGGGGACAGCGGATCGAAGCGGGTGAAATTGAAGCAACCTTGACCCAGCATCCACGGGTGCGATCGGCAGTGGTCACCGCCGTTGGCGAACCGTCGAACCCGCAAGGTTTAGCAGCCTATGTAGTACTTGATCAGTCTATCGACCAGTCCGCCAATCCATCCCAGAAGCCAGAATTGCCAAAGCTGGCGGATAGGGTTAATCCCCTTGGAGGCGTCTTGCTTGACCCAGTAGAGCGGATTGAATTTAAGCTAAAGCAGTTAGGATTACAGCAGTTTCAGCCGACGCAGCCCACGGTTCAGTTGCCCCAACCTGAGCGGGATGCTGCGCTGATACAGGCTTACCTACAGCGTCAGAGCTATCGCCAATTTCTCGATCGCCCCTTGTCTTTAACTCAATTAGGGCAATGGCTCAGCGTTTTGCTGCCGATCACGGTGGATGGATCTCCATTGCCGAAATATCGCTATGCCTCTGCTGGAGGACTCTATCCAATCCAAGCCTATTTGTTTGTTAAACCCGATCGCATTCAGGGGCTAGAGGCTGGGTTTTACTACTACCATCCAATTGATCATCGGCTAGCCTACCTGAATGCGGCAAGCGAGATGACCAGCCAGATTTATGACAGCAAAAATCAGCCGATTTTTGAGCAATCTGCATTTTCCCTATTTTTGATTGGGCAACTGAGGGCGATCGCGCCGATGTATGGGGAGCTAGCAAGGGATTTTTGTTTACTGGAAGCGGGCTACATCAGTCAGCTACTAATGGAAGCGGCAACTGAACAGGCGATCGGGCTGTGTCCCATTGGTTCTCTAGAGGAAGGGCTGAGCAAGCTGCTGTCTCTAGAATCCAGCCAAATTTTGCTGCATAGCTTTGTCGGGGGCGGCATAGAACCCAGTTGGATGACCCAATGGTTGCAGCCTGTCCCCGATCGGCAGCCGGAGGCGATCGCAGATCAGTTACGCCACTTTTTGCAGCAAAAACTCCCCAGCCACATGGTGCCTTCTGCCTATATCGTGCTGGATGCCCTGCCGCTCACCTCCAACGGAAAAGTCAACCGTTTAGCATTACCAGCACCCGACCTGCTGCCGCAAGTGCGTCAAGCCTATGTCATTCCCCAAACCGAGTCTGAGCAACTGATTGCGGGCGTTTGGCGAGAAATCTTGCAGCTCGAAACAGTAGGAATCTACGACAACTTCTTTGAATTGGGCGGAAATTCTCTGCTCATGGTCAGAACTCAAGCCAAATTGCAAGCCCTCTTGCATCAAGATATCCCGATCGTTGACTTGTTTAAATCTCCAACCATTCACTCGCTGGCTAACTACTTAAGTCACAACAAAAAGACAAAAACTTCCACAGAACAAGGCAATGAGCGTGCAAAGTTACGCAGCGATCGCCAAGCCATCAGAGAACAACGAAAACAGTCGAGATAGATACACATTTAATCAGCTCCTTTATAAAATCCCCCTGTAAAAATTTCAAATGAGTGACGTGAATTTATCCGAAGCTACAAATGGTGCAGAAAATGGTTCAGACATTGCGATCGTCGGCATATCCGGTCGATTCCCTGGTGCCGCCAACATCGATACATTCTGGCAGAATTTACGAAATGGAGTAGAGTCCGTTTCATTTTTCTCGGATGAGGAACTTCTCGCGTCAGGCATCGATCCAACAGCGCTGAGCGACCCGAATTACGTCAAAGCCAAGTCGATTCTTTCAGACATCGATCGCTTTGATGCAGAGTTCTTTGGCTTCAGCCCAAAAGAAGCCGAACGCATGGACCCGCAACATCGGCTCTTTCTAGAATCGGCATGGGAGGCGATCGAACAGGCGGGCTACAACCCGGAAACTTATGCAGGGGCGATCGGGGTTTATGCAGGCGCAGAAACCAACACGTATCTGCTCCATCAAATTGGTCCGACCTTTGGAGGCTTCCCAGATTTACAAACCTTCTTGGGCAACGCCACGGATTATCTTTCTACCCGCGTCTCTTACAAGTTGAACCTAAAGGGAGCCTCTGTCACGGTGCAAACGGCCTGTTCCACCTCGTTGGTGGCAGTGCATCTGGCTAGTCAAAGCTTGCTGAATGGTGAATGCGATCTGGCTTTAGCCGGAGGCATTTCCGTCACGGTACCTCAAAAAACGGGATATTTCTATCAGGAGGGGGGAATTGCTTCGCCCGATGGACATTGCCGTACCTTCGACGCAAAAGCGCAGGGAAGTTTTTTCGGCAACGGGGTTGGCATCGTCGTCCTGAAGCGACTGTCAGAGGCGATCGCCGATGGAGACTGTATTCATGCGGTGATCAAAGGTTCAGCCGTTAACAACGATGGGGCATTGAAGGCAGGATATACAGCTCCTAGTCCAGAAGGGCAAGCAGCCGTGATTGCAGAGGCTCAGGCGATCGCAGGGGTGACTCCAGACAGCCTCACCTACATCGAAGCGCATGGCAGCGGCACTGCATTGGGAGACCCGATTGAAATCGCAGCCCTAACCCAGGTGTTTCGGCACCAGACCGACCAAAAAGCGTTTTGTGCGATCGGCTCGGTGAAAAGTAACTTCGGACATCTCGGAATTGCGGCTGGGGTCGCAGGTCTGATCAAGACGGTTCTAGCCCTGAAACATAAACAGATTCCCCCTAGCCTACACTTTGAACAACCCAATCCCGAAATTGATTTTGTCAACAGTCCCTTTTACGTCAATACTCACCTGAGAGAATGGAAAACGCATGGGCATCCCCGTCGCGCTGGAGTCAGTTCCTTTGGGATTGGTGGCACTAATGCTCATGTAGTCCTCGAAGAGGCACCCCCCGTTTCAACCTCTGCGTCGCATCGCCCCTGGCAGTTACTGACATTATCGGCTAAGACGAGTCCAGCATTGGAGCAAGCGACTGCAAATTTGGCTGAACACCTCCAGCACCATCCTGACCTCAACCTGGCAGATGTGGCTTATACCCTGCAAGTCGGTCGTCAGCCTTTTGCCCACCGACAGACTGTGGTTTGCCGAGATCTTCAAGATGCTATTCATGCGCTCCAAGATCCCAAACGCGTTCTGACTAGCGTACAGGAGAAGAGTCATCGCCCGATCGCTTTCATGTTCACCGGATTGGGAACGCAGTATGTCAACATGGGGTGGGAGCTTTATCAGGTTGAGCCGACCTTTCGAGAACAGGTCGATCGCTGCTGTCAGTTCCTCCAGCCGTTGATGGGTCTTGATCTGAGAGACATTCTGTATCCCGCCCGAAATCAAGCTCTAGCGCAAACCGTTCCCCAATCGGGCTTTGATTTGCGTCAGATGCTAGGTCGCAAAGCAGAACCCACCGATGCAGCAACGCAAACCCTGAATCAAACTCGTTTCACTCAACCCGCTATTTTTGTGATTGAGTACGCTCTGGCTCAGCTGTGGCTGTCCTGGGGCATTCGTCCTGTAGCAATGATTGGCTACAGCATTGGGGAATATGTAGCCGCCTGTTTGTCGGGGGTGCTGTCTCTGGAAGATGCTCTAACTCTAGTGGCTAACCGCGCTCAAATCATTGAGAAGTTGCCCGGTGGAGCCATGCTGGCAGTGCCGCTGTCCGAAGCTGAGATCACTCCCTTCCTAAATGAAAATCTCTCCTTATCTGCAATTAATGGAGCCAATCTCTGCGTCATTGCTGGGACGATCGCTGCCGTTGATCAGTTAGCAGCCGATCTCGCTGAACAGGGGCTTGCCTGTCGGCGGTTGCAGACTTCTCATGCCTTCCATTCTCACCAGATGGAACCGATCGCCGCTGCCTGCACAACCGTTGCCCAAACGCTTAATCTCAAGGCACCGCAGATTCCTTATGTGTCGAATGTCACGGGAACTTGGATGACGACTGCCGCCGCTACCGATCCAAGCTACTGGACAAAGCATCTGTGCCAGCCCGTTCGCTTTGCCGATGGGATAACTGCCTTGTGGAACCAGCACCAGCCGATTCTGCTGGAAATTGGCCCCGGACAGACGTTGAGCAGTCTAGCAATTCAATGCCTGGAAAGTACCCAGAGGACGGAAAAAGTGGTACTGCCCTCGCTGCGAGATGCCTATAATCAACAGTCCGATTCTGCCTTCTTGCTGAATACATTAGGACAACTTTGGCTCTCAGGTCTGTCGATCGATTGGTCGCAGTTTCATGCCCATGAGCATCGTCATCGCGTGCCGCTACCCACCTATCCCTTTGAGCGCCAGCGTTACTGGATCGATCCCCCTAAACCAACAGGCAATACCCACCTGAATCCAGCAGCATTCACGCAAAAGCTAGAGATGGCGCAGTGGTTTCATTGTCCTTCCTGGAAACGAGCTGCACCGCTGGCCTGGTTTGAACCCGAAAAATTAGCGACTCAGCCCCAATGCTGGCTAGTGTTTATTGATCCTTGTGGAGTCGGTGCGCGAATTATAGAACAGCTTAATCGCGCCTATCAAAATATCATCACTGTCACCATAGGAGAGCAATTTAGCCAACTCAGTGAGCGGGACTATAGGATTAATCCAGTCAACAAAGAAGATTACGATCGCCTTCTCAAAACCATTTGCGGCTTAGATAAAAGTCCTGAACGTATTCTTCATTTGTGGAACGCCACTTCAAATCAGGAGCGATTGGCAAGACTTGAGCATCTGGAACAATCTCAGACACTGGGATTTTACAGTCTTCTATTTCTAGTGCAGGCTCTAGCAGACCAAAATATTTCTCGTTCTATTCAAATAGATGTAATATCCAATCATCTTCAAGAGATAACAGATGAAGATCAGCTATGTCCTGAGAAAGCAACAATTTTAGGTCTCTGTAAAGTCATTCCCCAGGAATATGCCAACATCACCTGTCGGAGTATTGACATAACGCTGCCTGATTCCCAAGAGTGGCAAAAACAGCAAGGACTAAACCTGATCAATTTACTGATGGCAGAACTCGTTGCTGAACCTGTTAACCCGTTCATTGCTCATCGTGGGAATCGTCGATGGATACAGTGCTTTGAGCCAGTACCCGTGAAAAATAATGTCCTGTGTACCCCTCAGCTCCGGCAAGGCGGAGTCTATGTGATTACAGGCGGATTGGGAGGAATCGGATTGGCGATCGCCCAATACTTTGCAGAAACCGTGCAGTCCAAGCTGGTGCTGATTGGGCGATCGGGATTACCGCCTCGATCTGAATGGCAGTCATGCTGCCACGACGAGAAAAACCCCATTCGCACCCAGATCGAGCAAGTTCAGCATCTAGAGGATCTGGGAGCAGAGGTGCTCGTGATCCAAGCCGATGTGACCAGCCTCGAACAAATGCAAGCGGCAGTTAAGCAAGTGCGCGATCGCTTCGGGACAATTCACGGTGTGATTCACGCCGCAGGTGTTCCAGGGGCGGGCTTGATGCAGCTTAAGACTGCTGAACTGGCGGCACAGGTGCTTGACCCCAAAGTCAAAGGTACCCTCGTGCTAGAAGCAGTCTTGCAGGATATTCAGCTAGATTTTTGGGTGCTGTGTTCTTCCTTAACTGCCATTTATGGCGGATTAGGGCAGGTGGATTACTGTGCTGCCAATGCGTTCCTAGATGCCTTTGCCCATGACGATGCTGCTAGACATCAACGGCGGACGATCTCTATTAATTGGGATTGGTGGCAGTGGGACAGTTGGCAAGATTCACTGCTGTCCTTTGCGCCAGATATACAAGCTGAGTTTAAGCAAATGCGGCAGCAATACGGCATCACGTTTCAAGAGGGCATTAAGGCGTTCACTCACATTCTGTCGGGTCAACTTCCCCAAGTCGTGGTATCCACCCGTAACCTCCAGGCTGTGATTGAGCAACATGAAACCTTTGCCTTAGGCAGTTTCACGGAAAAAGCAGGGCACGTCACCTCAACGCACCCCCGACCGCATTTAAGGACGGCTTATGTGGCACCTAGCACAGCGATCGAGCACCAGCTCACTCATCTTTATCAAGAGTTTCTGGCGATCGAATCCGTCGGAATTTATGACAACTTTCTAGATTTGGGCGGACATTCACTGCTGGCGACCCAGTTAGTTTCCCGACTGCGGCAAGACTTTCAGGTTGAAGTCTCTTTGCGTTCCTTTTTAGAGTCTCCTTCCATTGCCGAGCTGGCTTTATTAATTGAAGAAAAACTGGTTGAAGAGTTAGAAGCATTGAGTGAAGCAGACGCAGAAAAATTAATTTTGGCTAATCCATAAAAAATAGCAAAAGCTAGCTGGAGGTAAACGAGAAGATGACTATTCAAGTCGTTGGTGTGATTGGAGCAGGAGTGATGGGGGCTGGGGTAGCACAAAATCTTGCCCAAACAGGTCATCAAGTGCTGTTGCTGGATGTTTCTGATCAGATTCTGGAACAGGCCAAACAAGAAATTAGAAACAATCTTCGTTTTCAAACTCTTTTTAATAGAAAAGAGAAGACTGATAATCTTGACGATATTCTGTCACGTATCAAATTCACCACTAACGATCAATTCCTAGACTCTGCGGAATTCGTGATTGAAAATATCCCAGAAAAATGGGATCTTAAGAAAGAGGTTTATGCAAAACTGGATGCCATTTGCCCTAAAGCCTCTATTTTTGCCGCTAACACGTCTGCCATCCCCATCACGCGCATTGCCTCAGCCACTCAGCGATCGCCTCAAGTAATTGGCATTCATTTCATGAATCCCGTACCGCTAAAGCCAACGGTTGAACTGATTCGCGGCTATCACACCTCTGATGCCACCATTGAGACGACTCAAGGGCTACTCACTCAAATGGGAAAGGAATGGATTCTGGTCAATGATGCGCCAGGGTTTGTGTCGAATCGCGTCCTAATGCTGACCATTAATGAAGCTATTTTTCTGTTACATGATCAGGTGGCTTCAGCATCAGACGTAGATAAAATTTTCAAAACCTGCTTTGGTCACAAGATGGGGCCTTTAGAAACCGCTGATCTAATTGGGTTAGATACGATTCTGTTTTCGATCGAAGTCTTATACGAAAGTTTCAATGATAGTAAATATCGTCCCTGTCCTTTGCTTAAAAAAATGGTCGATGCGGGTTTATATGGTCGAAAAAGTGGGCAGGGATTTCACACCTACAGCAAGTCCTGACTATTAGATTCCCAGACTACTAAAGAAGCTAAGTAACCAAAATTTTTCAACAAGTTACTCACCATGAAAGATGCTAAAGACAGAATCAAAACGTTCCTTTCCCAGTTTTTTGGCAACCATGAATTGCAAGAGGATGACGATATTTTTGCCGCCGGATTTGTTAATTCAATGTTCGCCATGCAGCTCATATTATTCATAGAAAAAGAATTTCAGGTGACGATCGAAAACGAAGATCTGGATCTAGATAACTTTAGAACAATTAATGCGATCGCTCATTTGCTAGAACGCAAGACTACCGTAATTGCAGCTACTTAAAAGGTGAACAAGTGCTTAAGCGGGAAATAAGAATGAAATTCGTCAACGCCCAGGTGACATGATGAAGATAGAATTGACCCCTCAGCAAGAAAAATATCGCTCTGAATTCAAGGCATTTGTCGATGAATCGATCGCACCTTATGCCGATCAATGGGATCGTGAAGAACAGACTCCATCTCATGTGATTCAACAGCTTGCTCAGCGAGGATATCTAGGGGCTGTGTTACCCCAAATCTGCGGCGGCAGTGGCATGGATGCGATCGCCTTTGGTCTTGTGAACGAAGAGCTAGCACGAGGATGCTCGTCGCTTAGGAGTTTGCTGACGGTTCATAGCATGGTGGCTTATGCCTTGTCTAAGTGGGGAAGTTCCTTACAAAAAGAGGTTTGGTTGCCTAAGCTGGCATCCGGTGAGGCGATCGCGGCCTTTGCCCTGAGTGAACCGAATGTGGGTAGCGATGCCAAAGCGATCGAGACAACTGCAACGATTTCTGGAAACGCTTATCTCCTGAATGGACAAAAAAAATGGATTACTTACGGGCAAATTGCTAATGTATTTTTACTGTTTGCCCAGTGTGAGGGCAAACCCTCTGCTTTTTTAGTCGAAAACACCCGTCCAGGACTCTTCATTAAACCTATCTCTGGAATGCTAGGGGTCAGAGCATCGATGTTAGCAGAATTACACCTGGAGGATTGTAAAATTCCGCAGGAAAACCTGGTGTGTAGACAAGGATTGGGCTTGTCCCATGTCGCATCATCTGCCCTCGATTACGGACGGTACAGCGTTGCCTGGGGATGTGTCGGGATTGCCCAGGCGTGCCTACAAGCCTGCCTGCACTACACAAGTCAACGTCAACAGTTTGGTCAGCCTCTAAAAGACCATCCCCTCATTCAACAAATGATTACCGAGATGATTGTCAATGTGAAGGCTTCAAGATTGTTGTGTTATCAAGCGGGCTACTTGAAAGAGAATCGTGATCCTAAATCCATTATGGAAACCTCGATCGCTAAATATTTTGCCTCAACAACGGCAACTCAAGCCGCCAACCATGCAGTGCAAATTCATGGTGGCAACGGTTGCAGCAGTGACTATTCGGTGCAACGGTATTTTCGAGATGCCAAAATCATGGAAATTATTGAGGGCAGCACCCAGATTCAACAAATGACAATCGCCCAGTCTGGATACTCAGAATCAGGAGCAAGGGTTTAAGCCATGATCAGTCTAACGTCAGGGCAATCAGAAAATAAACGAGATTCCTCTAAACCGATCAAATGTGTCGTTTGGGATTTAGACAATACCCTATGGCACGGCGTGTTGTTGGAAGATGAGCAAGTTTTCTTGCGCGAGGATGTGGTGAGCATCATCAAAACATTGGACAGTCGAGGTATTTTGCAATCCCTAGTCAGCAAAAACGAGTACGCCAAAGCAATGTCGAAACTAGAGGATCTAGGATTACATGACTATTTTCTTTATCCCCAAATCAACTGGAACACTAAATCTTCTTCCATTCAACAAATTGCGCAATCGATCAATATCGGCGTTGACTCGATCGCCTTTATCGACGATCAGCCCTTTGAACGTGAAGAAGTTAGCTTCTCCCTGCCGGATATTCTCTGTATTGATGCCGCCAATCTGGAACAGCTTTTGGAGATGCCGGAAATGAATCCTTGCTTTATCACAGAGGATGCTAAACAAAGACGACTTATGTATCTCAGTGACATTAAGCGTAAGCAGGAAGAGGAAGAATTTGTTGGCTCTTCAGCAGAGTTTTTAGCCACTCTTAAGATGAGCCTGACGATCGCATCTGCTCAAGAAGACGATCTACAGCGTGCTGAAGAATTAACAGTCCGAACGAACCAGTTGAACACCACTGGCTATACTTACTCTTACGAAGAACTCGATTACTTTAGACAGTCTGATCAGCACAAGCTATTAATCGCCAGCTTGAACGATAAATATGGAACTTATGGAACGATCGGATTAGTGCTGGTAGACTGTCAAGTCAGCCTATGGACAATTAAATTACTGCTCATGTCTTGCCGAGTCATGTCCAGAGGCGTCGGCACAGTCATGCTCCATTATTTGATGCAGCTTGCCCAGCAGCATAACGTTCGTCTTTGCGCTGAATTTGTTGCCAACGATCGCAACCGCATAATGTACATTACCTACAAGTTTGCAGGCTTTAAGGAAATTGAGAAGACCGGGAATCGAGTCATGTTTGAACATGATTTGACTCATATTCAACCCTATCCCAACTATATGAACCTTGAGATTCGCGATCGATAGAGTTTAGTCTCGTCATTCGTTTATTCATTATTATTATTGAACTTTAAAATAAATGAGCAGAAACAAAGAGGATCTATTCACACGAAGTTCTAAACTTTCACCCGCGAAACGGGCGCTCCTAGAAGCCCGATTGCGGGGCAATGTTGGGGCTAACGTTGGGACTAATATGACAGCGATTTCTCGACGTTTCAGCCTAGAACCTTCTCCTCTATCTTTTGCTCAACAGCGATTGTGGTTTCTTCAGCAGTTGGAACCCGACAATCCTTTTTATAATGAACATACCGCTTTGCAACTGACAGGTTCGCTCAACATCGCTGCTCTGGAGCAGAGTCTGAATGCGATCGTGCAACGCCACGAAGCGCTCCGCACCACGTTCGAGATCTTGGACGGACAACCCGTTCAACAGATTGCTCTAGATCTATTTATTCCATTATCCACAGTAGACTTGCGCGCGTTACCCGATGCCGCGCCGGAAATTAAACGACTGGCGATCGCGCAAAGCCAATGTCCGTTTAATCTGGCTGACGCTCCGCTGTTGCGCTGGACATTGCTCCAACTGGGTGAACAGGAGCATGTATTGCTGTTCACCATTCATCACATTATTTTTGATGGCTGGTCGATCGACATTCTGATTCGCGAGTTATCCGCCTTTTATCCCGCTTTTTCGGCTGACCAGGACGCAGCCTCTCTATCGGCATTACCGATTCAATACGCCGATTTTGCGGCTTGGCAACGGCAGTGGTTACAGGGAGACACCCTAGAGTTTCAGCTTGCGTACTGGCAGCAGCAATTGGTCGATGCTCCGCCCCTGCTGCAACTGCCGAGCGATCGCCCCCGCCCGTCTGCCCAAACCTATCAGGGCGCAACGGTATTTTTCTTGCTGCCCCAGCGATTGACTGAAGCGCTGAAAGCTACTGGCAAAGAGGCTGAAGCGACGCTCTTCATGACGCTATTGGCGGCGTTCAATCTCCTGCTCTATCGCTACACAGGACAAGCAGATTTGATCGTTGGTTTACCGATCGCCAACCGCAATCGGGCAGAAATTGAAGGGTTGATCGGCATGTTCGTTAACAGTCTGGTGTTGCGAACCAATCTTTCGGGCAACCCAACTTTTGAGAAACTGTTGGGGCAGGTACGGCAAGTGATGCTAGGGGCATATGAAAATCAGGATTTACCCTTTGAAAAACTGGTGGAAGCGCTACAGCCAGACCGAGATGCCCCCTACAATCCCCTGTTTCAGGTATCCTTCACCTTACATAATGCACCCAGAGAGCAGTTTGAGTTACCAGGTCTAACCATTACCGCGTTGGATGTGGAACGCCGTCGCGCCCTATTGGATCTTCGTCTGGATATGACAGAGACAGATCAGGGATTAGTGGGCTGTTGGGAATACAGCACCGATTTGTTTGATGCAGACAGAATTCGCCGCATGAGTGGGCACTTTCAGACGTTACTGGAAGCGATCGCTCTCAACCCCCAGCAGCGAATTTCAGAATTCTCCTGCTTAACGGAAGCTGAACACCAGCAGTTTTTGCAGTGGAATCAGACCCAGACAGACTATCCGCAAGTCTGCATTCATCAATTGTTTGAAGCGCAGGTTGAACGCACTCCAGATGCGATCGCAATTGTGTTTGCAAATCAGTCATTAACCTATCTAGAACTTAATCACAAAGCTAATCAACTGGCGCATTACTTGCAAACTTTGGGGGTGGGAACAGATGTGCTAGTTGGCATCTGCTGCGATCGCTCCTTCGATCTGGCGATCGGGCTGCTCGGCATCTTCAAGGCGGGAGGAGCTTATGTTCCCCTTGACCCCAGCTATCCCCAAGAGCTATTGGAGTGGATGGTTTCCGACTCTCAGATGCCCATTCTGCTAACTCAATCCGCACTGCTCGATCGCCTCCCCCATCATCATGCTCAGGGGATTTGTTTAGACAGCGATTGGGCTACTATTTCTCAGCATAGTCAAGAGAATCCTCATGCTTCTGCCTATCCCAGCAATTTAGCGTATGTCATTTATACCTCTGGTTCTACGGGCAAACCCAAAGGAGTACAAATTGCCCACAGTAGTATGGTTAACCTCCTCGCTTCTATGCAGCAGAAACCCGGATTGACTGCCAACGATATTCTGCTGGCTGTCACCTCTGTCTCTTTTGACATCGCAGGATTGGAACTGTATCTGCCGCTGATAACGGGAGCAAGGCTAGTCTTAGCCAGTCGTTCTGCGGCTATGGACGGCAAGCAACTGAGCGATTTACTCCACTCCAGCGGTGCCACGCTGATGCAGGCAACTCCGGCAACTTGGCGAATGCTGTTAGCGTCGGGATGGCAGGGCAAGCAAGATTTAAATATTCTTTGTGGGGGTGAAGCCCTCAGCCGGGAGTTAGCCGAGTCGCTATTAGAGAAGGCAGCAACGGTCTGGAATCTTTACGGGCCAACAGAAACTACCGTTTGGTCTACGGTTAGCTGCCTAGAGAAAGGCGATCGCTTCCCTGCGATTCTCCCCATCGGACGACCGATCGCCAATACCCAAATCTATCTGCTCGATCGCCAGGGACAGCCTGTGCCAGTGGGTGTTCCCGGTGAGTTGCACATTGGCGGCGTAGGATTAGCGCGAGGGTATCTCAACCGTCCTGAGTTGACAGCCGAAAAGTTTATACTGCATCCAACCTGGGGCAGAATATACCAAACGGGTGACTTAGCGCGTTACCGATCAGATGGTGCGATCGAGTATTTAGGTCGGATGGATCATCAGGTAAAGCTCCGAGGCTTCCGCATCGAATTGGGAGAAATTGAAGCCACCCTGAGCCAATATTCTACGGTTCGAGAAGCGGTAGTAGTGGCGCAGGAAGACCCATTGGGTGACAACCGCCTGATTGCATACATCGTTCCGCAGGGGGAAGTTGCCATCCGCGAACTGCGTGAATTTCTCCAGCAGCAGCTTCCCGATTATATGGTGCCTTCTGCCTTTGTCTCGATCGCGCAGCTCCCTCTGACTCCAAATGGCAAGATCGATCGCAAGTTTTTACCAGAAATAGGTTTAGAACAACTGATAAGGGTATCCACCGACAGTACTCCCTCAAATCCTATCGAAGAGATGGTTGTGGGTATTTGGACAAGCGTTCTAAAGATCGATCGCGTTGGTATTCACGATCACTTTTTTGAGTTGGGCGGACACTCCTTGCTGGCAACTCAGGTGATCTCTCAAATCCGACAGCTATTTCAGATTGAACTTCCCCTACGCCGTCTGTTTGAGTTACCTACTATTGCCCAGCTATCCCAGGCGATCGCCGCTACTCAAACAGGCTTAAAGGCTCCTCCTATCCAACCCCGTTCTACTGAAACGGTTCCCTTATCCTTTGCTCAGCAGCGCCTGTGGTTTTTGGCACAGCTAGAGCCAGATAACCCCTTCTACAACCTGCCGATCGCTGTTTCTCTTCAGGGACAACTCAACCTCCGTGCTTTGGAGCAGACGTTGAATGAAATTCTCCGTCGCCATGAGGCGCTGCGAACCCGTATTGAAACCCAAGATGGTCAAGCGATCGCCGTCGTTATGCCCTCTACAACGCTCCAGATATCGCCTGTTGATTTGAGCGAGTTAGCAGAGGCTCAGCAAGAGGCTGAAGTCCAGAAATGGATTGCAACAGAGGCTCGGTACCCCTTTGACCTCAGTCGTGCTCCCCTGCTGCGCGTGAGCCTGCTGCGCCTGTCCGAACAGGATCATATCTTGCTGTTGACACTGCACCATATTGCCGCAGATGGCTGGTCGTTCGGTGTCCTGATCCATGAAGTGACGGTGCTTTACACGGCATTCTGTGACGGGTGCCCGTCTCCCTTACCTGACCTGCCGATTCAGTACAGCGACTTCGCTGCTTGGCAGCGCCAGTGGTTACAGGGAGTCGTGCTGCAAGCCCAAACAAATTACTGGTGTCAGCAGTTGCAAGACGCGCCAGTGCTGGAATTACCCACCGATCGCCCCCGCCCCAGCCTACAAACCTATCGAGGAAGCAGCTACCGTTTTGATCTACCGCCAGCGTTATTGCAAGCGCTCCGCCGCCTGAGTCAGCAAGCCGGATGTACCTTATTCATGACGCTCCTAGCTGCTTTCAAGGTTTTGTTAGGACGGTATAGCAACAGCAAGGATATTGTGGTGGGTACACCCATTGCCAATCGCCACCATGCCGAAATTGAGGGCTTAATCGGCTGCTTCGTCAATACCCTGGCGCTGCGAACCCAGCTCTCAGAAAATCCCACGGTTCTGGAATTACTCGATCGGGTACGAGAAACCGCCCTCGAGGGCTATGCTCATCAAGACTTGCCCTTTGAGCAATTGGTAGAAGCGTTACAGCTTGAGCGATCGCTGAGTCACACACCCCTGTTTCAGGTGATGTTTGTCTTACACAATGCGCCATTACCTGCGATCGCATTGCCCAACTTAACGGTGACTCCTCTTGAGACTGACAGCGGTACAGCTCAGTTTGAGTTAACCCTATCGATGGTAGAAACGGCAGAGGGATTGTCTGGGAAATTGGAATTTAACAGCGATCTGTTCGATCCAGAGACGATCGCTCACATGGCAGGACATTACCAGACCTTACTCGACGGAATAGTAACGAATCCTCAGCAACAGATTTCACAGTTACCACTTCTCACGCAGGTAGAGTCTCGTCAGATTTTAGTGGAGTGGAATGACACGCAGATCGAGTACCTACCGGAGCAGTGTCTGCACCAGTTATTTGAAGCACAGGCGCAACGCACTCCTGATGCAGTAGCCGTAATCATTGAAAATGATCAGTTAAGCTATCGAGAACTCAATGCCAGAGCGAACCAACTGGGACACTTCTTGCAACAGCGGGGCGTTGGAGCAGAAACTCTCGTGGGCATTTGTCTGGAGCGATCGCTGGAAATGGTCGTGGGTTTATTGGGCGTTCTCAAGGCAGGCGGAGCCTATGTTCCGTTAGACCCCACCTATCCTCAAGAACGCCTGGAGTGGATGCTGTCTGACGCTCAGGTGTCTGTGTTATTAACTCATGCACAGGTTGCAAAAACCTTGCCTGACCACCCTGCGGATCGGATTGTCCTAGATGCCGATTGGGGAGCGATCGCCCAAGCGAGCGACAAGAATCCAGTCAGTGAGGTGAACCCCTCGCATCTTGCCTACGTGATTTATACCTCTGGATCGACGGGGCAGCCCAAGGGCGTGATGATGTCGCACCGCGCCATTTGTAATCACATGCACTGGATGCAAACGACCTTTCCGCTGACAGATGCAGATATCGTTCTGCAAAAAACGCCCTTCAGCTTCGATGCATCCATTTGGGAGTTTTACGCTCCACTGTTGGCAGGGGCATCGTTGCTGATGGCGCAGCCTGGAGGGCATCAAGACATGAACTACCTGATCAAAACCATTGCTGAGCATCGGGTGACGACGCTGCAACTGGTGCCATCCTTGCTGCGAATGCTTTTAGAGCAGGGTGGGCTTGAAACCTGTCGCACTTTAAAGCGGATCTTCTGCGGCGGTGAAGCGTTATCGGTCGCTCTCCAAAAGCGTTTATTGGCGAGTCTAGAGGTGGAATTCTTCAATCTCTATGGCCCTACTGAAACCTGTATTGATGCCACTTACTGGACTGGCAAAGGCAGCTCTGCTCAACAGACATTGCCGATCGGTCGCCCCATTGCCAACGCGCAAGCCTATATCTTGGATGAGCATCTGCAACCGACTCCGATCGGTGTTTCGGGTGAACTGCACATTGGGGGTGCAGGGTTGGCACGAGGCTATCTCAATCGTCCAGAACTGACCCTCGAAAAGTTTATTGCCAACCCTTTTGATCCTCAACTAGAAGCACGCCTCTACAAAACTGGAGACTTGGCGCGCTACCTGCCCAATGGCGATATCGAGTATCTCGGTCGGATCGATCATCAGGTGAAGCTCCGAGGCTTCCGCATCGAATTGGGAGAAATTGAAGCCGCCCTGAGTCAGTACCCCGCTGTGCGAGATGCAGTCGTTGTGGTTCGGGAAATGGGGCATGAGCAGCGACTGGTTGCCTATATCGTGACGAATTCACAGCAACTTTCTATCAGCGATCTACGCCAATTCCTTAAACAAAAGCTGCCTGAATATATGATCCCTGCGGTTTTTGTGTCGCTTGAAACCTTATCCCTCCTGCCAAACGGAAAGGTCGATCGCAACGCATTACCTGATCCAGACCTGACTAGACCTGAGTTAGAACAATCGTTTGTGGCTCCCTGCACGGCGATCGAAATCACCTTGGCAGAAATCTGGGCACCCGTTTTGGGAGTGAAGCAAATCGGGATTCACGATAACTTCTTTGAACTGGGAGGCGATTCTATCCTCTGTATCCAGGTCGTTGCTAGGGCAAATCAAGCAGGTCTAAAGTTCACGCCAAAACAGATGTTTGAACACCAGACGATCGCTGAACTAGCAACGGTAGCGGGAACAAAACAGGGAACGTCGGTTGAACAGGGACTTGTGACTGGATCAGTCTTCCTCACCCCTATCCAGCGCTGGTTCTTTGAGCAAAATTTACCTGATCCCCATCATTTTAATCAGGCAGTAATGCTGCAACTCCCTCAGCAAATTGACCTGACGCTATTGGAGCAAGCCCTCCAGCAGTTGCTGAGCCACCATGACGCCTTGCGCTTGCGGTTTGAGCGAACTGAGTCTGGCTGGCAGCAGAGTTACGCCCCTCCTGATGCGGCAATGCTCCTAATCCGTTGGGATTTCTCAGCCCTGACAGCAGCAGCGCAAAAACTCGCTTTAGCCTCTGCGACAACTGAAGTCCAGACCAGCCTCAATCTCTCAACTGGGCCTTTGGTGCGAGTTGGATTCTTTGACTTAGGCGAACATCAACCCCATTGTCTCCTCATTGTGATTCATCACCTGGTTGTAGATGGGGTATCCTGGCGCATCCTGTTAGAGGATTTGCAGACAGCTTACCAGCAACTCAGTCGCGGTGAAGAAGTGCAACTGCCCGCCAAAACCACGTCGTTTCAGCAGTGGTCGCAAACGCTGCGGCAGTATGCTCATTCAGCTCTCCTCCAGCAAGAGCAGGATTACTGGCGAGTCCAGCCGACCTTCACGCCGTTACCCGTTGATTGCCCAGACGGCAAAAATACCGTGGCTTCGGCAGATCAGATCATTAGCACCCTCAGTATTTCGGACACCCAAGCCTTACTCAAAGATGTGCCGAAAGCCTACCACACCGAGATCAACGATGTCCTGCTGACAGCGCTGGTGCAGGCGTTTGCTCAATGGACGGGCGATCGCACCCTCCTGATCGATCTGGAAGGGCATGGGCGAGAGGATATCGCATCTCATGTCAATGCGACTGATATAGACCTGTCGCGCACCATAGGCTGGTTCACTACGGTTTTTCCGGTATCCTTGAAACTCGAAGCAGCTATTCATCCAGGGTATACCTTGAAGAGTATCAAAGAGCAGCTACGCCGCATTCCTCGTCGGGGAATCGGCTACGGGATTCTCCGCTATTGCAGTGACGATTCGAAAATCACCGAAGCGTTGAACAACCAATCGCAACCGGAAGTGATTTTCAATTACTTGGGACAATTTGATCAAAGCCTACCCAACTCCTCATTATTTTGCCCAGTTCAAGAGCCAAGTGAGCCGACCCAAAGCTTACAGGGCGATCGTAGCCATTTGCTGGCAATCAATTGCTGGATCAGTAATGAACAACTGCACCTGCATTGGGACTATAGTCAGGCGATCCATCACCAATCCACGATCGCGGCTTTGGCTCAGAACTTTTTGCAGGCATTGCGATCGCTAATCACCCATTGTCAATCTCCAGAAGCACGCGGCTACACCCCTTCTGATTTTTCAGAAGCCAACTTGAGTCAACAGGCACTCGATCGCTTTCTGACCAAAATTAAACGCCGAAATTAACTCTATTTATTACAACGATGAGAATACAAAAAATACTTGCTTAGATCATCGACACATCGTAATTCAAAATCCACAAATGACAGATACTATCCAAGACATCTACGAACTGACCCCAATCCAGAAGGGAATTCTCTTCCACAGTTTGTACGCTCCAGAAGTAGGGCTTTACTTCATGCAAACGGGCTATAGCGTGCAGGGCAACCTCAATCACGCGGCATTTGAGCGGGCGTTGCAGCAATTGCCCCCGCGACATACCATCTTACGCACAAGTTTCTATTGGGAAGAAGCAGATAAACCCCTACAGGTTGTGCATCGGCAAGCTGCTATTCCGCTAGAACAGCAGGATTGGCGCGGCATCAATCCGGTAGAACAGCAGGAGCGCTTAGAAGCGTTTTTGAAGGGCGATCGCGATCGAGGCTTTGATTTTTCACAAGCTCCATTGATGCGGATAACGGTGCTGCGTCTGGCTGATCAATCCTATGAAATTATTCAAAGCGTCCACCATGTCATTCTTGACGGTTGGTCTACATCGGCAGTGATGGGTGAGGTGATTCAGCTTTATCAGGCGCTTTGTTATGGTCAAAATCTCTCCTTGGCAGCGATTGCTCCTTTCAAAACCTATCTCTCCTGGTTAGAAAAGCAGGATCTGGTGAAAGCTGAGAAATATTGGCGACAGGCACTTAGCCCGATCAAAGCGCCCACACCGCTCACCTACCTGGAAAGTCAGGACTTACCTGCCCTGGAAGAAAGGTACGATGAGCAACAAATTAAGCTATCGGCAGCCACAACAACTGCCCTCCAATCCTTAGCACGTCACCATCAACTGACGCTGAACACGCTGTTTCAAGCCACTTGGGCGTTGCTGCTCAGCCGCTACAGTGGTCAGGAGTCGGTGGTTTATGGGTGCTGTGTGTCGGGTCGTCCGGCAGAATTAAACGGTATCGAATCGATGGTAGGCGTGTTCATCAACACCTTACCGATTTGGGTTGATGTCCATTCGGAGCAGGCTTTGATGCCTTGGCTGAAGCAGCTTCAGGCTCAACTGGTGGAAATGCGCCAATATGAATACAGCCCGTTGGTTGAAGTGCAAGGATGGAGTCCGGTTTCACGGGGCATCCCTTTGTTTGAGAGCATTGTGGTGTTTGAAAACTACCCGACTCCTCAAATGATTAAACAAGGCGAAAACGATCTAGAACTTCAGAAATCTACGGTCTTTTACAAAACTAATTATCCTCTGACGATCGTCGGCTATCCCGGTTCAGAGCTAGTCTTTGGCATCAGCTATGATTGTCGTCGCTTTGACTCCACGACCATCACTGGAATTCTAGAGCATTTCGAGATGATGCTTCAGAGCATGGCAGCTACACCTGATGTGAAGTTGAAAGATCTGTCATTGTTGACGCCAGCAGAAAAGCAATTGACGCAATGGTTAGAACAAGAAGTAACGTTTGACTTTGCTTTGTGTAATTGAGGCAATCACACTACTTTTCACATTCTCTTCACGCAGGAAACAACACGATGAGTATTTTTGAACAATGTGAATCAAATGTCAGAAGTTACTGTCGCAGTTTCCCAGCAGTCTTTCATCGAGCTAAAGCATCGATCGTCTACTCGGAGTCTGGGCAAGAATATATCGACTTTCTGGCAGGCGCAGGTGCTCTGAATTATGGGCATAACAACGACTACATCAAGCAAAAGGTGTTGTCTTATTTAGATGCCGATCTGATCACCCACGGTCTAGATCTACATACTGCTGCAAAGGAGAAATTTTTGACAGTTTTCTCTGAATATGTACTCCTTCCAAAGCAGTTAGATTATCGGGTTCAGTGTTGTGGCCCTACAGGAACCAATGCCGTCGAAGCTGCCTTGAAATTGGCGAGAAAAGTGAAGAAAAGACCGGGCATTTTCTCATTCATGGGAGCCTATCATGGCATGACATTGGGCAGCTTATCGGTAACAGGAAATACTGCCATTCGTGCCGGAATGGGAGGAACAGCCAATGCCGTTACATTTATGCCCTATCCCTACGGATTTATGGAGACAATCGATACGATCGCCTATATTGAATCTATCCTGAATGATGTGAATTCCGGGATTGAAAAACCAGCCGCCATTATTTTTGAAACAGTGCAGGCTGAAGGTGGAATTGTAGTCGCCCCGATTGAGTGGATGCAACGGCTGAGGGCATTGTGCGATCGCCATGACATTCTCTTAATCTGTGACGATATTCAAGTCGGGTGTGGCAGGACAGGGCCCTTCTTTTCATTTGAACGAGCAAACATTGTTCCTGATCTAGTTGTCCTTTCAAAATCTATCAGCGGCTATGGATTTCCCATGTCCTTGTTGTTGATTAAACCGGAGTTTGATCTTTGGGAGCCAGGTGAGCATACGGGAACTTTTAGAGGCTATCAGCTTGCATTTGTCGGCGGCACGGCAGCGCTAGAATATCGAGAAATAATGGGATTAGAAAAAGAGGTCAGTGTTAAAGCATCTTTCCTAAAGACATTTTTAGAAGAAGCGATCGCTCCCCTCAGTCCCTACATAGAAATTCGAGGAATCGGCATGATCTGGGGTATTGATCTTGCCAAGTTTGGAGGTGAGAACTTTGCCAAAAAAGTGGCTTCTCGCTGCTTTGAACTAGGCTTAATTGTTGAGCGGGTGGGCAGACAGGATACGGTTCTCAAACTGTTACCCCCCTTGACGATCGAGATGCCAATTTTGCAAAAAGGCTGTTCTATATTAAGACAGGCATTGGATGACTGTTTAGTTTAAACAATTTGGTTTAAGAAACTATTTAAATAATGAAACCGATGATGAAAACCCTAAATTCACATCCTATTATTTCTGAGAATCTGCTCTATCACAGAATCTATTGGCTTAATCAGTTGGCTGGAGAGTTGCCGGAGACAAATATTCTCACAGACTATCTCAGACCCGATCGATATAGCAGGAGAAACAAAGTTATCCAGTTTGAGTTGGGCGATCGCCTCTCTCAATCGGTGATTCAGCTCGGTCAAAACTCTCATCTTTCTATCTATCTGCTGCTGTTATCTGCATTTAGCAGCTTGCTCAACCAATATACTCACCATAATGACCTAATAGTTGGGATACCTTGCTATCACCCGATCGATCAGGATGAGGCTTTGACAAATCAGGCCAATCAGGTCCTACCTTTGCGCTTGCAGCTCACGGATGAACTGACCTTTAAAGATCTACTGCTGCATATAAAAGATGCTGTCATTCAAGCATATACACATCAAGAGTATCCGTTAGACAAGCTGTTGGGAGCGTTAAACATACCGCAGCAGTCGAGTCGCTGCGCTCTTTATGACATCATTATTTTACTGGAAAATATTCATAGTCATCCCGTTGGGCTAAACAACGATCTGACGATTTCCTGGTGCGTAAATGAAACCAAAATTGTAGGCAGAATTGAGTATAGCGACTCACTTTTTAGAGATGAAACTATTGAAGCATTGGCAAAACACTATGTGAATACAATTGAATGTGCGATCGCCAATCCAACGATTAAAGTTTCAGATATTGTTTTGCTGAAGGCAGACGAAACGCAAAAGCTGTTAGAGGAATTCAACAGTAATACTAAGCTATATCCCGTCGATCAAACCATTCAGAGCTTATTTGAGGCACAGGTAGAGCGATCGCCCAACAGCATTGCAGGAGTTTACCAAGGAAAGTCGTTAACCTATCGAGAACTGAATGCAGGAGCAAATCAATTAGCTGGATTTTTGCGTGATCTAGGCATCGGCAACGGTGATTTTGTGGGTATTCTGCAAGAGCGAAATCTGGACTTTCTAAGATCAATTCTGGCGATCTTGAAGGCTGGTGGTGCTTACGTCCCAATCGATCGCACCTATCCACTAGACCGCATTCAGTACATGTTATCCAACAGTGAGGTTAAGGTGCTCTTGACCGAGGCTTCATGCCTTCAAGATTTGGCTGAGCGTCTGGAGCATTATCCTCACTTGAAATCGGTTATCTGCTTAGAGATATCTGACGATCAAGCTAAATCTCAATTCATAGGAGTCAGTCTCTATGATCGATCGGATTTTAGCCAATACTCAGAAGAAAACATCGAGAGCAGCAACAGCAGCACCGATCGCGCTTACATGCTCTACACGTCTGGTTCAACTGGATTACCCAAAGGGGCGATCGTTCGACATGATGGGGCAATTAATCATATTTATGCTCAGTTTGATGCGCTGAAGTTACATCAGGGGCTACGGTTTTTGCAAAGTGCCCCCGCTTCCTCTGATATTTCAGTTTGGCAATTTCTGGCACCTTTACTCATTGGGGGATGCACCCTCATCGTTGATACAGCAACAGTTTGTGATCCAGAAAAACTATTTCAGGTGATACAAGCTGAAAATCTGACGTTGGTCGAACTGGTTCCTGTTGTGCTGCAAGGATTGATCGACTATGTATCCAAGCTGCCAGCGCAGCAGCGATCGCTCCCTCAGTTGCAGTGGATGATGGTGACGGGGGAATCTGTTCCAGTTCGCTTGGTCAACCAATGGCTAACGCTCTATCCCACCATTCCAGCCGTGAATGCTTATGGCCCAACCGAGGCAGCAGATGATATCACGCAATTAATTGTTGAACAGCCGCTTCCAGAAAATCAGCGATCGATTCCGATCGGTAAACCGTTGGCAAACTTAACGCTCTATGTGCTGGACGCGCAAATGCGGTTGGTGCCGATTGGAGTTCCTGGAGAGATTTGTGTTGCCGGAATTGGAGTAGGGAATGGGTACTGGAAGAATGCATCGAAAACGAATCTGAGCTTTGTTCCTAACCCGTTTACGAATCCTGAATCAGTCCGAAATCATCAAGACGTCATCTACAAAACCGGAGATTTAGGCCGATGGTTGCCGGATGGCACGATCGAGTACTTGGGACGCATCGACCATCAGGTGAAAATTCGCGGCTTCCGCATTGAACTGGGCGAAATCGAAGCCGCCTTGAGCCACCATTCAGCCCTCAAAGAAGCGGTTGTGGTGGTCAGGGACGACCGAATGGGCAACAAACATCTCGTGGCTTATGTGGTTCCTGATGCATCCATTGGCCCTGTTGCTTCTGACCTGCGCGACTTCCTCCAGGCAAAACTGCCCGATTACATGGTGCCTTCTGCCTTCGTGCTGATCGATCGCTTACCCCTAACCCCCAGTGGCAAGGTCGATCGGGCAGCGCTACCCGAACCAGAAATAAAATCACTGGTTCCATCAGGGTCGGATGCAGCTACGACTTCAGTTGAAGAAATTCTTGTCGGCATCTGGTCAAGGGTGTTGAGCTGCGATCGCGTCGGTATTCACGACAACTTTTTTGAGTTGGGCGGGCATTCTCTGCTGGCAACGCTGATTATCTCTCAGGTGCGGCAGGTGTTCCAGCGAGAGCTACCGCTGCGCTGTCTGTTTGAGTTGCCTACTATTGCTCAACTTGCTGCCGCCATTGAAACCGTGACTCTAGCAGGCTTGGAAGCACCCGCGATCGAACGACATGTCACCGGAGGAACGATTCCCTTATCCTTTGCCCAGCAGCGGCTGTGGTTTTTGGCGCAGCTAGAGCCAGAGAATCCCTTTTACAACCTCTCAACCGCTGCTTCTCTCCAGGGTTCGCTCAACTACCCTGCCTTAGAACAAACCTTTACCGAAATTCTCCGTCGTCATGAGGCATTACGCACCAAAGTAACTGTCGTAGAAGGACAGCCGATCGCCATTGTCACCCCTGCGACAGCACTACCGTTACCCGTCATTGACTTGAGTGCGTTACCCCAATCGCAACAAGAGACTGAAGTCAAAAAATACATCTCTATAGAAGGACAGCAACCCTTTGATCTGAACCGTGATTTACTCCTGAGGGTGAAACTGCTGCGTCTAGAGGCAGGCGACCACATTTTGCTGTTGACGATGCACCATAGTGCTGCCGATGGCTGGTCGATCGGGGTTCTTGTCAATGAGGTGTCTGCGCTGTACAAGGCATTCTGTCAACAGCAGCCGTCGCCCCTGCCCGAATTGCCGATTCAGTATGGTGACTTTGCCATCTGGCAGCGTCAGTGGTTGCAGGGAGCGGTATTGGATGCCCAGATGGGCTACTGGCGTCAGCAGTTAGCCGATGCCCCGACCCAATTACAATTGCCGACCGATCGCCCAAGACCTGCCATTCAGAGCTATCGCGGCACCACGCACAGTTTCCGGCTATCCCTAGAACTATTGCGATCGCTCCATCACCTAAGCCAGCAAGCCAGATGCACGCTGTTCATGACGCTGCTGGCTGCCTTTAATGTCCTATTAGGACGCTACAGCAACAGTGAAGATATAGTGGTCGGCACGCCGATCGCCAATCGCCACCGGACGGAAGTTGAGGGCTTAATTGGGTGCTTTGTCAATACGCTGGTGCTGCGAACCGATCTCTCGAATAATCCCACCGTATTAGAGCTATTGGAGCAAGTGCGGGACATGGCTCTAGATGCCTATGCCCATCAGGATTTGCCTTTTGAGCAATTGGTGGAAGTCCTCCAGCCGCAGCGCTCCTTAAGCCATACTCCCCTGTTTCAAGTGATGTTTGTGCTACAAAATGCCCCGATTCCGAACGTTGAATTACCGGGATTGCAGGTGAGGACGATCGAAACCGATCGCGGCACAGCCCAATTTGATTTAATGCTGCTGTTAGAAGAAACCACCGAAGGACTGGTCGGAACGATCGAGTACAACACCGATCTATTTGAGCTAGACACGATCGCCCGGATGGTAGGACATTATCAGACCTTACTGAAGGCGATGGCTGCAAATCTTGATCGGCCAATTTCTGACTTACCGCTATTAACGTCTGTGGAACAGCAACAGTTCTCACAATGGAACCAAGCTCAGACAGACTATCCTCAAACGTTGTGTATTCATCAGTTATTTGAGGCACAGGTACAGCGGACACCGAATGCGATCGCCGTCATATTTGAAGATCAGCAGTTAACTTACCAAGAGCTAAACATTCAAGCGAATCAACTTGCGCATGACTTAAGAACAGTAGGAGTCAAACCAGAGGATTGGGTAGGGATCTGTTGCGATCGCTCTATTGAGATGCTGATTGGCGTGTTGGGGATTCTCAAAGCAGGAGGAGCCTATGTTCCCCTTGATCCGACTTATCCAATCGAGCGATTAGAGTGGATGCTACAAGATGCCCAGGTTTCACTGCTGCTGACCCAGGAGCATTTGAGAGACAGACTGCCAGATCAAGTTCAATTTCCATTGATCTGCGTCGATCGCTACGGGCATTCTGGCTCGACAGCGGCGGCGGAGACTATTCTGATGCCACCCGATAGTGGAGTCACGCCAGACAGCTTGGCCTACGTGATCTATACCTCCGGCTCAACAGGCACACCCAAAGGCGTTCAAATTGAGCATCGCAGCGTGGTGAATTTGCTTCATGTCGTTTGCCAGCAGCTCGGAGTGACTGCCGCCGATACGCTGCTGGCCGTCACTCCGCTCTCCTTCGACGTGGCGGTATCTGAACTGTTTTTGCCGCTTGCTGTCGGAGCCAAACTGGTGCTTGCCAGTCGAGCGGTGGCGGCAGACGGCATCCAGCTCCTCGCCTTACTCCAGCGTTGCCAAGCCACAGTTCTTCACCCGACTCCAGCGACCTGGCGACTACTACTTGCCGCTGGATGGCAACCCACTCCCAACTTGAAGATGATTAGCACCGGGGAAGCGTTGCCTCCATCTCTGGCACATCAACTGCTGTGCAAGGGGGGCGAATTGTGGAACTTATATGGCCCCACGGAAACCACGATTTGGGCAACAGGCTGTCAAATTCAGTCGGCGGAGCTGCCGATCGCCATTGGTCGTCCGCTGGCTAACCTGCAAGCCTATATTCTCGATCGCCATCTGCACCCGGTGCCGATCGGTGTTCCGGGAGAGCTGTATATCGGGGGGGTAGGGCTGGCGCGCGGCTATCTCAACCGTCCTGAATTGACTGCCGAACGGTTTATCCCGCATCCGTTCAGCGATCGCCCTGGCGCAAGGCTGTACAAGACGGGCGATCTGGCTCGGTTTCTGGCAGATGGACAAATCGAGTGTTTGGGGCGTATCGACCATCAGGTGAAGCTGCGCGGCTTCCGGATTGAGCTAGGAGAGATTGAAGCTGTGCTAAATCAGCAGGTGCGGGAGAGCGTGGTTGTCATCCAGACCGATCCGGCAGGAGAGCCGTGCTTAGTGGCTTACGTAGTTCTCCAGTCCGAACCCTTTGGGGCGACCCGCGACCTGCGTCGGTTTCTTCAGGACAAATTGCCTGACTATATGGTGCCTGTGGCTTTCGTGCCGCTTGAGGCGCTGCCGCTGAACTCTAATGGCAAAGTCGATCGCGCATTGCTCCCCCAATGGGAGATGCCTCGATCTGGGAGTGATTCTGGGAGTGATGTTGTCTCGCCCCGTACTGCTACAGAAGTCACATTGTCCACCCTCTGGGCTGAGGTGTTGGGGCTGGAAGCCATCAGCATCCACGACAATTTCTTTGAGCTAGGCGGACATTCGCTGCTCGTCACCCGCGTCATCTCTCGGTTGCGCGCAGCCTTCGAGGTGGAGCTGCCGCTGCGGAGCCTGTTTGAAAAACCTACTGTTGCTGAGTTGGCAGAGCGGATTGACATCCTGCGGTTATCGCTTGCCCAAGCCTCAAACCCTCTGCCTGTAATCGGAAACGGTCGTAAGGAGATAGAGTTATGAAATCGATCGAAACCTTTTTATCGAACCTGTATAGTCTTGATGTCAAGCTGTGGCTAGAGCGGGTAGATGGCGAATCGGATCAGATGCGCTTGCACTGCAATGCACCCGAAGCTGTTCTCACTCCCGACTTAGGAGCTGAAATTTCTGCCCGCAAAGCCGAAATTATCGCTTTTCTGAATCAAGCCCATGCGGCTTCACGCGCCTCGGCTGCCGCGATTCGCCCCGTTGTTCGATCGGGCAATTTACCTCTCTCCTTTGCTCAGCAACGGCTCTGGTTTCTTGACCAGATGCAACCCGGTAGTCCGCTCTATCACATTCCGGAGGCAACGCGCTTAATCGGTTCGCTGGATGCGATCGCCCTAGAGCGCAGCTTCAACGAAATTGTGCGGCGGCATGAAGCCTTACGCACAACCTTCCAAACCGTAGAGGGTCAGCCTGTCCAGGTCATTTCTCCCCCTGCACCCCTACCACTACAGCGCATCGATCTACAGCACTTGGGACAAGCAGAGCAGGAGGCTGAAGTCCTGCGCCTAGTGAACTGGGAAGCCCAGCAGCCTTTTAACTTGACGAAAGATTCGCTGCTGCGCGTCACCCTGGTTCGCCTCCATGACAGAGAGCATGTCGCGCTCTTAACACTGCACCACATCGTCTCTGATGCCTGGTCAATGGCGGTATTGATTCGAGAACTGATGGCACTCTACACCGCTTTCTCGACAGGTCAGCCTTCCCCATTGCCAGCGTTACCGATTCAGTACGCTGATTTTGCCGTCTGGCAACGGCAGTGGCTTCAGGGCGAGGTTCTAGACCCGCATTTGTCCTACTGGCGCAACCAGTTGAGCGGCGATCTGCCCGTTTTGCAGTTACCGAGCGATCGCCCCCGTCCTCGAATTCAAACCTTTCGGGGAGCTATCCACGCTTTTGAGCTACCCGCGGGTCTGACAGAATCCCTCAAGGCTTTGAGCCAGCAAGCGGGTGTCACGCTCTTTATGACCTTGCTGGCAGCGTTCAAAGTGCTGCTCTATCGCTACACGGCTCAAGAAGATATTCTCGTGGGTTCACCGATCGCCAACCGCAATCGCACCGAAGTAGAGGGGCTGATTGGCTTTTTTGTGAATACCTTAGTGCTGCGAAGCAATCTGTCAGGCAATCCGACCTTTCGGGATCTGTTGAGTCAGGTGCAGCAGGTTTCGTTGGCCGCCTACGATCACCAGGATCTCCCCTTTGAACAGTTGGTTGAGGCTCTGCAACCCGATCGGGATCTCAGCTACAGCCCGCTGTTCCAGGTCAAGTTCGCGCTGGAAAATCTTCCACAAGACGAACTGAAGCTGCCAAATTTGACGCTGAAGTTTCTTCAATCCCAAAACCCAACCGCCAAGTTGGACTTGAGCCTGGACATGGCTGAAACGACTTCAGGACTAAAAGGACAATTTGAGTACAACACCGATTTGTTTGATCCAGTGACAATTACTCGGATGACAGAGCATCTCTGTTGTCTATTAGCCGGAATTGTCGAGCATCCAGAGCAGAAAATTTCTGACTTGCCGTTACTCACTGAATCTGAACAGCATCAGCAACTCGTAGAGTGGAACGATACGCAGATTGATTATCCGCAAAACGAGTGCTGGCATCAGCGATTTGAAGCGCAGGTACAAAAAACACCGGAGGCGATCGCCCTAGTCTTTAAGAATGAACAACTCACGTATGATCAACTGAATCGATGTGCGAATCAGGTTGCCCATTATTTGCAAAAACAGGGGGTGAAGCCAGAAACGATTGTGGGATTGTGCCTGGAGCGATCGCCCTCTATGATCATCGGACTATTAGGCATTCTCAAAGCGGGTGGAGCCTATCTGCCGCTAGACCCCACCTATCCTCCAGATCGGCTGGCATTCATGATGTCAGATTCGCAAATCCCTATTCTCTTAACCACCCGAACATCAGCAGCAACCTTACCCGATCATGCCGCCCAGGCTATCTGTCTAGATACAGACTGGAATCACATCGCTCAGGAGCGTGAGCAAAATCCTGAGAGTGGAGTCACCGTCGAGAATCTAGCCTATTTGATCTACACCTCCGGCTCAACAGGAATTCCCAAGGGCGTTTTGGTGCCGCATGAAGGATTAATTAACCTGACGGAAGATAAGATTCGCACTTGTAGGGTGCAGCCTGACAGTCGTGTCCTGCAATTTTTCTCTTTGAGCTTCGATGCTTCGATCCCGGAAATTGTGATGAGTCTGGGCTGTGGAGCCGCCTTGCATTTAGCAACCTCAGAAGATTTGCTGCCCGGTGTGGGTCTTCTGCGACTCCTACGCGAACAGGCAATTACTCACATCACTCTGCCCCCCTCTGCGCTAGCCGCATTGCCCGCTGAAGCGTTGCCTGCCTTACAGATGGTGTTGGTGGGCGGCGAGGCTCCCTCTCCAGAACTGATCGCTCAATGGTCAACCGGGCGACGGTTCATCAACGCCTATGGTCCTACCGAGACGACAGTCAACGCCAGCATGGTTGAGTGTGCTAGCGGCGCACAGCCTACGATTCGTCCGGCTGCCAACAAGCAGCTTTATATTCTCGATCGCCATCTGCAACTCGTTCCGATCGGCGTTCCTGGCGAACTGTATATCGGTGGAGTTGGTTTGGCGCGAGGCTATCACAATCATCCGGCAAAAACCGCTGAGGCATTCATCCCTAACCCATTCAGCGATCAGCTAGGAAGCCGCCTGTACAAAACCGGAGACTTAGCCTGCTATCGCCGGGATGGTCACATCAAACTGCTGGGTCGTCTCGACTATCAGGTGAAAATTCGCGGCTTCCGCATTGAACCCGGAGAAATTGAGGCGCTGTTAGTCCAACATCCGGATGTGCAAGATGGGGTGGTAATTGTCCGTGAAGATCGATCCCGTGAAGATCAATCCGGTGACAAACGGCTGATCGCCTATGTCGTCCCTGTTGCCAATCAAACGCCAACCACTAGCGACCTGCACCGCTTTATTGCCGAGAAGCTGCCCAAGTACATGGTGCCTGCGGCATTCGTCTTCTTGGAGGCGCTGCCCCTTAATCCTAACGGTAAGGTCGATCGCCAAGCCTTACCCGCACCTGACTCCGTTCGTCCTGACCTAGCAGATGCATTTATCGCCCCGCGTACCCCCACAGAGGCAATTCTGGCACAGGTCTTTGCTCAAGTGCTGGAGGTGAAGCAGGTGGGCATCCATGACGACTTCTTTGAATTGGGTGGACATTCGCTGCTGGCAACCCGGTTGATTGCCCGGTTACTTCGGACGTTTCAGATAGAGTTGTCGATCGTAGACCTGTTTGAAGTGCCAACAGTGGCAGGTTTAGCAGAACGCATCATGGGAGGCTCGGTGCGTGAAAACACACTAGCATTCCTCAACGCTGAGGCCATCCTGGATTCCACCATTCACCCAAGAACGAAACCGATTCAGACTAGGGTGGCACCCAGCCGGATTTTTCTAACGGGAGCAACCGGGTTTCTGGGTGCATTCTTACTCCACGAACTCCTGCAACAAACTCAGGCGGAACTCTACTGTCTGGTGCGGGCAACCTCGATCGAGTCGGCTCAAACAAAACTGCAAACCTGCCTCGAATCCTATCGGCTGTGGCAGGAACGGTTCAAGCCGCGAATCATTCCAGTCCTGGGCGATCTGTCTCAACCGCTTCTGGGTCTTTCCGAATCCCAGTTTCAAACGCTAGCAGAGCAAGTTGATGTAATTTATCACAGTGGGGCTTGGGTACATCACGCCTCTCCCTATTCCTTGCTCAAAGCCACCAATGTTTTGGGAACTCAAGAAGTTTTACGACTCGCCTGTCAACATAAAGTGAAACCCGTTCATTTTATGTCTGCTACCAGCGTTTTTTCGCCCACTCTTTCCTCCAGTCAAGCGCCAGAAATCCAGGTGATCCGAGAGGCCGATCGCATTGCCGATCGCATTCCCTGGGGGGGCTATAACCAGAGCAAGTGGGTGGCTGAACGGTTAGTTGCAATGGGGAGCGATCGCGGCATTCCGATCTCAATTTACAGGCTGGGGCGATTATCTGGGCATAGCCAAACGGGTGTCTTTAATCAAAATGACTTATTGTATCGATTGATTATTGGCTGTGTGCAGTTGGGCAGTGCGCCAGAAGATCAGACCATGCTGGACATGATTCCTATTGATTACGCGAGTCAGGCGATCGTGCATCTCTCAAGACAGTCTACGTCCCAGGGAAAAGCCTTTCACTTAGTTCATCCTCATCCAGTTGATTCAGCTATCCTACTGGAGTCACTGCGATCGATCGGTTATGCAATTCACCCGCTTCCGTATGATCAGTGGCGTACCAAGCTGCTTCAGATTGCTGAAACTAATCCAGATCATGCGCTGTATCCACTCGTTTCCCTGTTCCCGGCAAGAAGCGAAACGCAGCCGACTGAAGCTGTTCTCACATTTGACTGTCAGAATACGCTCGATGGACTGGTAGGGAGTGCGATCGCCTGTCCCCCTCTCGATCAATCGCTGCTGCACAAATACTTCTCACATTTGATTCAAACCGGATTTTTAGCAACTCCCCCTATTCGTCAGGAGCAATAAAGGTAATGCCCTCAGAAAATCGCTACACCGCCTACGACCCCTGGGCTTGGTTATACAACCAGTCAGAGGCACATCTAGCTCTGCAAAACCTGATGCCTCTTTTGGAAAAGCTGCTCTTGCCCCGTTTGCCTGAAAATGGGCAGATTCTCGATCTGTGTTGTGGCACAGGACAGGTGTCACAGCAACTCATCTTGAAGGGCTATCACGTCACAGGATTGGATGGCTCCGAAAAAATGTTGCATTACGCTCGTGAAAATGCACCCCAAGGGAAGTTTGTTCTAGAAGACGCCCGTTCTTTTGAATTCTCTCCGACCTTTGATGCCGTCATTTCTACCGACTCTTCCCTCAATCACATCATGAGTCTGGACGAACTGAAGCAAGTCTTTCGCAATGTGTATGGGGCGCTCAAAAATCAGGGTCTTTTCTTGTTTGATCTAGGGTTGGAGGATAGATATCGCAACATAAAAATTGACAATGGTGAACTTCATCCTGAATATGCTTGGACAGTGGGAGAGACTTATGATCGAGAGAATAAAACAGGTACATTCACCATCACGCTATTTCAGCCAAACAGCCAAGTTCAGCCAAACAGCCAAGTTCAGCCGAATAGCCAAACTCAGCCAAGCAGCCAAAATTTAAAGCCAAAAGCCGCAAATTCAGGTACTTTAATGCAGCTAAAATGCTTCTTCTACAATCGCGTCTTACGCCCGTTACATCCTTCAGTCTTACTTCAGTTAGTTGATAAAGATTGGCTCCCTTCAACCCTGATGTTTTCAGTCAAACCTTATGCCAAACAAGACGTTCAAACGGCGCTAGAAGAGGTAGGATTCACTCAAGTTGCCATCTACGATTTCCGAGGGAATGTATCAGCACCCAACAATACCCAGTCTGCTTACTTTGTGGCTTGCAAATCGGCTGACTGAATGAGCGAAAGATCTTTGCCTGCTTTAGAAAGCAGCCTCTGTAATAACAATACTCCGGACAGTTTTTGCAACGGCGGCTGAAACCCGCATTCTACCGTTAGTAGTTGTCTCAGTGCGAAGCCTGAAACCCGCATTCTACCGTTGGTGATTGAAAACTGTCCGGACTGTTGTAATAAGGTTAGAGCGCTAAACGGTTGACTTCTCAGGAAGTACGTTTCACGAAGAAAAAAGTACATTTCACAAAGAAAAGAAGATCTTCAGCCCACTATGATACTTTCATTACTTCTTGCGAATCTTTCTCGACTAATTAGCCTTATCTGCTGGAAATTTTATTTGGGTTCCATCCGCATCAAGTCCTAATTCTATGCATAATGTGAGTGAGCAGAGTAGCCAAGTGATACACAAGGAAACGCTGAGTTCCCAGCTTCATTCCCAAGAGGGGCATCTAGCAGCCTTGATCGATCGCTACAACAAGCGAACCCAAGCTTCAAAGGCAAACGCCCAAACCTACCGCCAATTTCTTGCCGATCCAAGGCAAACAGAATGGTTTGATCTGCCCACCAAAGAGATGTGCTATCTGATTGTGGGAGAGCGATCGCAAGGTGCGCGAGTTTGGGACGCAGATGGCAATGAGTATATTGACTTGATTATGGGGTTTGGAGCCAATCTCTTGGGTCACAGTCCCCCTTTCCTTCAGGAAGCGCTAAAAGCGCAGATTGACAAAGGCATTCCATTGGGGCCTCAGGCGGAATTGGCGGGTGAAGTGGCTGAGTTGATTAGTGAACTGACGGGGGCAGAGCGAGTCGCTTTTAGCAATACCGGAACTGAAGCGGTGATGACGGCGATCCGCTTAGCGCGTTCTGCAACGCAGCGTACCAAAGTTGCAGTATTTACCCATTCCTATCATGGTCATGCCGATGCTGTATTAGTTGAAGCACGGAGGACAGGGTCTGAGAGACTCTCGAAGCTGGCGGGTAAAGCCCTGATGACGCGCTTTAATTCTCGTGCCGTTCCCATTGCCTCCGGTGTACCTGCGACCGTTGCCAAGGATGCCTTAGTGCTGGAGTATGGCAACCCTGACGCGCTTCAGGTGATTCACGCCCATCGGCATCAGCTTGCAGCCGTTTTGGTGGAACCCATCCAGACGGCACAGCCTGACTTGCAGCCTAAAGCTTTTCTCCAGCAGCTCAGACAGTTGACCCAAGCCTCTGGCATTGCGTTGATTTTTGATGAAATGGTGACGGGGTTCCGGTTGCATTTGGGCGGTGCACAGGCTTGGTTTGGCATTGAAGCCGATATTGCGACCTACGGCAAGGTAGTTGGAGGCGGGATGCCGATCGGCGTGATTGCGGGTAAGGCGGCTTACCTCGATAAAATTGATGGCGGCATGTGGCGCTATGGGGATGATTCATACCCTGCGATCGAGACAACCTTTTTTGCCGGAACGCACTGCAAACATCCGCTTGCAATGGCGGCAGCATGGGCGACACTCCAGCATTTAAAGCGCCAAGGCCCGATGCTGCAACAACATTTAAACCAGCGTACATCCTGTTTCGTTGAACAATTCAATAGGTATTTGGAAACCAGCCAATTGCCGATTCGGATGGCAAACTTTGGTTCGTTCTTTAGTCCTGTTTTTCTCAAAGACGTTGCTCCGGCAACCCTTGCTCCCTTGATGGCAGGATTTAGCCTGTTGCGCTATCACCTATGCGATCGAGGAATTTTGCTGCGCGGCGAAGGGGGCGGCTTTCTGTCAACGGCTCACACTGATGAAGATATTCATCGTATTCTCCAGGCCATGAAAGACAGTATTGCCGAACTCCAGGAAGTAGGATTTTTCCCAGACCCATGACCTATCCTGTTCTTCCCTCCAAACTCTATTTGCTGGTTCCTTGGGATTTACCGATTCAACAACCTTTGAGTGATATTGACAACGTTAAATTACAGCGATCGCTCAAACAGTTCCTAAAAGCGTTAGAGCAACATTCCGTTCAGGAGGCAATCGCAATCATTCACCAGGAGTTAGCCTATCTCGATATCAGTGCCGTTGTTCCTATCCAACTTTCTTCGACTCAAACTCCCCTTAATGCCTGGGAAGTTGAAGACTTTGACAGCTATTTTGAAGTCAGCCATGTGCAAACCCAAGAACCTGCTGTCTGTATGGTGTGGAGCCTCCTAGTTGCGTATCAAGTTTTTCTGATCTTGAGCGATCGCGGGAGTGATTTTGACCAAACTCAAGTAGAACAACAAAGACAAGGATTTAAAGGCTATGTCTACTTATTAGCCAGAGTTTTTAATCTCAATTTAGAGTGAATTGAATACTTAATCTTATGATAACGAACGTTAATCCACAGCAAATTTGGAAAAACTGCCACTGGTTGTTTTTTATTAATGTTCAGGGGTTGATTATTTGTCTACGTCGCTTTGAACTCAGCCTCGCGGCCAACAACATGGCTCAGGCGCAAATTGAACTTGAGACAGCGACGACTCTGATGTTGGCATCCGGCGCGGCAATGGAGCTAGCAGGTAGCTTTAGCCCACAGGAGTATGAGCATCAAGTTCGCCCAACCATGTCGCCGCCGCATGTGAAATCACAGGACTTTAGCGGATTGATGTCCTGGGAACATGCTGCTCTGGTTGAAGTCTGGAAACGACTTCGCCCTGTATTTGAGGCTTTGCCTGCGGCGCTTACGGCTCAGCATGACAGCTTTGTGGCAGCTTATTTTAGCTTATCTCATGCCCACAAAGCAGTTTGCCAAAAATTTGGGGGGGGTGAAATGGGGAGCTTACGTTGCGATCGAAGTACGGCAACAAGCACGCTGGATAAATTTACTCAAAGCCGTTGGCAGTTGCTTGACCCAAACCGCCGAGCGGCTGCGGGTTGTCCATTCCGAAGTTAGAGTCTCGCAGCTTTTTATGGTTTTCGATGTACTAGAGTCTTGAAGGATTTTGCGGCATGAGTGAGGCAGATGACACCCCTATCAATTCGATCGATACCTTAAAAGTCATCCTGACTGACTTGGGCATTCCAGAAGAATTGCTTCACCCTGAGACGTGGCTGCATCAGGATCTCCAGCTTGACTCGACTGAAATCGTCGAAATTTCTCTAGGACTGAAACGGAGGCTGGGAGTGAGTGTGAAGTTGGAAAGTAGGCAGGATATGACGCTCACTCAGGTTTGTCATCAGATTGAAGCTGCGCAGTTTGCCCAGTCTCATCCTCATCATGGGATCGCCTAATCATGGCACCTGAGATTGGCATTGCTCAATTGGGGGAGGATTTGTTTGTGAGAGGAACGCTCCGCGCCCCTTTCACAAATAAATCATTCCTAAAATTGCCAGCGCCTGAAATTAAGGGAGTCGGGATTGATATCGTGTCTATTCCCCAGATTGCCCAACTCACCGAGCGATACGATCGCCACACATTAATGTTGTTGTTTACTGCGGGTGAAATGGATCGGTGTCAATCTGATCCGAAACGCGATCGCGCCTTCGCAATCTGTTTTGCGGCAAAAGAAGCGATCGGCAAGGCTTTAGGAACTGGATTGGTAGACATTGCCTGGGATGAAATCGAAGCCGTTTTAATTCAAGATCAATTGACAGTTGAGTTATATGGAGAAGCAGACAGTCAAGCGAAACAGAATGGCATTGAGACTTGGATAGCAACCTGGTGCGAATGGGATCAACACATCCTCGTCCATATTCTCGGTTTGGCAGCGCTAAGGTTAAAAGGAAAGTGAATGGAAAGCATTTCTGAACGATTACCCAAAGTCTTCAATGTGGCGGCATACTTCCTGGAGAGCAGCCTAGCAGCGGAAAACAGCCAGCGAGTCGCTCTGTTTTATCAGGATAAGACTTACACCTATAGCCAACTGAACTGCTTTGTTCAACGGGCAGCACAGGTGTTTCTAAATTTTGGACTGGAGCAGGAAAATCGAGTTGCCATCTTACTTCCAGACACGCCTGAGCTAGTTTTTGCCTTTTGGGGTGCCATTTGGCTGGGCATCATTCCTGTGCCGATCAACACCGCCTGTAGCGTGGATGAAGTGCAATATATTCTCCAAGACTCCCGCGCCAAGCTGTTAATTACGACTCAGGATTGGCAAGCGAAACTGGCTCCTATCTCGTCTGCGTTCTTGCAGCACAGGCTGCTCCAGGATGGAGAAACCCCATTTTTATCTCTGCTTACCCAGCAGGCCGATGAAGCTGTTCCCTGCGCCAAAACCTTGCGGGATGAACCTGCTTTCTGGCTTTATACCTCTGGCAGTACAGGTAAGCCTAAAGGGGTGATCCATCTGCATCAAAGCATGGTGGTTTGTGCAGAAAATTATGCTAAGTCCACATTGAAACTGCATCGAGAGGACATTACTTATTCAGTCGCCAATATGCCCTTTGCCTATGGCTTGGGTAATACACTTTATATGCCTATGGCAGTCGGATCTGCAACGATTTTGTCAGACGCGAGTAACGCCTTTGACATTGTTGCGGATATTCAGCGGTACAAGCCGACCGTTTTTTTTGGAATTCCTAGCGTTTACGCCAATCTGCTGGCCGTACAGGAGATTGCACCGCTCGATGCCTCGTCCCTTCGCCTATGTGTTTCGGCCGCCGAACAACTTCCTGAAAGCATCTGGCGACAGTGGCAAGAGACTTATAACCAGGAGATTTGTGAGGGAATTGGCACCACAGAGTTCTTGCATATCTTCCTCTCGAATCCGTCAGGAGCGTGCAAACCCGGCACTTCGGGTCGCCCGGTGCCCGGTTACGAAGTTCAAGTGCTCGATGACCGAGGCCATCCCTGTGCTGCGGGTGAAATTGGCAACCTGGTAGTGAGCGGCGAAAGCCTGATGTTGGGGTACTGGAATCGGCTGCGAGAAACCCGGCAGGCGCTCTATGGCACCACGATGCGAACGGGGGATAAGTATCAGTTCGATGCAGACGGCTATTTCAAATTTATGGGTCGTCAGGACGATCTGTTTAAGGTGAATGGCCAGTGGGTGTCTCCGATGGAGATTGAGGATGTCCTGCATCAGCATCCCCAGGTGTTAGAGGTGGCGATCGTCCCTGAATCGGCGGACGGCGAACAACTGACGCAGGTCGTGGCATATGTCAGCCTCAAGTCGGGGCAAACTCCATCGCCCGAACTGGAAGTGAACCTCTGCCAGTTTGCCAAACAGCGGTTGCCTCATTTTAAGGCTCCCAAAGTCGTCCGGTTTGTAGAGCATTTACCGCGTACCCCAACGGGAAAAATTCATCGTAAAGCAATTGCCAATTACCGCTAACACAGGATTAATCAGGAATAAATTAGGAGAAATTAATGGTCACGGAATTAAAGCCTGTTACGACTTATAAGGAAACATTTATACCGGGCAAAAGAAACGCGATCGCCGTTCTACAGACCCTCTTGCAAGCAGGGATTTTTGATCATTATGTGATGTATGAAAAGAACGATGAGGTTCGCATCGCCGGAAATGAGCTGGCGATCGTGTCGGTTAGCCAGGACACGGTACAGCTTCAAAGTATGGGAAAAACCCACACTGAAGCAGCCACCGATCCGTTCCAGCAGGTTGGGGATCTGCTTAGATCTTTGCCGATTAAACACTGGACTGCCTATGGCTACGTAGCGTTTGATCTCGTTGGCTTCTATTCGTCTTACTCCAAGGCCATTCAGCAGCCGCTGCTTTATTTTTTAGTTCCCGAAACTGAACTTCGCTTTACCGCAGCCGGGGTTTATGTCAGAAGTGTGGAACCTCTGGAACCCCTGCTTGAGCTGATAAAAAGCGATCGCCAACCCTGCAACTACGTGCCTATCTGCTTAGAGCAAAACGCGGCAGATTGTGAGCCGTATTCTCAGCGGGTTAAAACGCTGATTGAAGCCATTCAACAGAACAAACTGCACAAGGCCATTATCTCGCGATCGAAAAAGCTGACTGGCAATTTAGATCTGCTCGGAACTTATGTCGTTGGAGCCGCCGCCAACAACTCAGCACGTTCCTATTGTTTCAACTTGGGAGAGGTGCGTGCCGTTGGGTTCAGCCCTGAGATTCTGATGGAAGTTTACGAAGATGGAGCGGTGATCACTAATCCGTTAGCCGCCACTCGTCCGCGTGGAGAGGACAGCGAAGCAGATGCTCGTTTGGAAGCTGAACTCTTTACGGATGCCAAAGAGGTGAAAGAACATGCCCTTTCTATTTGGCTAGCGCAAAGCGAACTTACCTCAGTTTGTGTACCCGGAACGGTGCAGATTTTCAATTTCATGGAAGTCAAGAAATATCGCTGCGTGCAGCATTTATCTTCGCGAGTAGGCGGCAAGCTGAAGCCTGACCATACCCTGTGGGATGCATTGAAGGTGCTGTTTCCCGGCGTTACCGTGACGGGTATTGATAAACTTCGGGCGTTGGATTGGATCGATCGCCTAGAGGATGAACCCAGAGGCATTTATGCGGGCGGTATTGGTTGGGTAGACAGCAATGGCTCAGCCGATTTAGCCATCGCTATCCGTTCGGTTTATCAATACGGCAATGAAATTCATCTGAACGCTGGGGCAGGTATTGTGGCTGAGTCAGATACCCAGAAAGAATATGTTGAATCGGTCAATAAGATGAATACAATGCTAACTAACTTGGTTTTACAGCCTGATGTGTAGTATTAACAGCGTTGAGGTTGTAAAAGTATCGCAAATTAAAGAGTTTGTAGAACAAATTGGTGAACGATTTGAACAGCAATACTTTACAGTTATAGAACGCCAAATGTCTAAAACAAGCGCAAACTCCATGCAGTATTTTGCAAGTCGCCTTGCCGCCAAAACGGCAGTTCTCAAAATCCTCGATCTTGAAGAAAATTGGCATTTTCTATGGCATGACATCGAGATCCAACAGCTTTCCAGGGGTGAACCTACTATTGTCCTGTCGGCTAGGGGTCAGGAAATCGCCGCAAAGCTTGGAATTGACCGCTGGTTACTGAGCATTAGTCATACTTCATGCTATGCAGCAGCAAGTGCGATCGCCATTTCAGGATTTGAGGCTGACAGCAACTTTCAATAATTCAACGTGCGTACTTTTGTCATTCTTTGGCTGGGGCAGATGGCTTCTTCCATCGGCAGCGGCATGACCTACTTTTCTCTCACCCTCTGGGTTTGGCACCTTACAGAATCTGTAACGGCGATCGCTCTAATCGCTTTCTTTTTTCAACTTCCGCAAATTGGGATTGCTTTATTTTCTGGCATCCTGGTCGATCGCGTTCCGCGTCAGCTGCTCTTAGTGCTAAGTGATGGAGTGGCTGCGGGCTGCACTCTCTCCGTCGGGCTACTCGCTGCCGCTCAGCATCTACAGATTTGGAATCTTTACTGCATTGCAGCAATCTACGGCTGCTTTGGGCATATCCAGATGCTAACCTACACTACAACCGTTCCCTTGATTGTGCCCAAACAGCAGTATCTCCGTGCGAACAGCATGGGGTCACTCGTTGGATCAGGTGCCGCGATTGTTGCCCCCGCTTTGGCAGGAATACTTTATCCCAAATTGGGTTTATCAGGCATTACGCTGATTGATTTAGCCACCTTTGCGATCGCCATCTCTACGGTACTGCTGGTGCGTATTCCTTCTTCTAAAAATGACTCAGAACCAGGATCAGAGGAACCGCGAATCGAGGGAATTTGGCAAGAAATCACCTTTGGCTTTCGCTACATCGGGTCTAGGCTCAGCTTAGTGTCGATGGTAGTTGTACTTTCTGCTTTTGTCTTTATGAGTCAACTGGGAGAAGCCCTATATGAACCGATGATCCTGGCTCGCACGCAGGGTAACGCTCAAGTGCTAGGGATGGCGGTTGCTGCCTCTGGGGTGGGCGGAGTCATTGGGGGACTAATTTTGAGTATTTGGGGAGGATTTCGATCTCAAATTCGAGGGATGCTGATCGGATTCGTGGGAACAGGCGTGAGCAACATGATATTTGGTATGGGTCAGCAACCTTTGATTTGGTTTACAGCCCAGTTTTGTGCATCGCTACATTCACCGCTTGTCTTCAGTTCCTACACGGCGGTTTGGTATGCCAAAGTTGCTCCAAAATTACAGGGACGGGTCTTTGCGGCTGATCACTTCATTGGGCTAGTGATTGCGGCGATCGCTAGCCTGCTGGCTGGGCCGCTTGCCGATCAGATTTTTGAGCCATCCCTAAGATCTGGAGGGACTCTATCCTCACTTGTTTCTCCCATTTTGGGCGTCGGCCCAGGTAGCGGCATTGCACTTCTCTATGTCATAGTCTCAATCGGCATCATTGTATTAGGCGTGAGTGGTTTTGCAGTCCAACACTTGCGGAATGCTGAAGAAATTATGCCTGATTACGATGATGGTCAGTAAGAGAATGTTTGTAAATGGTGAGTTACTGTCAAGTGTGGACGGGGCAGCAAAAAGCACGCAACACTTTACCATCGACGGCAAGGGTTTCTCCAGGCAAGGGGTCGATGCCGAAGAATTGAGCTAAACGAGCCGCATACTCGCGGTAATCTAGACGCAAAAGTGCCCGTCGAATTGTGCTGTAAGAGGGCAAGCGGTCTTTGGGGGGGTGAAACAGGGCAACTAATTCAACGTGATACGCTTTCAGCCAATCCCCAATTGCCAAAAAGCCTCGATTCCCTGCCGTAACTGCTAGGGTGAACAGGGCAAGACAAAGTGCCTGCTGATGTCGCTGTCCGGCTGTGCGACGAGTATCACAAAGGTCTGCAAAGGCTTCGACAATGGCAAGTTGGGACATCTGGTATCACAGTTGGAGAGATGACATAACTACCCTATCAAGCACTTAACTAGAATGAAATAGCCCTGCAATCTGTTGAGTGCCAATAAACTCTGTGCTAAACACAATTTGCTGATCTTCCAGCAGCATTTCAATTACTTCTTGCAAGTTGGTTTGTAACTCGTCTAAAGTTTCGCCCTGAGAATGCGCTCCAGGGAAGCCAGGAACATAGCCGACATAGAGATGGGTGTCAGCATCTCGCTCAACAATTGCGGTGAAAGTTCTCATGGCATTCTCAAGTCCAGTGCCTCAATTTTAACCACAAGGGCGATCGCCCCAGCTATAGAAAGATAGCTCTCAACCATTACTCTGTCGAATTTGAGGCTGAATCGGTAAGATAGAAGCTTATCCTGGGGTCAGCATCTGTTCTGCCGCCCGATCGCCTCATTCAAAGCTAAACAATTTGTTGGGAGAACTTCCTCATGGCTGCGGTTGAAGAAAAAACGATGGTTCCGACCGTCATTATTGGCATTGGCGGGACGGGGACAGAGATTTTGTCGCGGGTGCGGCGGCTCGTCGAGGAAACCTACGGCAGCCTGAAGAACTTCCCTATTCTCAGCTTCTTGACAGTGGATACCGATCGCGACTATAAAGTCACCAATCCCTTAGCCGCCGGGTCGCCCTTCAAAGACACCGAAAAGCATTGGGCGAGCGTCAGCGGCAGTCAGGTAAAAGACATGATTGCCAACATGGATAACTATCCCTGGATCGATAGCTGGTTTCCCCGCGAGCTAGAGCGCAACATCAACGCCCTGGAGGCAGGAGCCGGACAGATTCGCGCCTGCGGTCGGTTTGCCTTCTTTTGCAACTATCACGCGATTCAGAAGAAATTTATCCAGGCTTGCGATCGCGTCAAGGGCAAAGAAAACTTCATGCTCGATCGCTACGGCGTGAAAGTGAGCAACAACCAGATCAACGTGTTTGTCACAGGCTCACTGTCGGGCGGTACAGGCAGCGGTATGTTGATTGACCTCTGCTACTGTGCGCGGCATTGGCTAAAGGGGCAATCTAGCCCGCTGGTGACAGCGATCGTGCCGATGCCGACGGCCTTTTCGGGCATTGATGTGGGCGATCGCGTTTTGGCAAACGGCTACGCGGCCTTGATGGAGCTGAGCTATTTTTCTGACCACCGCACCGAATATGTCGGGCAGTTTGGCGCAAGCCTGATCGATGAAGTTCGCAACGCCTCTGCCCCTGCCGACTACACCTATCTGGTGGGCACTAAAAACGGCGAGTCCGATTTTTCGCTAGAGCAGCTGCGGGAAATGATCGCCCAGAATATCTTTCTGGACTTGACCTCCGACTTTGCCCCCCACAAGCGATCGATCCGCGACAACATTAAGTCGGCTTGGGCATCGCAAGATCCGGGTGGGCGCGGCTATCCCAAGAACTTTATGAGCTTTGGGCTTTCGACTGCCGAGATCCCGATCGCCCAGATTCGCACCTCGATGGCAAATCGCCTCTCCACAGACTTTATCCGCTGGTGGCTCAATCCTGACGTGCAGCTTCCGCCCAGCATGTTGGAAACCGTACAGGCTGCCCTCAAAACCATGCGGCTGACGGATATGGAGCTGCTGACCGATATTTCCTCGGCTGGCGATCGCCCTTATACCGCCGAAGTTTCTGCCTGGGTGAACAGCATTCGCAACGAGATTGCTACCGACAATAAGCTGCAATGCACCCAGCAAGGGGTGAACATGATTGGCGCAGAGAAGGGCAAGATCCTTTCTTTTGTGGAGACTTATCTGAAGCCCAAAGTAGACGACTACCGCGCCGCGCACTTCCGCGAACTCAGCCCCGACGAGCGGCTGCATGGCGACTACCTGCAAAAGATGTACGACAACCGCAATAAGGTGATTCAGCAGGGTAGAAAGGCATTGGAAACCGAGTTTTACCGCATCTTGGAAGACCGGACGCAAGGGCCTAAATTTGCTGATGCCTTTATCCTGGCGGTGCGGCAAATCTTCGACAATGCCGCCGAACGCTATCGCCGCGAGATGGAAAAGACCTGGCAGCCCAACGAAACCAACCGCCAGAGTCAGTACGAAGCCGCGCTGCAAGATATCACCCACTTCAAAGACAAATTTGGCGTGACCAAGCAGGCCAAGATGGAGGAGTTCAGCGATGCCGCGCTCCAGGGCATTGAAGGCACCTTATCGGCAACGATTCAACGCAAGTCGCGGGCTTTGGGACTAGAGGCGATCGCCCGTCTGCAAGAGCACCTGCAGGCCCTAGAACAGCGTTTCGCCCGCTTTACCCAAAAGCTGAACCAGACCCGCGACCACTTCTTTAACCAAGCCAATCAGCAAGCCGACAACGCCGACGCGCTGCAAATTAATGGGATTAAATTGTTCGATCGCCAGGAACTCAACACCCTTTACCAAGACCTAATCGAACAGCAAGCCGGAGCCACCGAAGGCAGCAAAACCCGCTACGAAATCGGCATGAACGGGCTGTGCAGCACCCTGTCTCAGGACATTCTGCGGCAAGCCAGCCCCCTCTGGAAGGAAACGCGCGCTAACGACGAGGTAATGCGGCTGTTCGACCTGCCCAGCCTCTCGGACGTGCAGGAAGACGACTTCCGCGAAATTATTCACGATCGCGCCCAGTCAGTCATTGCCAAAGCGCCTGAAAGCAGTCGGCTGAAGACGGAATTATCGGCTTGCGATCGCCTCTTTAAGCTCTACAAAAACGACGAAGCCGAAATCACCAACAACCTGCGGATTGCCTACAACAAATCCAAGCCGATGATCTTGCTGTCTCGTGCCGTCATGACCGGACAAGACGCAGGCTTCACCCCCGCCCAAAACACCAAAGTCGCCCTAATCGGCGGACGCAACACCGCCAACGAAGCCGCCAAAAAGCTGATCCCAATGATTCAGGAGTTTGTCCCTAGCAGCGATGCCATCACCCCTCTCGGCGATAACGAACGCCACCGCGTCGTCTTCGTCCAGGAAATCGGCGGCTTCTCCCTACGCTGCATCGAAGGCATGCCCCAGCTCCGCCAGTCCTACCAGGACTGGAAAGGGCAAATTATTCTGGCAAAACGCGCCCAGCTTAGAGGCGAGAACCGCGACCTGCCCATTCCCGTCCATATCCAAAAAGAGCCGCCCTTCTGGGATGTTTTCCCCGAAGATCCCAATATTTTGAGGCTCGTCGTCCAAGCCCGCGCCCTGCGCGTCATGCGGCAAGATGTCAACCAAAGCACCCAGGAACAGGTGATTCGCTACACGCGCGGCACCGAAATTGGCACCGAAAATATTGACCTTGCCTCAAGCTGGGAAGAAGCCGCCCAGGTGCTAGAAGTGCTGGCCTGCCGACCCGATCGCGAAGAAATTCAAAAGCAAGTGACGCGCCGCCTCTCCCTCACCGAAACCCCACCGCAAAAACAGGCCCTCTTTCAGCAAATCATGACTTACCTCCAGCAGCGAGAGCAAGACCTCGCCAAAGCTGGCGGCAAAGACAGCCTGGAATATCGCCGCGAATCCGACATTCTGCTGGAGCTAATTCGGCAGAATAAACTACAAACGGCGATCGCCCCCCTCGAAACCCCAGACCGAGCAGAATCACCAGAACCCTCCCAGCCCCCAACCGTAAGTAATAGCCCTGCAAAAGCCCCCCCTACAGCAGTTGATCTTGCAACCCAAGTCTTTTGCACAAGCTGCGGCTTCAAAAACCCAGCCACCTCCAACTTCTGCGCCAAATGCGGCACAAAACTCACAAAGGTCAGCTAACCCTAAAGCTTGACTAAGCCCCAGACTGATTGCCCACCCAAACGCCCGATCGCCCCTCAATGCAAAGCGCCCCCGACTACAGACACCCATCTCATGCGGAGGGGGTGTGGGGGACGCGCATCGTCCCCTGCCGGGGGTTTGGGGGAGACCCCCAAGGCTGTTGGCTGTTTCCCCAAACGATTATGAGATAATCTAATCACCTAAAACCTAATTACCCTAAATCCCAGGTTCAGCATTCTCCAACACCCCACCACCACTCATCAGGGCAACCGATCGTGACAACCTCAAAAAGCTGGCTCTGCGAAGGCAAACCTAAAGACGGCAAAGACTACCCCAACGCCTTCGCCCACCAGCCCTACGAAAACTTTGGCCCCGACTGCGCCATTTGCGGCTTACCCAGAGAAGCGATCGAAACCAAAGGCAAACGCCCAGCCGCAGGCGCCGCACCCAACCCATCAGGCAATCGGACAGGCGTAGGACTTGCCGCAGGACTAATCACTGCCTTACTTCTGGCGCTCTTGGGAGCAGGAGCCTGGTTTGTGTGGAAACAGCTCCAAGGCAAATCCCCCTCCCCGATCGCCACCAATTCCCCCTCCCCTAATTCTCCCGCTCCCCCCCTTACCGCCGCTCCCACCGATCGCTTCAGCAGCGGCGAACGCACTCTATTCACCTACCGAGGCAACTTTGACCGCGATCGAGGCATCGCAGCTTTTGCCCAAGGAGACTACGCCCAGGCTATCACTGCCTTTGAGAAAGCCACCCGCAGCTCCCCCAACGACCCCGAACCGCAACTCTACGCCAACAACGCCCGCGCCCGCCAAACTGGAAACCCGCTAACGATCGCCGTAGTCGTGCCGATCGACAACCAGGCAACCTCAGCCGAGGAAATCTTGCGCGGCGTTGCCGATGCTCAAACCCAGTTCAACACCGCAGGAGGAGCCAGCCAGCGCCTCCTAGAAGTCATGTTAGTCAACGATAGCAACGACCCTGTGCAAGCCGCCGCCGTTGCCCAACAGTTGGCAAGCGACCCCAATATTTTGGGCGTAATTGGGCATAACTCCAGCGACACCACCGCCAAAGCCCTGCCGATCTACGAGAGTGCCGGACTCGCCATGATTTCCCCCACAAGCACCAGCACCGTCCTCTCCGGCAAAACCTTCTTTCGCACCGTCCCCTCCGATCAACTCGCGGGTGAAACCCTTGCTGATTATGTCAGCAACAGGCTGAATATCAAGCAAGTTGCCGTCTTCTACGATTCTGCCAGCAACTACAGCAACAGCATTCAGCAAGCCTTCACCGGAAAATTTACCCAGCTAGGCGGACAGGTGCCCCAGCCCCCCATCGATCTCTCTAGCCCCTCGCTGGATATCAAAAACTCCGTCACAGGCGCGGCTGGTACCGTCCGAGCCGCCCTGCTTTTTCCCAGCACCAAAACCACCTCAGTGGCGATCGCCGTAGCCCGCGAAAACGCCCAGCTTCCAGCCGCTCAGCAGATGCAGCTCTTGGGTGGCGATGCCCTCTATAACCCTGCTACGCTCACCGACGGGGGCGATGCCGTCAAAGGGCTAGTTCTCACCGTGCCCTGGTATCCCCAAAATGCCTACGCCCAAACCGCAGCTCAGCGTTGGCTTGGTCAGGTAAGTTGGCGCACCGCCAGCAGCTTTGATGCCGCAAAGGCCTTGACTGCCGCCCTAGCCACCGCCATCGATCGCCCTGCCGTACTTCAAGCCCTGCGATCGCTCAACCTCCCTGCCGACCAAACCGCCGGAGAGCCACTGCAATTTACCCCCACAGGCGATCGCACCGAGAAACCGATTCTAGTAGAAGCCGCTTCCGGAAGCGCTGCCCCCCAAGGTGCGAAGTTTGGATTTCAGGTCGTGCAGTAGGTTTGTATCTTTAAGCCTCCTCCGCAAGCTCAAACACAACTCTGAACTGCGCATCAGGGATCGATCGCCTCAAGAAAGCACAATGCCCCTCAGCATCCGATCGTCGATGAAATCGCGCAATAATCACCCAATTTTGGGCAGGCAAAAGACGAGCGATCGCCCAGTAATTTAGGCGTTCCCGATACGGCATAATGGTGAATGTCTCCAACTAGGAACATCAGAGCCAGTCCCTTACTTTCCACGGTTCCGGACTGGCTTCTGACTGAGCTTGCTCCTCAACTCGGATCAAATGTCTTTAGCATTTGCTCACAAGTAGGAACAAATCTATCTTATCAGAAATTCCTAGTTGTGAACATTTGCTGAATTATGCTCTCCTGACGCAACCGAGTACATGGGAAAAGCTGGGAAAGCCCTTAAACAAGTTCTTGATACCTACGGTATTAATCAAAACCAGCTTGCAATCACCATGGGCATAGGACGCTCAACTGTACACTATTGGGTAAATGAACTCCGAGATCCTCTAGCTGAATCTATCCCAGACATTTTGGAAGCCCTTGATCAGCTCCATCCTGAAGCCGTTCAAGAATTTTTGGTGCTGTACCTGGGGCGATTTGTGCAGCGAGAATTGCCGGATCAGTAAAGTCACGATATCGATTTTTCTGCTAAGGGAACTTTAGAGCTAAATTAACGACGTATCAGCAAGTGATCTGGCTACGTCTTAGGTGATGATCGACAACCAACTTACAGGCTACTTCCCATCAAAGTCATACTAATTTGAATTGGAACCACGACAGATCCCGGTACGGGCTTGGCAATGCCAAGCCCCTTCCGAGGTTCGATGTGCCCACAAATTCGTTTAAATCGGTATCAGTATTGATAGAGCAATTTTATGTTTAACAACCCCTTCGTTCGCGCTGCCGGAATCTTCGCCATTTGCTACTTTCTTCTACAGGCATTGGGCTGGGGTCTAACCTCTATTGCCGCGATCGCCAACAGCTTCGGCTATTGGGTGAGATATGTCTTGGTGCCTCACGCTTGGCAAATTGGGCTGGCTGCGGGGGTTGCCTACATGGTAATCACTGCCTTGACCACTAGCCGCGATCGATAATCACCCACCTAGATCATCATCAATGGTTGTATCTAGGACGCATTGCTGAGGATAATGAGCTTCGTCCTTCCTCCTCTGATCCATGCCCCTCGACTGGAACGAAGCCAAACCCTACGAAGACATTCTCTACCACAAAGCCGACGGCATCGCCAAAATCACCATAAATCGACCCCACAAGCGCAACGCCTTTCGTCCCAAGACGATCGTTGAACTCTACGATGCCTTCATCAACGCCCGCGAAGATCCCCGCATTGGGGTCGTGCTGCTGACGGGAGCCGTTCACCCCGACGGCACCCACGCCTTTTGCTCTGGCGGCGACCAGAGCGTCCGAGGTCATGCAGGCTACATCGATGAGGAAGGCGTACCCCGGCTCAACGTGCTGGATTTGCAAAAGCTGATTCGCTCCATGCCCAAGGTGATTATTGCGCTGGTGGCGGGCTATGCGATCGGCGGTGGGCATGTGCTGCATTTATTGTGTGATCTGACGATCGCCGCAGACAACGCCATTTTTGGACAAACAGGTCCCAAAGTCGGCAGTTTTGATGGTGGCTTTGGGGCTAGCTACATGGCGCGGATCGTTGGACAAAAGAAAGCGCGGGAAATCTGGTATCTCTGTCGCCAGTACAACGCCCAAGAAGCATTAGAAATGGGTCTGGTTAATTGTGTGGTGCCGATCGCCCAACTCGAAGCCGAAGGCATCCAATGGGCGCAGGAAATCCTAGAAAAAAGCCCGATCGCCATTCGCTGCCTCAAAGCCGCCTTCAATGCCGACTGTGACGGACAGGTGGGGCTGCAAGAACTCGCGGGCAATGCCACCATGCTCTACTACATGACCGAAGAAGGTGCCGAGGGCAAACAGGCGTTCTTAGAAAAGCGATCGCCCGATTTTCGCCAATATCCCTGGCTGCCCTAAGATAACGCTCAACTAGACAGAATCAATTTTCCAATTTCTTCAGCAGGGTGATATAAAATCCGACAAAGGTGGGCAAGTTATACCTAGGAGCTACAAATCCACAAAATCCCGCAACTCAAGGAGACTCACCCCATGAAATCTGAATTTCAAGCCAAATTTCTTCAGCACATGCTCGGTCGCAAGAAAGGCGAACAGGGCTTCACGCTGATTGAACTCTTGGTCGTTATCATCATCATCGGTATTCTAGCTGCGATCGCTCTGCCTTCCTTCTTGAACCAAGCTGCTAAAGCGAAACAGTCTGAAGCCAAGAGCTATGTCGGTTCCGTAAACCGTGCTCAGCAAGCTTACCGGATTGAGAAGACCGCTTTTTCAGGTACGATCGCTGCTTTGGAAATTGGTATTCCTACCTCCACCGTTGATTACGATTACGCGGTTACCCCTGCGGCAGCAGCGAACACCACTTTTACAGCGATACCTAATGATTCAACCACGCTGCGTTCCTATGCAGGTGGTGTTCAGGTAATTTCTACGACTGGTCAGTCTTCCGCAGCCGCTTGTCAATCTACTGCCCCCAGTGGTACAGCTCCTGCCATCACCTTTGGAGCGGCTGACACAACCTGCGCTACCCCTGACAACAACATGCGCTAGGTTTGAAACCTCAGCAAATGTATTCGCAGATCTGTGCTGTTGAGCCGTAATACTTCACAACACAACTTACTTAAAAAAGCTATCCAGGAGTCACTGGATAGCTTTTTTGTATTTCAGGGCATAATACGGGCTAGCCACCGATGGTCATCCCCCTTTGAAAAATAATCATGAATGCTGATTCTTCTCTTACTGCCCCCTCATTAACCGAAATAGAACAACAAGCCCATATCTATTTCTCAGGAGGAAATTACAAGGCGGCAAGTCAGCACTATGAGCAGATGTTAGTAGACGATCCTGCACAGGCTTCTTACTACTGGCATCTGGGTTTAGCACTTGTTTTGCAAGGTCAGGAAGCTGAAGCCCAATTTACCTGGATGACACCTATTTTGGAAGCAGAATCGGAAGTCCAGCAAGAACAATTGACGCTTGAACTCATCAATGTATTGAGCGTGGAAGCCGATCGGCAAGAGACTCTTTCTAACTACGAGACGGCTTGGCTCTTGCGGCAGCACCTACGAGAGTTTGCCCCTAACAATACAGACAATCTATTGCGAACTCTGGGGTTGGCATTGCAAGCAAAAATATTTAGCTTTGAAGACAGTTTGCTGCCAGAAATAATCCACTGTCTGCAAACGGTTTCTTCTGCGGCAGCTCTTTGTCCCGATCGCCTACTGCAAGTCAGCCAACTGCTGCTTCAGCTCAATCCTGGACATGCCGCTACGCTTAATTTTCTGGAGTCTTGCATTCCGTACCTGTCGGGTAAACAGCTCACGGAGTGGATTGATTGGGTGCTAGCTGCTGCTACGCGACATTCTCAAAATTCTCAATTCACGATCGCTTCAAAACTAAATTACCTAGCGATCCCTTTGGTTCTAGATAACATCAAAATATTGCTCAATATTATTTACCAACTACAGGGAGGAAGCATTGTCGATCGATTAGAAAGCATCAAGCTGGCGGAGAGATGTTTAGAGTTAGCGACTAATCCATCAGAAAAAATTTCTGCAACCAATGCGCTACTGTCGAGTTGGCTATATAGTGGCGGCGACTGGAAGCAAGCCGTAGAAATTTATCAAACCTACAAGGCGCTGTTGCAAGCCCTGATTAAGTCTTATGCACAAATGCCAAATGCTATTGGGGAAGTAGTGGACGTAGAACAGAAACTAGGATTTCTCTCCAACTTAGCTCCCGTAGGTTCACTGTTCTTCTACTTTGAAGACGAGCCGAAAACTAACCGCCCCTTACGGAATCAAATTGCTCAAATTGCTCAGTCTCATTTACGAACTGTCCTGAGCGATGAAGTTAGCAAATACCAATCTCGATCGCCCCTTTTACTCACTGCATCCGATCGCAAGCGCTTACCCCGCATTGGCTATTTTGCTGGAACTCTACGGCAGCATTCGGTTGGCTGGCTCTCTCGTTGGCTGCTGACGTATCACAATCGCGATCGCTTCGATATTCACCTCTACTCGCCTCGACCATCACAAGATCCCATTCAGCAGCAATTTCGGCAAGAATATGGCGATCGGTTTCATGATGTGTCCTCCAACATTGCGGATATTGCTAATCAAATCTATGACGACCAAATTGACATCTTAGTGGAGATGGATAGCCTGACTAACTTTGGCGGCTGTGGGGTTGTGGCACTCAAGCCTGCGCCAATTCAAGTTCATTGGCTGGGTTACGATGCCTCTGGCATTCCAGGTGTAGATTACTTCATTGTCGATCCTTACGTTGTGCCAGAAGATGCGCAAAGCTATTACTCTGAGACACTCTGGCGATTGCCCCACACCTATATTGCAGTAGATGGCTTTGAAACTCATACGCCTTCCTTGCGACGCGATCAGTTGGGGATTCCTGGGGATGCGATCATCTACCTTAGTTCTCAAACAGGCTTGAAACGGAATATTGACAATGTGCGATTGCAAATGCAGGTGATTAAAGCAGTTCCCAACAGCTATTTTTTGATTAAGAGCTTTTTAGCCAATCCCGAATTTATTAAAACTTTCTTCCAAGATGTGGCTGAGTCTGAAGGCGTGAGTGCCGATCGCCTCCGGTTTCTGCCCGATGTCTCCTCTGAGTTTGTCCATCGAGCAAATCTGGCGATCGCAGATGTGGTGCTAGATACCTATCCCTACAATGGTGCCACGACCACCTTAGAAGCTCTCTGGACAGGATTGCCCATTGTCACCCGTGTGGGTGAACAATTTGCGGCACGTAACAGCTACACCATGATGATGAATGCAGGAATCACTGAAGGGATTTCCTGGAATGATGATGAATATCTAGAATGGGGAATCAAGCTAGGTCAGGACGCAGCGCTGAGGCAGGATATTTTTTATCGGTTAAAGCGATCACGGCACACTTCACCCTTGTGGAACGGCAGACAATTTGCTCAAGACATGGAGAGCGCCTATGAGCAAATGTGGGAAAGATTGTAGTTGAAAGGGCAAAAGGCTAAAAGATGGAAATAGCTGTGCAGGCAGATCAACATATGGCGCAGGGCAATTATGCTGAGGCAGCAATTGCCTATGAGCAAGCAATCGCGCTAGAGCCAGACTATCTCTCCCACTACTGGCAGCTTGGACTGGCGCTATTTCTCCAGGGCGAGGGTGCTGACGCTCAGTTGGCTTGGATGAGTCCGCTGCTAGAATCGCCTGAATTGGAAGTAGCGCGATCACAAAGCCTCATAGAATTCTTGTTAGCTCAAGCTCAAGCCCTCAACCTCGCCGGACAATATGATACGGCAGTGGATCTAGGGCGCTTTTGCGTCGAGCTTGCACCCGATGACGTGAAGGTACTGCTGCCGCTCGCCAGCTGGATGCAGCACACCGGGCTAACTGAAAATCTGACCGAGAGTATTTCGCTAGCGGCGGCTTGTCTGGAGCGATCGTCCAGCTATGTTGATCGGGTGCTGGCAACTCATCTGATCCTGTCGGCTCTGATGTCTACCTGCGGCAGTTGGCAGGACTCCTGGCATTATTATCAAATTCATAAGCAGTTGCTGGCATCGCTGAAGATGCCCTCACCCCCAACCCCTCTCCCGACGGGAGAGGGGAGCCAGGATCAGTTCCCCTTCTCCCCAGAGGAGAAGGAGCTAGGGGATGAGGGCAGAGCGGTTCGCCCCATAGCGGAGCCGAAGTTGAATGAGGGCGATCGTGCTGCATTACCCAATCTGCTCGGTATGGGAGCTTTTTTGCTCTACTTCGAGGACAGTCCGCACACCAACCGTCCTATTCGGAACCAATTTGCGGCAGCCTGTCAGGCGTCGTTTCGGCAGCAGGCAGCGCAGCAGGGAAAGCAATATCATCAGTCCTTTGTGCCTTTGGGGACGGCTGCCGTTAAGCCACTGAAAATTGGCTACCTTTCAGAATGTTTACGCCAGCATTCCATCGGCTGGCTAATTCGCTGGTTGTTACAACATCACGATCGCCATCATTTTGAAGTACATCTCTATTCGCTCATGCCGTCTGACGACTGGATTCAAAACGGTCTCAGAATGAGTTACGGCGATCGCTTTCACGATTTGCCTCCTACCACCGTAGATATTGCCGATCGCATCTACGCCGACCAGATTGATATTTTGGTGGAGCTAGACAGCCTTACCTGTTTAAGCGGCTGCGGAACAATGGCTCTCAAGCCAGCACCGATTCAGGTCAATTGGCTGGGCTACGATGCAGCAGGCATTCCAGGAATTGATTACTTCATTGCCGATCCCTACGTTCTGCCAGAGGAGGCACAGAGCTACTACACCGAGAAGATTTGGCGCTTGCCACAGACCTACATTGCGGTCGATGGCTTTGAGGTGCATACGCCCTCCCTACGACGCGATCAGTTGGGGATTCCCGGAGAGGCGATCGTTTATCTCAGCTCCCAGAGCGGGCTAAAGCGAAATCCCCACAACATCCGGCTGCAAATGCAGATTCTTAGGGCAGTTCCTAATAGCTATTTTTTGATTAAAAGCTGGCGTGCTGACTTAGCTCAGTTAGAAGAGTTTTTTGGACAATTTGCCGATGAAGTAGGGTTAAACCGCGATCGTCTCCGGTTTTTACCGGGCGTACCCTCTGAGTTTATCCACCGCGCAAACCTGAACCTGGCTGATATCGTGCTAGACACTTATCCCTACAATGGTGCAACGACAACCCTAGAAGCACTCTGGATAGGATTGCCCATTGTTACTCGTGTGGGTGAACAATTTGCAGCTCGCAACAGCTACACCATGATGATGAATGCAGGTGTCACTGAAGGAATTGCCTGGAGCGATGATGAATATATCGAATGGGGAATTCGTTTAGGTCAGGATACTGGATTGCGTCAGGAGATATCCCATAGACTAAAGCGAGCGCGTCATACATCGCCGTTGTGGAATACTCCTGCATTTACTCGCAACTTAGAGCAAGCCTATCAGCAGATGTGGGAAAGATATTAACAGGTGTGTGGATTGAGAACTAATCATGATAGACAACGTGCGATTGCAAGCAGATAGCTACAGGATACAGGGTAACTATTCGGAAGCGACAATAGCCTATGAACAGGCGATCGCTGATGACCCTAGCAATGCCACACTCTACTGGTATTTAGGTCTTGCTCTGTTGCTTCAAGGAGAGGAAGCTGAGGCGCAGTTGACCTGGATGACTCCGCTGATGGAAGCCGAGCCTGAACAGGCAGAGCAATGGACGGCAGAACTGTTGCAGGTGTTGCAAGCTGAAGCCGATCGCCAAGAAGCAAACGAATCCTACGAGTCCGCGTGGCTGCTGCATCAGCACATGCGCGAGTTTAGGCTGGAAGCGGGAAACGAGCGAGCAACGCTGCTAAAAGCACTGGCTTCGGGGCTGAAGGCGGGAGCTATTGGCCTGGACAATGCGCTGGTAGAAGAAGCGATTACAGTCTTAACATCGACTGAGCCAACCTCAGAAGCTGTGCCTTTGGAAACCTTGCGATCGATCATATCCCTCCTGCTCAAAAGTGATGACGAACATCCTAAAGCTTATGAATTTCTCTCAGCTTGCGAACCTCACTTTACAGCCCAAGGGCAACTGATAGAGCTGATTCGTGGATTGATGGAAATCGCCGATCGTAGCCATAAAATATCTCATTATGCGACGGCTATTCAGCTGGCAAAGTTCTGTCTGAAGATGGCTCCAGAAGATGTTAGGGTCGTGTCTAAAGCGGTGTTTTTCATGCAGAGTGGCAATGCTGTTGATCTGCTGGAAAGCCTTCCTCTCGCAAAGTGGCTGCTACAAAGCGCCAGCAATATCATAGAGGAGGTTACTGTAACGCAGTATATTTTGACCAGCCTAATCATGAACTGTCAACCCTGGCAGGACACTTATGAATATTATGAAAAACATAAAGCGTTACTACAGTCAATTAAAATTCCAGATACACTAAAGATAAAAAATATTCACCATACAATGGCAATGGGGATGATTCTCAACTACTTTGAGGATAATCCAAGCGTCAACCGTCCCATTCGCAATCAGATCGCAGCCGTAAGTCAAGCCGAGCTGCAAACCTACCATGTTGATCGCGTCAATCGTTACTCCCAGCGCCATCTCATCCGCCGCACTGAGACAAAACCCCTGAAGATTGGCTACTTGTCAGACTGCTTGAGGCTGCACTCAGTTGGCTGGCTCTGTCGTTGGCTATTGCAGCATCACGATCGGCAGCGCTTCGACATCCATCTTTACTCTACTCGCCAATCTAACGATCAGATTCAGCAAGCCTTTATTCGAGCTTATGGCGATCGCTTTCATCTCGTTCCTTTTTCTGCTGGTGAAATTGCCGATCAGATTCATCAAGACGGCATTGATATTTTAGTCGAACTCGACAGCATCACCGCTTTCGGCAGCTGTGCCGTCACCTCCCTTAAACCTGCACCCATTCAGGTGAGCTGGCTGGGCTATGATGCCTCTGGGTTGCCTGCGATTGACTATTACTTGGCAGACCCCTACGTGCTACCTGCCTCTGCCCAAGACTACTATGCCGAAAAAATTTGGCGGTTGCCCCACACCTATATTGCTGTAGATGGTTTTGAAGTGGGTACGCCCTCTCTACGACGCGACCAATTGGGCATTCCTTCAGAAGCGATCGTCTACCTTAATTCTCAGACCGGGCTAAAGGCAAATCCAGACAATATTCGGCTGCAAATGCAAATCCTCAAGGCGGTTCCCAACAGCCATTTTCTGGTCAAAAACTTTCAAATTGATCACGCTTTACTGGCAGAGTTCTTTCATCAATTCGCAGATGATGCTGGAGTGGAACGCGATCGAATTCACTTTTCGCCTTATGTAGTCGCTAACGAAACTCACCGCGCCAACTTGGGCTTAGCCGATATTGTTCTCGACACCTATCCCTACAACGGAGCCACAACTACACTCGAAGCCCTCTGGATGGAGTTACCGATCGTGACTCGCGTGGGTGAACAGTTCGCGGCTCGTAACAGCTACACCATGATGATCAATGCAGGAATCACTGAAGGGATTGCCTGGAGTGATGATGAATATATTGAGTGGGGGATTCGCCTAGGGCAGGACACAGCGCTACGCGGCAACATTGCCCATCGCCTTCGTCAGTCTCGCCAGACCGCTCCGCTCTGGAATACTCCAGCCTTTGCCCAACAAATTGAGCAAGCCTATACTCAGATGTGGAAAATATATCAGGACGCGATGTAGAGATATGGCAACCGCCAAGGCGGTTAAGATGGGGACATTTAGGGTGGGGCGCTTCGCGCCCCACCCTAAATGTCCTAAGAAAACTGGCGATATCTATACCAGGCACACCACAAAACTTTTTCGTGTGAATCGTAAGCCTACGGCAAAGTATTATGCTTCAGCTTGAGCATCCCGAATCTGCCGACGCAATGCGTCGGCATCTGCCAAGAGTTCAGCCTGGGAAATAGCTGCCTGCTGTCCAGAGGCTAGCCATTTGAGCTGTACGGTTTGGCTATCGGCTTCAGCGTCGCCCAAAATTAGGCAGGCTGCGGCTCCACTGCGATCGGCTCTTTTGAACTGCTTGCCAAAGGCACTGCCGCTTAAGTCTAGCTCTGCCGAAAATCCAGATTGCCGTAGGGCTTGCGCCAGCCTCAGCGCTTGAGCCTCAGCGCGATCGCCCCGTGACACCAGATAAAAATCTAGAGCCTGAGCTGGGGGCTTCTGCATTTGTTGCAGTAGCAGCACTAGCCGCTCAATGCCGCTTGCCCAGCCTACAGCAGGGGTTTCTGCACCGCCTAGCTCTGCAATCAGCCCGTCATAGCGTCCTCCCGCACAAACCGTTGCCTGTGCGCCCAGATCATCGGACTGAATCTCAAAGACAGTGTGGGTGTAATAATCGAGTCCACGCACGAGGCGATCGTTGAGGCGATAGCTTACGCCTAAGTCCGTGAGGAGGCTCTGAACCTGCTCAAAACGCGTTTGAGACTCTGGGCTGAGATAATCCACAATGCTAGGAGCATCTTGCAGGATCTTTTGGGTGTTCTGATCTTTGCTGTCCAGGATGCGCAGCGGATTTCGGGTCAGCCGATCCTGCGAGTCGGGATCAAGATCGGCTTTGTGCGGAGTCAGATAAGCAATCAGGGCTTCTCGATAGTTTTGGCGATCGGCGCGATCGCCAATTGAGTTAAACTCCAACCGCAGATTTTCAAGACCGATCGCCTGAAGCCAGTCGTTGGCAATGGCAATTACCTCAGCATCAGCACGGGGATCGGCGCTGCCTATTGACTCCAGACCGAGCTGGTGAAACTGGCGCTGCCGTCCGGCTTGGGGACGCTCGTAGCGAAACATAGCTCCTAAATACCAGAGCCGCTGTACGCCCCCCTGAGCCTGGAGGTTATGCTCCACGAAGGCGCGCACGACACCTGCCGTATTTTCAGGGCGTAAGGTCAGCGATCGCCCTCCTCGATCTTGGAAAGTGTACATTTCCTTACTGACTACATCAGTCGCTTCGCCCATTCCCCGCGCAAACAGATCGGTTTGCTCAAATAGAGGGGTACGAATTTCTTGATAGGCCGCTCTGCCCAGAATATCTCTGGCGATCGCTTCAATTTGCTGCCAGTAAGAAATTTCCTCTGGCAAAATGTCTCTTGTGCCGCGTGTTGCTTGAATGGCGCTCATAACATAGTTTTGGGGGCTTCTTCTGGGTGTCATGCAGGTTAGCACTTGCGGATTCACCCTGCTTAACTCTGTTCTTCTAACGGTTGCCATGCTCCGTAGCGATCGCCATAATACGCCAAAATCTGTTCGACTCGCCGTAAAGAGGCAGAATCTACGGGGGAAGCATACAAAATTTGCAGTCCGCCCACCTGGCTTTGGGCATAGTCAAACTGCCGGGACTGCTGCGGCAATATCTCTACCGTAACCTCCAACACCTGACGCAGGTGGGCTGCTACCTCTTGATAGACCGCTAAGGGAAGCTGAGGACAGCAAATCGGTGAGTGAGAAGAGGCGAGAGGCGTTGGGGTATCCATAGCGATCGCGGGTTAATTGGCGGCTATTCAGCGGCTCAAGGCTGGGCAGGAGGCAGATCGGCAGTAAAAATGGGTAGCGTACAGCAATTGACCTCATCAATGCAAACTTTGCCCCACTGCAATGCCCAGCGTACCAGAGCGACGCGATTACCTGTTGAAGTTTTGGTCAAAATGTTGCTGATATGGTTATCAACTGTGCGCTTGCTGATTTCTAACTTCTCAGCAATTTCCTGATTTGTTAAGCCAGCAGCAACCAATTCGACAATTTGTAGTTCGCGCCCTGAGAGCGACCCCCCTGAGAGTGTTCCCCCTGAGAGCGCCCCCGAATTTTGAGCTTCGCTGCTAGCCATAGTCTTATCCGTCGAGTGCGTAGATCTGCTTATGTATATCTACTTACTCTACTCTCAATCTTCAAAACCTGCTAAGCAAAAGCTGGATGAACTCAAGGCTGAGATGGGGCGATCGCCACCGCAGACCCCAATCGCTCTAAGCCGCCAACATATGCCCCAACTCGGTCGGAGCAAGATGCGACTCAACCACCTGCCCATCTCGGAACCAAACGACCCGTCGGGTTAGACGCGCCACCTCAGGTTCATGTGTCACCATGACGACCGTAATTCCGGAGGCGTTCAGCTCTGCAAAAATATTCATTACCTCTTGGGTAGTATGAGAATCTAGCGCTCCCGTCGGCTCATCTGCCAGCAGCACAACAGGACGGTTGACGATAGCACGGGCGATCGCCACCCGCTGCTGTTGCCCCCCCGAAAGCTGGTTGGGACGATTGCCCATACGATTTGCCAGTCCAACGCGAGTCAGCGCCTCGGCAGCCCTCTCCTTCCGCTCGGCATTAGAAACCCCGGCGTAAACCATGGGCAGCACGACATTTTCCAATGCCGAAAGTTGGGGCAGCAGGTGAAACTGTTGAAAGACAAAGCCTAGGTTGCGGTTGCGAATCTTGGCTAGCTGACCATCTGGGATAGTTGAGACATCCAGACCATCCAGAAAATACGCGCCTGAAGTGGGGCGATCGAGACAGCCAATCACATTCATGGCAGTCGATTTGCCCGAACCCGAAGGACCCATGATGGCGCAATATTCCCCGGCTTCGATCGTCAGATTAACGTCAGAGAGCGCATTGACCTGGATATCGCCAGCGCCGTAGGTTTTAGAGATATGTTCGAGGCGAATAATCGTTTTTTGCATGGAATATCCGTATGTATCAATCGCTATCTATAAATCGCCTAAGCGCTGCGGAGTGCCACGATCGGGTCGAGTTTTGCCGCCTGACGCGCCGGGAATACGCCAAAGAACAGACCAATGCCACCCGATACACCCACCGCCACCAGAATCGCAGGTACAGAGACGCCTGCTTTGAGCGGAGTCACGGCTCCCACAAGGGTAATGCCGCCCACTCCAATCGTGGTGCCAATTAGACCGCCGATCGCCGACAAAATAATTGCCTCAATCATGAACTGCGTCAAGATATCGTTAGGAGCCGCGCCGATCGCCTTTCTCAGCCCGATTTCCTGCGTTCGCTCCCGCACCGACACCAGCATGATATTCATAATGCCAATGCCGCCGACAAAAAGAGAGATCCCGGCGATCGCTGCCAGCATCAGCGTCAAAGCTCCGGTGACATTGCCAACAATTTCTAACGCGTCTTTCTGATTGCGAATCGTGAAATCGTTTTCAGTCACGACCTTATGCCGCCGTCGCAGCAGGTTGGTGATCTGGAACTGCGCCGCATTGATCGAAGCTTCGTCCCTAGCGTTGACGTTGATAAAGCTGATAGAGGTGCCATAGGGTGAGGTGCGTCCCACCAAGCGGCTAGACATAGTGGTAATAGGGATCAGCGCTACATCGTCCTGGTTGCTGCCCAAAAATGCGCCCTTTGCCTCCATGACAGCCACCACCTGAAAGCTGATGTTGCGGATGCGAATTTCTTGACCGATCGGATCGGAGCCATCAAACAGCTTTGTCGCCAGGTCTGAACCTAGCGCCACGACTCGGTTGCGGCGCTGTACATCCAGGTCGGTAATGAACCGCCCTCGCGCTACGTTAAAGTCGCGCACGACGGTGAAATCTGGTGTGATGCCTGTGATCGAGGTGTCTGCCTTTTTGTTGCGATAAGTGACCAAGAGCTGACTCTGCAACTGTGGCGCAACGGCGCTGACGGTAGGCACCTGAGAGGCGATCGCCTCAGAATCCTCTAAGGTCAGCGATCGGGGTCGATCGGTTGCTCGATTCTGCGCTTTTTCACTGCCCGGAATAATAAACAGAACGTTAGGTCCTAGAGACTCAAACTGCTCAGAGGCGTAGCGCTGTGCCCCCTGCCCCACGCCCACCATCATAATCACCGAGGCATTGCCAATGATGATGCCCAGCATTGTCAAGGTGCTGCGCATCTTGTTTGCGGTCAGGGTTTTAACCGCCATACTGATGCTTTCTAGAATATCCATGCGCTACTCCTGCTTGCCCCAATTGCTGTTGGGCGGGATGTCTGTAAATACTTTGTCTCCAGGCTGAACTCCTTCTAGCACCTGGGTTTGGTTGCCTACTGCTACACCCAACGTCACCGGACGAAATTCTGGCTGGTTGGATTTGTCGGGAACGAGAACTCCCGTTTGCCCCTCCTGGGTGACGATCGCCACCGTGGGAATGACCAGAGTGCTGTCTATCTGCTTGCCCAAGAAGGTAACATCCACATTCATGCCAGACAGCAGCTTCTCTTGCCCTGTCACCAACAAAATCCGCACCTGGAAGGAGGTGACGTTTTGCCTAACAACCGCCTCTGGAGCAATTCGCCGTACCTTCCCCTGAAACTTCAGATCTGGGTAGGCATCAGCTCGGACTTCTACCAACTGACCGATCTGAAGCTGCTGGATATCTACTTCAGGGACTTCTGCTAAAACTTCCAGCCCTTCGGCAAGCGCCACGATCGCCGTAGAAGTCGCAGAAGTGGCTTCTGAAGCGGAAGTTGTCGGAGTAACGAACGCACCCACATTGGCAAACTTTTGGGTAATTGTGCCGCTAAAAGGGGCACGCACCAGCGTATCCTCCTGATTCACCTGCACTGACTGCAGATTGCCGATCGCCTCATCAAGCTGAGCCTGGGCTAGAGCAACTTCCTCCACACGACTGCCATTTCTAGACAGGTCGAGGCTGCGCTGCAACTGCGCAAGATTGGCTTGCGACTGCTCAACGCTAGCTCTGGCAGTTGCAACTTCGCTGGAGAACTCATTGAAGCGATCGCTAGAAATCGCCCCTTCGTCTGCCAAGGACTGGTTACGACGCTGTTTGTCTTGTGCCAGATTGAGGCGAGCCTGAGCTTCTGTCACCTGCGCCCGTGCCTGAGAGACTCTAGCTTCAGCTTGGGCAATTTCTTCAGGGCGGTTCCCTGCTTTGAACTGAGCCAGCCTAGCTTCAGCTTGCGCGATTCTAGCTCTAGACTGCGTGAGCTGGGCATCAATGTCATCATTTTGCATCCGCGCCACAACCTGACCCTTGCTGACGCGATCGCCCTGTTCTACAAACAGCTTGGCTACAATGCCTGCGTTTTTGGGGCTAAGGTTGACCGTCTGAATCGGCTGCACCGTACCGCTAGCATCAATCTGAACCTGTAGTGGCTCAGACTTAACAGGCACCGTCAGACTTGCAATATCTGGAACTGCCGCCTTCTGCTGCAATACGGAATAGGCAATGCCTCCTGTACCCAATAATCCCGTCAGGATTAACCCGACCATCCAGGGATTCGGCCGCTGAAGTTTGCCAATCAAAGGGAGTTGCATGGTCATAAAGCTCAGGTGCAAATTAAATAACGAGGATTTGAATGAGAATTTGAGCTGAAATTTGAATTGCGATCGCTGAATCCAGAGTTCCCAGAATCTCGGTCAACTTGCCAGCCTGCTGAACCGACTTTAGGTGCCTTCAGACATTCGCCGATTTTCCTGCTCTTGCTCCCAGCGTTCATCTATCAGGGGCAGTTCGCGTTCCCAGAAGGCATGAATGTCATGCATCTCCTGTAGGCGGCGCTTGTGCTGAGTGGGGAACGCTGACATTAGATCTAGCCCGCGCTCGGCAAGCTTGCGAAATGCACCAATTTGAACTAGCCGCTGTTTGGTCAACTGCGACCAAGCATGATCTTTGATTTGAAAATAGTCACGGCGATCGCCCGGAATACTGACGCGCTCGATCAACCCAAGCTGAATTAGGAACCGAGTCATGGTGCTAATCGATCCTTTACTGGCTTGCAAAACCTCTGCCAGCGCGTTGTTGGACTGCTGGGGAGGCTCAGAAATCAGGAGCCAGCCAAAAATTCGACCTGACATGCGCGGCATTCCCACCAGCTCAAACATTAAACCCACTTCCTCAACAAAGTGCATTTGCTCAAAGGGTTGATCGCTATTCAATTTCAGACCCCTTCCCAGACGATGACGACAGGTGAATGTGTAACCTTTTGTAACCTTAAATCTATCATATTCTGAATGTTCAGTAAACGCTGAACAGTTAGACGATAGGGTAGTCAGGTTTGTGTCACTGGGGTTACATCGTTTTGTCTGTGCAATCAGCTATAGCTCCAGAATAATTGGGAGAAGAGCGATCGCCCTTCCCCCATCGGGGTGATCCAGAGGAATGATTGGACAACAATTTAATCAGTCCATGACCTGGAGAGGTTCAGCATTCGGGCAAAAGCTTTGAAACTTAGACAGAATCTGTCTATCGAATGCCAAACCCAGACGGTTAAATATTCAAGGTGGGTCAATTCATAATTCGGTAGTCCTCAATCTCTCGCTCTGGGTTGGATTTTTTCCCGTGTCATTGACAAGGTTTGTCTCCAAACATTTCGGAACGTTCTAGAACGCGATCGCAACCTTTAGCTAATTTTTCCTAACCTTGCATAAGTCAAAACTTTCGATCGTTCCTATCCTCAGAAGCCCAAGAACACTGACACAAAACTAGGAGAAACAACATGCTACGTAAAATCGCTTCAGTCTCAGCTTTGATTCTCGCCGCTGTTCCTGCAATCTCCATGTCTGCCTTAGCCTTGTCTGGCCCCAAAGTCACCGTCTTTAACCAGGGCGGCTATGTTGCGGACTACCAAGTTAGCTACACCGCCAATGGACAACGTAACGAAGTCAAAGTCTCTGGTCTGGTGGTCGGTAAAAAACAAACCGTCACACTGCCTGTGGGCAGCCAAAGCATCAGGGTTCGGGGACAAATGCTCACAGGTTTGTTCTGGGAGCCTAAGCGAGAGCTGTTCAATCAAACTGCCAATGATGGCAGCTGCTTCAAGACCTATGGCACCATTTTCAGAGGTGACTGGTCACGGGACTGTACGGCTGATTTCTAGGCAATACAGCGCTCCTGTGGCGTGGATCTTTCAACAAGCCCTGTCTGGCATGACGCAACCAACCCCGATCGGTTTCCAATAGGTGAACTTTGCGATCGGGGTCATGCTTGTTTCTACGTTGCTTTCTAGCATTGCGTCCTAAGTATTACAGTTGTAGATAATGTAAGCTAGTTTTCAGTCTACCTGGAAAATAGTC
>NZ_JCACIN010000011.1:0-8073 GCF_059504425.1 Drouetiella sp.
CGTTAGGATGCTGCTTAATGCCGGGTTTAATGGGAGTGCATACGGGTCGCAACCGATTGCATGATCGTGGAACCGTTCGTGGAAGGCCGTTTTATTGCCGTCGAAGATCTCGTAGATACGCAGTTGGTGGATGACGCTGCCTGTCGCTTTGACACCTTTGCGGGGGGTTTGTGAAAGTCCGATAGTGGTGCTCATGACAACAATAAAAACGATGACTAGAACAACACGCAGAAATGTCTTGGTATGAATCATGGATATCCCTCTACTTGGCATAGTTGACGTGTTCTGGATAATCCGTACTGACAGTCACCTGTTGCCAAGCATCCAAATCTGTTTTGACCCGTTCCAGTTTTTCCTGAATCAGGTTCATGGCATCCGTGCCTAATGCCAGTCGTATCGGGGGATGAGGACTTTCTACAGCTTGGATGATGGCTTGCGCTGCTTTAGCAGGATCGCCAGGTTGCTGACCATCCATCTCTTTAAACCACTGTAATGAAGCACCACTCACGGTCGCATAGGCATCAATGGATTGCTCGACTGTTGCCAGAGAGCGTCCGTTAAAATCGGTGCGAAATGCCCCAGGTTCAATCAAAGTCACTTTCACTCCAAAGGATTCAACCTCCTTAGCTAGAGCTTCAGACGTACCTTCCAGGGCAAATTTAGCCCCACAGTAAAGGCTGCTTCCGCCAAATCCTACTAATCCTGCTGTGGATGACAGATTTACAATGTGACCGCTGCCTTGCTGACGCATCACAGGCAAAACCGCTTGCATCAGACGGAGTGCCCCAAAGAAATTAGTTTCAAAAAATTGGTGTGTCTCCTCATCACTGACTTCTTCGAGTGCAGCAATCAGTCCATGCCCCGCATTGTTGACCAGCACATCAACTCGACCAAAGGTGGCAACCGCGGTATCAATCGCTACTTGGATGTCTTGAGGCGATGTTACATCCAGACGGACAGCCTTTGCGGTTTCTGGATAGTGTTCAATCAGATCGTGAAGTTGCTCTAATTTGCGAGCAGTAGCAATTAGGTAGTCGCCCTGCTTCAATACAGCTTCTGCTAGGGCACGCCCGAATCCGCTTGAGCATCCCGTAATCAACCAAACTTTGGGAGCGATACGATTTTTGTTTGAGTTCATTGGTTTTCTCCAGTATCAATAGCGATGAGACGCGCCTCATATCTCTTACAGTAGGAGACAGCTATGTGACTGTCCAATATATATATGATTAAGATTAATAGGTTAGAGATATAAATACGATGGAATTACGACACCTGCACTACTTCATCGCCGTGGCTGAGGAACTGCACTTTAGTCGCGCAGCAGAGCGGTTGCACATTTCCCAACCCCCACTCAGTCAGCAGATTCAGAGCTTGGAAGAGGAACTCGGAATCAAGCTGTTTGAACGAACGAAGCGGCAAGTGCATCTGACGGAAGCAGGCAAAGTGTTTTTAGAGCGTTCCTACTTGGTGTTAGCACAACTCGAACAGGTGATCGAAGTAACCCAACAGATTGGGCGAGGTGAGGTAGGACGGTTAGCAATCGGCTTTGTTGACTCTGCGATGTATACGTTACTACCAGAGATTTTGAGGGTCTTTCGAGAACAGTTTCCGTTGGTAGAACTGCGATTGTATGAAATGACGACTGCTCAACAAATTCAAGCCCTGTATGACAAACAGATTGATGTCGGTATTGTTCGTTCTGCTATCAGCGAGTCAGGTTTGAATGTAGAGTGCCTTTCGCATGAATTACTGGTCTTAGCGTTGCCAGAAAATCATCCGTTCTCTACCCAAGCTCAAGTGTCTCTTTCCTCATTGGCAGATGAATTTTTTATCCTATTTCCTGCTAAATTAGGACCCGTCTTTTACGAGCAGATTATTCACAGTTGTCAACAAGCCGGATTCCGTCCGAAAGTGGCTCAAGAGGCGGTTCAGATGCAGACGATCATTGGCTTAGTGGCAGCAGGATTGGGCATTGCGATCGTTCCCGCTTCCTTGCAAAACTTCCACAGAAGCGGAGTCATTTACAGACCCCTACAGGAGCAGATCCCTAACACTGGACTTTATCTAGCTTGGCGGCAGCATGATTCCTCTTCAGTTGTAAGCCCATTTCTCAACTTGGCACAGAAGACGATACAAGGGGAGTCAACTCACCAACCGACTCAGCAATTGGCATAATTAAACTCAGCGGGGCTGGTGATAGCCTCGCTGAGTTTAATTATGCTTTACGGCTGTTGTCCGCTAGTGTCTCTCTATGATCATCTAGCCAATTCTTTAAGCGGAACAAAGACTGGTGCAGCGTATTGATCTCTTCAAAACTCCATTCTGCAAAGATGAGTTGGGCATCGGGTAGGATGCAGGCGATCGCCTGCTGGTGTGCTTCTAGACCTGCTGCTGTGATAAAGTGATATTTAACCCGCTTATCCTCCTGACTTACCTGGACATCTAAATAGCACTTCTTAATCAGATGCTGCACCGTTTTTGTGATAGCAGGTTGGTTTGCCTGAAACGCTGAGGCAAGTTGTGTGATAGTACGACCCTGCCCTGGATCGCGACTGAAATGGTTCAGCATAGTGAATTGCGGCAATGGCAAACTGCTCTCAGTCATTAATTGATTGAACCGCGTGGTGGTTAACTGGTTTGCCACCCCAATCCAAATCAGCACTTGTTTTAGTTTTTCAGGATCATGACAACTCATGCTTTTCAGGTTAGCAGCAAATCTTGTAAATCTCGACGAGGTGAAGGATCGGGTTGCTCCACATACCCCAATCTCATCAGCATTTGCATCGTGTGTTCTTTAGGAATACCGAGCATCGCCAAAACCCCTTGTTGCAATGCTTGCATCTCCGCATACTCCTGGAGAACCTGACTCATTGGATGCATAGCAACCCCTAGTGCTGTCGCTTTGAGATTGAGCCGCGCATAGGCACGACCGACAGCTAGCTGAGTTGAGCGAGTATTATTGCTCGTGGTCATCCAGGCAAAAGCAGGCGTTGCTTCTGCCATATCCCGATACATCGTCACTCCCGATTGAAACGCCTGAGACGTGGGATCAGCCAGCTTTTCCCGGTTCACCATACCTAATAAACGCCCCCATCCAATCGGCGCTCCGGTTAAGTCAATTCCATTGCGATGTTGATTAACTTCCTGCGCTCCAATTCGCATCACGTTCACACTCTCCTGGTATGTACGTGGCGTTCGTAACTCAATTTCCATGCCCGATTGTACCACTCCTTGCAATCCCAGGACTCGTGGTTGATCTGTAGCTACAGTGAGTTTGCAATCCGGATTAGTGTAGGCAGTGGCTAAACCTTGTCCATGTTCAACTCGTAGTGGCCTCGTCGTATCAAAGGGAACTTTGGCACTGCGTCGTTGCAGAATCTGCTGAAAGAGTGGATCTGACTCTCGACCTGCGTCTGAGATGAGCCGAATTGAGGCGACAGGTCTGCCGTCAATGCGATCGCCAAACTCACCTTTTGGAAAGTAGGTAATCTCAGTCCGATGACCTGCCGCACTGGCGGCTAAATCCAACAATTCTAGAAACGCCCCGTGCCCAATCAAAATCTGGCGAGAGAACGGATCGGTTTCGGGCAGCAACCGATTGCGATCGCAATACAGGTCAATTTGCTCAGGCTGGCGCAGGTCAACAATCCACGGCTGCATGTTGTGGGGATTAGGAGCCAGCATTGCATAGGACAACACGCGCTTGCGAATATCTAAGTCAATTGACTCGGCTTTAGACCAGGCGGCGATCGCAGTCGATGGCATCTTGTCTAGGTCAATTGCTGCCTTGCCTGCTGCCACAATTACGGCTGTAGTCCCTGCCATCAAAATAAAGTTGCGGCGAGAAATCATTATAAAGTCCAGAAACATTCCTAGGAATATATTAACATTCCCAGGAATATAGTCAAGTTTCACATCAACTATATTTTGCACAAGTTAGGAGTGAAGGTCATACCCAAGCCGACAAGCCAAGATGTACTTCAGCTGTTTAGAAATTACTATACCTAGCCAAAAGTTAAGCAAGTTATCTGGCAAAAAGCATAATCTTGAGACTGGCTTTGGTTGGCTTAAAATCTGGATTTAAGGCGGTTTACAACTTTAACTCAAACCTCATAGGATAAGAGCAACGCAAGTACATATGTGATTGCTATTGCTGGTCGCGCCATTCTTTCTGCTCACTTACACAAGCGACATGAGGGAAGAACCGATTGTTTTAGTCTTCCGATTTAAACCACGATCGGGTATAGAGACAACACTCCATAACGAACTCTACGAAATTGCTCAACAGAGTTGTCAAGAAGCCGGATGTCAGCTTTACATCATGCACCAATCCTTTGATAATCAAGCGACTATTCTGCTCTATATCATTTGGGAAAATCAGGCTGCCCTAGATTTTCATCAAAAGACAAACTATTTCAAGCAGTTCATCGCGAAGTCGAATACCTTACTGTCTGAATCGATCAACGTGTCATTGTGGAGTGAGGTGAGCCGATGAGCAAAGTTTGTGCAGTGGTGGGGGCAGGAGCAGGGTTAGGATTAGCGATTGCCCAGCAATTTGGTCGAGAAGGCTATCAACTTGCACTCTTAGCCCGTCGTCCGGCAGCATTGGCTGAGTATACAAAAACCTTGAACGATGTAGGAATTCAGGCAACTGGATTTAGCGTTGATGCGGCTAATCCCGACTCGATCGCGGCTGCCTTTGTAGAGATTCGTCAGACGCTTGGTCATCCTGATGTCCTGGTTTACAATGCTGCCATGCTCAAGCAAGATTCTGTGATGAGCCTGACCGCCGAGACTTTAGTGCAAGACTTCAAAGTTAACGCGGTAGGAGCCATCACTGCGATTCAACAGGTGTTGCCTAAAATGCAGCAACAGCGAGGCGGCACCATTCTATTAACGGGTGGTGGACTAGCGCTCTATCCGAGTCCACAACTAATCTCATTAGGGCTGGGCAAAGCGGCAATCCGTCACCTTGCTTTGGGCTTGGCAGACGAACTGAAAGCAGACGGCATTCACATTGCGACTGTGACCATTTGCGGAGCGATCGCACCAAAAACAAAGTTTGATCCCGATGCGATTGCGGCTGTCTACTGGCAACTACACACCCAAGATCCTGAAACTTGGCAGGTTGAATATGTCTATCAATGAGGTCGATTGAATGCAATTTCTAGTCATCGGGCGCATCACTGCTGGAACTGAGATTGAACAAGTCTTACCCTTCGTGAAGCCAGAAGCCGCCAAGGCGTGGGAGATTTACGCCAGCAATCATCTTCGTTCCATCCATTACATTGCTGACAAAAGTGGAGCCGTGCTGCTCTTTGAGGCAAACAATTTAGAAGAGGTCAACGCAATGATTGCTCAGTTGCCAATGGCACAAGCAGGAGTCCTGCAATTTGAAGTCATTCCATTACTGCCGTATACAGGCACCGAAGCACTTTTCGTCAAGTAGTCATCAGTTAAAACAACCCTATGAGCCATCATTTTGATTCGCCAGAATCTCGACAAGATAGCCGCATCAACATCTGTGACATCTATTTGTTTAATGGTGACACTCCCAAAACGATTGTCGCTATTATGACGCTTAGTCCTCTTGCGGGACTGCCTTCGCCCTTTACTGGACAACCGCAGTGGGATACCTTTAGACCCGAAACAGCCTACGAATTTCGATTTGATACCAATGGGGATGCAAAATCTGATGCTATTTTCAGATTCATTTTTCAGGGAGATGTCAGTCCTCAAACCTGGACACTCACCTACCTGAGCAGCGAAGCAGCACGCAATCCCCATGCTACAGGTGAGGAATCAGGACGAGGAACCGTGAATGAAATTGCAACTGTTGCCAATCTAGGACGTATCTGGGTCGGACTGGCGGGCGATCCCTTCTTTTTAGATGCGGTTGCTGCCCGTGTTTGTCTCGATCAGGCCATTCAAAATAACGAATGGAATGCGGAGAATTTTAGCACTGGAGCTAGCACAACAGGGGCAACTAATGTGCTGGCGATCGTTGCCGAACTACCTCTTAATCTCATCTCGACCGAGCCTTTTGGTTTCTATGCAACAGTTTCAGCCAACGACCACGGGCATTGGACGCAGGTGAATCGCTGTGGCAAGCCCAATTTTGCTGCAACGTTTAATGACAATCCAGCAGGGTCATTACTCTACAACTCTACCGATCCGGATACTGACTATGACAACTTTGCTCAGCCAGTAATGGATCTGGTGACTCAAATTTGTCGCGTTGCAGGAAGTACCGATGAACCTGCAAGTTATGGACAGATGGTAGCAAACTGGATCTTTCCAGATGTGCTTCCCTTTAATCCGAGCCTTCCGGCCAGTTTTGGATTCGCGGGCATCAATGGACGAAGACTACAAGATGATTTTGGTACAGTTGTTTACACCTTGTTCTTTAACACCTTACTTCAGAATAAAGTGCCGCCACCCAGTGATCTGAGAGCCGAATTTCCCTATGTCGCTCCAGCTAGACCACTACCGACACAACCAGCCGTTAGCGTTCCTAGCCGGCAAGAAGGATAGATGAACTGATGCAGGCGATCGCTGCAAGTCCACTGCAAGTCCACTGCAACAGAGCAAATTTAACGCATTGTTAGGAACAAAATTTAGGTGATTGCATTGATCCCTTACACGATACCTGTCTAGGTGTTATTTTGCCGTCGTAGAAATCCTGTATTCTCGTTCCAAATTTGGGCATGATCTGAGATAAACATTTCTCTCTAGTAGTATGAAAAAATGTCTTTCTGGAAAATGCGACCCGAAACATGAGATAGAAAAACCAGCTATGCCTTGATAGGCTTGCTATTCATAGTTTTCAAATTTCTTCGGTCACGAATTAACACCTAGACAGGTATCATCCCTTACACCAAAGTTGACACCCTGTTGGCGATGGAAGTAAAACCAAAGAGGCTCATAAAAATTGGGATTATTTGGTTCTGGACACATTAGTGGTGCATTGGATAAAACTTGGGTGCAAGCTGAAAGATATGAAGCTCACGATTTTTTTGCTGACGCTGGAGGGGAAGCTTCTTTGCTTTCCTACCAGTCCGGCTTCTAACTCAGAGATTATTTACTAATTGCTTTTACAACAAACTAGAGAGTATCAACGATGACTGAGACTGAGAGCCAGAATTTAGCGATCGCTCGCACTTTCATTGAGCAATTCTTAGGCAAAGGCGACATCAGCATTGCCGCACAAGTGCTAGATGAACAGGTGCAAGCCACCACTGGACTGAAGCCCGATGGTCCCATTAATGGACGCGAAGAATATCAGCAGATATTTAGTGCTTTCTATGATGCTTTCCCACCAATTACGGGTTTGGAGATGATGATTGAAGATTTGTTTGCGGCTGGCGATCGCGTAGTCGTGCGCTTTCGCTCTATTCAAAGGCACGCGAAAGATTTTTTCGGCGTTGCGGCAACCAATCGAGACATTACCTTCATTGAAACTCATGTAATGCGATTGCGGGATGGCAAGATTGTTGAAAATGTCGTTAGCGCCACTAACTTGGAGTTCGAAATGTTGATGGCTCCTGTGCTTGCACCCTTGATTCTAAAGTAAAGCCTAAATCATCGTCCCTAGAATTTTTGAATCAATGGAGTCAATCAATGAAAATTAGTGTGATTGGTTCAGGTGGCATCGGTGGAACAGTGGGAACGCTGTGGGCAAAAGCGGGACACGAGATTCTATTCAGTTCTCGCAATCCTGAAAAACTCTCTTCGTTGGTAGCAGCAGCAGGAGCCAGCGCCAGAACAGGCACGATCGCGGAGGCTACCAGCTTCGCCGATGTAATTTTCTTGGCTGTTTATTACTGGACAACCGACGATGCTCTGGCAGCGGCTGGCTCACTTAATGGCAAAATTATTATTGATTCTACTAATCCCTACAGCCGAACCGATGCAGGTCAAATTCAACGAGTTCCAAACGTGAGTTCAGCCCTAGAACTCGCTCAGAAAGTACCACAAGCAAAGGTGGTGAAAGCTTATAACACTCTACCGACTGCGACGCTTGCCAATGACCATCATCGCGCTGATCCCTATGTGCTGTTTTATTGCGGAGAT